>DATCTT010000332.1:0-3694 GCA_036567845.1 Candidatus Ozemibacteraceae bacterium | reverse complement strand
CCCGGATGGCGCATCCCGGACGGACCCGTTTTGCCCCTCCCCATACCGCGGAGCGCCTTTTATCGAGGAGCTAAATCGTGTGCCGCCTTATGCCGATAATCTTCTCAGAGAATAACCGACCTCGTTTTCAGGAGACAGACAACCATGAGGCAAACACTTCGGAACCTTGGTCTGCTGGCCGGTCTGCTGGCAATCGGAACTCCCCTGGCCGCCGAACCCGTTGTGGGTGGCTACGTGCTCGACCGGCTGCCGGGTGGCAAGTCCGCCGTCGCCGACGGCAAGAGCGTCGTTCTCGCACACGTGTTCAACCCTGACCAGAGCACGATCCGTGCCGGCAGTTTTGACATTGGTGTCGAAGTGCAGGGGACGAAAGGCGTGAAGACGTTCGTGCTCCGGCCAACCGGCGATCTCGCCGGCGGGGCGATGAAGACCTTCCGCCTCCGGGTGCCGCTGGCCGAGACCTCCAGGGCCGGGATGGTCCGGGTGTTCGCCCGTCTCGGTGGCCGGAAAATCTGGTCGGATGCAATCGGCGGCCCCAACACCGCAACCCGCAAGACGTCTGACGGCGCCGCCGTGACGACCCTGTTCACCGAGGCACCGCCCGAGCCGGCTGCCGGAACCCCGCCCGCCGAAGTTCCCTTCGAGAACGAGCTGGTTACCGCCGCGAAACCCCGCACGGGTGCGAAGACCATGACGAAGCCCGCCGTGAAAGCCGGCCTGGCTCCCGTTTCAGCTCCGGCCGTCGCCGCGAAGCCGGCGAAACCGGTAGCCCCCACGACCCCCGCTGCCGTCCAGGCGCCCGCCGCTGTCACGGCCGCCAAGCCCCGGGTCATCAATCCGAACGAGTTCAAGACCCTCCGCACCATCGACGAAGAGCTGGTCATCTACGTCGTCAAGGCCGGTGATACACTCCAGACGGTGGCCGAGCGGTATTACGGCAGTGCCGACCACGTCCGCACCATCGCCGACCTCAACTTTATCGAAGCCCGCGCGGCCGTGAAGCCCGGCGAGGAGATCATCGTCGACGTGCGGCCCCTTTCCGACAGCAAGACAGCAGCCGGCAAAAAAGAGTCGGTGAAGACCCCGACCGCCCAAGCCGCCGCTTCCCCGGCTGCTGCGGATGTACAGGGCGTTCGCCGGTACACCGTTCAGAACGGCGACACGCTTGCGATCATCGCGAAGCGGTTCTACGGCAAGGCCACGAAAGCCGGGCTGCTGATCAAGGCGAACCCGGGCCTCAACCCGAAGAACCTCAAGATCGGATCCGAGCTGGTCATCCCGACGGAAGCGGGTGACAAGGCATGATGACGAATACGATGACCGCGAAACGGGGGCCAGGCATGAAATCACCACTTGTCCAGATCAACGCCGTCGGCGAGTCCGGCGTGGCATTTCAGGTGAAGGGAAAGGCTTTCCAGGAGGGCTATCTATTCCTCACGCCCGAGATGCACCGCCTGTTCCCCTTCAAGGAGGAGCTGAGCTCGATCCTGTTCGTGGACGAGGCCGAGGTCGTGCACTCCGCGATCTATCACAAGGGCCGCGGCTATATGGTCTGCCTCACGTTCGGCGAGTGGTGGGAGAAGAGCGGCATGCGCGAGGGAGACCAGATCGGCATCGAGCTGATCAGCCTCGCGGAGCGCAAATACAAACTCGTCCGCGTCATGCCCGAGTCGGCGCGCGTCACTTCCGATGTTGATGCCGTCACCGTCTCGGTGAGGCCCGCTGCAGATCTGCCGATTCAGTATATGCCCGGCAATCTCGAGGTGCTCCGCAAGCTGATCACCGGCGACTTCTCGCCGTATGCCGAGACCGGCCTGATCCTGCAGGGTGAGGAGATGAACGCCCGCACCGACGAACAGGATCTGCTGTCCCTCAAGACCTGCTTTGGCGTCTCGGCTTACCAGCACCAGTTGAACACGGTTCACAGCGTGCTTGGCCGATACAACGGCCGGGCACTGCTGGCCGACGAGGTTGGCCTCGGAAAGACGATTGAAGCCGGCCTGATCCTCAAGGAGTATCTGCTGCGCGGCATGGTGCGCAAGGTGTTGATCCTGACCCCCGCTTCGCTGATCACTCAGTGGCAGCAGGAACTCAAGACGAAGTTCGATCTCAGCTTCAAGAACCACAACGAGATCACCGACTGGGAGCAGTCCGACCTCGTCATCGCCTCGCTCGACACGGCCAAGAGCCAGAAAAACCAGAAGTCGGTCCAGAAGGTGAACTACGACCTGCTGATCATTGACGAAGCCCACAAGCTCAAGAACAAGAAGACCCAAAACTGGAAGTTCGTCAACTCGATCAAGACCAAGTATTTGCTGATGCTCACAGCGACGCCGATCCAGAACGATCTGATCGAGCTGTTCAATTTGATCACGATTCTCAAGCCGGGCCATCTCTCGACCCTCCAGAAGTTCAAGGGCGACTTCCTGGCCGAGCGTGACAAACGCATCCCAAAAAACTCGGTCAAGCTCCGGGCGATGCTATCCGAGATCATGATCCGGCACCGCCGCAGCGACACGATGATCAAGTTTCCACAGCGGTTCGTGCACACCCAGACGATCACGCTCAAGCCCGATGAGGCCCGTCTCTACAGCGAACTGACGGATTTCATCCGCCGCCGGTATTTCACCCTGCCGACCCACAACAATCCGCGCGGAATCAATCGCCTGACCCTGATCCTTCTCCAGAAGCTGATGGGAAGCTCGACTCAGGCCCTCAAACGCGCCCTGACGAAGATGATCTCCAGCAACTTCTACAAGGACGATTTCGATGATTCGCTCAAGCGGCTGCTCGATCTGGCCAGTAACGTCGGCATGTCCCGCAAGACCGAAGTGCTGCTCGAACTGCTGGGCAACCTCAACGAGAAGCTGATTATCTTCACCCAGTTCCGCGGCACCCAGGACTACCTGACGACGCTGCTGCGCGAGCGCGGCTACTCGGTTTCGGTGTTCAACGGCCAGCTGTCCCAGTCCGAGAAGGATGCCTGCATCGAGACATTCCGGACCAAGAACCAGATTCTCATCTCGACCGAGTCTGGCGGTGAAGGCCGCAACCTCCAGTTCTGCAAGGTGCTGGTCAACTACGATCTGCCCTGGAACCCGATGCGCATCGAACAGCGGATCGGTCGTATCCACCGCCTCGGCCAGACCGACGACGTGCACATCATCAACCTCAGCGCGAGCGACACGATCGAGTCCTACGTGCTCGAACTGCTCGACAAGAAGATCAACATGTTCCGGCTGATCATCGGCGAGCTTGAGATGATCCTCGGCAACATGCACTCGAAGAAGACGCTCGAGCAGATCATCATCGACATCGTCACCATGTCGCCCAACCAGGAGGCGATGAAGCGCAAGTTCCAGACCCTCGGCAACAAGCTCGAGCGCGCTCTCAAGACCCATCAGGACATCACCCGCGCCCAGGAGGACATCTTCAATGGAAACGAGTAAAATTCAGGCCCTCGTCTTCTCGTTCATGGACAAGGTCGGCATCACCCGCACCCAGTCGGATGCCGGCGTCTGGAGCGCGTATATTCCCGAGGCTGAGCGGGCCTTTTTCAACGGCTACGAGTTCCTGCACTTCACCTTCGACCGCGAGACGGCGGAACGGCGCCGCGAGCTCGAATTGATTTGCCCCGGCTCGTTCCTGCTGCGCAAAATCGTGGATCGGCTCGTCGAGATCCCCAAGGTGAGCC
>DATCTT010000331.1:0-3827 GCA_036567845.1 Candidatus Ozemibacteraceae bacterium | reverse complement strand
TCCCGCGATCGCAGGGTTGTAAACAGCACGGGGGGGCGGGTATACTGCATGGCAATTCCAGATGCAGCGCCAGATCTCCCTTTTTCTGATCCTTCTTTTCGCGTCCCGAGCCACCACGGCCGGCGCGGAAGATCTGTTCGCGCCCCGGAAACTGCCGCCGCCGATCGCCACGGCCCCGTTCCTGGTGCCGGACACCCTCCCCGGAACGACGATCACCGCAGCGTCCCTGCGCTTCACCGAAGACCACATCACTCTGGAAGGCAACGTGCGCATGACCCGTCCCCCGGATCTTCTCACATGCAGCCTTGCCCACCTGTATCAGAACCCGCGCCGGCTTCATGCAACCCAGGCGCCTCGCCTTTTCCGCAAGGAGTCCCTTCCGGAAAAGAAGTCGACCCGCGAGATGACCCTCGACGCAACAGACATTGTCTGGAATGACGCCTCGGGAACCATCAGCGCCTCGAGCGCGGTCACCGTGCGGCTCGAGGAACGAACCTGGGACCTGGCGACCTACTCCTGGCTGCTGATCTCCTCGGACGCGATGGAAGGCGACCGGGACACGAGAGCCATGCACTTCAGCGGCAACGTCAAGGTCAAGGACCGCGAACGGTTCGGCCAGGCGCGCCACCTCGATTATGACCGGGCCAGCTCGACGGTCACCCTGTCCGGCGATGCGATGGTCGAAACCGAGGAATGGAGCCCCAAGGAACAGCGCATGGTCAAGCGGCGGCTCAACGGCCAGCTCATCCGATACAACACCGAAACGAAAGCGGCATCATCAGAATAATATATGGAACTAAATATCAATTACCGCGGCTACGTCCTCGACAAATTCCAGATTCAGGCCATCACCGAGATCGAAAACGGCCACTCGCTCGTTCTCGCGGCCCCAACCGGCTCGGGCAAAACGCTCGTGGCCGAGTATCTGATCGAGAAGGTCCTCCAGACCGACCGGCGCATCATCTACACCTCGCCGATCAAGGCCCTTTCGAACCAGAAATACCGTGACTTTTCCCGCCTCTACGGCGACAAGGTCGGCATCCTGACCGGTGACGTCGTCATCAACCGCGAGGCCCAGGCCCTCATCATGACGACCGAGGTATACCGGAACATGGCCGTCGAGGATCCGGAAGCGATCTCCGACGTCGCCTATGTGATATTTGATGAGATACATTATCTCGGGGACATCGAGCGCGGAACCGTCTGGGAGGAGTCGATCATCTTCTCCCCGAAATCCGTCCGGTTTCTCGCCCTTTCGGCGACAATCCCCAACTACGCCGAGCTCGCCCGCTGGATCGAATCAGTGCTGGACCACAAAGTGTCGGTCATCGCCCACAACGAGCGCGCCGTGCCGCTTTCCTATCTCTTTTACTATAAAAAGTCTCTCCTGACGTTCAAGGAGCTGAACAAGCGGGCCCGCAAATCCTGCGAGCTCGAGGATCCCCAGCGCCGGAAGCGGGGGGACGAGAAAACCGAATACCGGCACTTCGACATCATCCGCAACCTCCAGTCGCAGGACCGGCTGCCGGTCCTGTATTTCGTCTTTTCTCGGGCCGGCGCCAACAAGATGGCGAAGGAGACGGCACGCCATTTCGACTTTACCAGCCGGGCCGAGAAGGAGCGCATCACCGCGATGGTCGATGCCCAGATCGAGAAATACTCGCTCTGGATGCTGGAAAGCGCGAATGAGCTGCGCGAGCAGCTGATCCGCGGCGTCGGGGTCCACCACGCCGGGCTGCTTCCCCAGCTGAAAGAGCTTGTCGAGGTGCTGTTCGCCGAGCGAATCGTGCGCGCCCTGTTCGTGACCGAGACGTTCGCGGTCGGCGTCAACATGCCCGCCCGCACCGTCGCCTTCGACGCCCTCAAGAAGTTCGACGGCCGCAGCTTCCGGTCGATGAAGGCCCTCGAATTCTGCCAGATCTCGGGCCGCGCAGGCCGCCGCGGCATCGACCCGATGGGCTGGGTCGTCGTCCCCTACCAGCCCCGCGACCTCGACATCGACGAGACCGAGCGGCTCGTCTACGGCGACATCGAGCCCCTGATGAGCCAGTTCGACCTCTCCTTCAACAGCGTCCTGAACCTGTATGCCGGCCATGAGGACGACGAGGTGCGCACGATTCTCAAGCGCAACTTCGCCCAGTTCCAGGCGAACCGCCACCTGCCGAAACTCGCGGAGCGAGTCGCCGCGTTCCGATCCGAACTCGACCGTGTTCTGCCGCGCTGCCACGAAAAAACGAACGATCTCGAAGCCTACATGGCCTTCCACCGCAAGATGCGCGACATGCACAACACGATGAACCAGCAGATGGCCCGGATCAGCAACGGCCTGCGCGGTCGCCGGAACCGCCCGGCCGAGGAACAGGTGCGCAAGGAGTTCGATGAACGGTTCGAGACCCTCGAAGCCGAGGAGATGCAGTATATCTGCGGCCGCTGTCAGAGCCGGAACCGCTGTTCCAATGCGTATCTCCAGGCATCCAAGATCCACAAGAAGCTCGACCACTGGCGCGAGCAACTCGAAAAGCAGGAACAGCTCCAGTTGCCCATCTACGAAAAGAAAGTGTCGCTCCTCCGGGAACTTGGCTACATCGACGAGAAGGGCCTCCTGCCCCGCGGCGAGTTCGCAGCCAAGATCCACACCGAGGAGATTGCGGTCACCGAATTGTATTTCAAGGGCGTCTTCCACGAGTGGGAAACGCACGAAATCAACGCCCTCGCCCTGTCCCTCGTCTATGAGCACCGCAAACGGGGTGGCATGGATAGCGGAAAACCTCACGGAAAGCTGTTTCCCCGTCTCCGGGACGCCAAGAGCTTCATCGGGGCCCTGTCCCGGCGGTATCCCTTCATCAAGCCGCTCGAGACCGGACTTGCCGATATCATGTGCGCCTGGAGCAAGGGGGTCGAGTTCACCGAGATCTCGCAGATGACGGATGTCCCCGAGGGGGATCTGATCCGCGCGTTCCGTCAGGCGATCGACGTCATCCGTCAGGTTCGCGAGGCGACCGATGACCGCAGCCTTCGCGAGAAGTTCGATGCCTGCCTCGATGCGATCAACCGAGATATCGTCCTCGCCACCGAGTTGAGAGACTGATGAGCCGGAATCTCCCCCCAACCCCCTTTGCGAGCGCTTCTCCCGAGGACACCCTCGCCCATGCTGCGAGCCTGGCCCGGGCGTTTCCCCACGCCCTCGTTCTGCTTCATGGCGGCATGGGGGCCGGAAAAACCCTCTGGGCGAAGGGTTTCGCGGCCGGGCTCGGACTCGCGGGAGATGTATATAGTCCGACATATACCATAATGAATATTTACCATGAGGCCGGGGTCACTCTGCACCACCTCGATCTGTACCGGGTTGGCTGCTTCGAGGAGGTCGTGGATCTCGGCCTATTCGAGATCCTGGAAGCTGGTCATCCCTGCGTGATAGAATGGCCCGAACGCGTGCCGGCCCTGGCGGGACTGGCCCACCTCGAGATCCGGCTCGAGCCGGGCGGGGATCCGGACCGCCGCATTCTCCACTGGTCCCACCGTGAAGGGAGCCATCAGCCGTGAACTATCTCTTTCTTGATGCGTCGTCGACCGAGGTGGTCGGCCAGATCGGCACCGCCCGCGACTTTTTCCCCTTCCAGTGGCACACCGAACGGGATCTGGCCTCCCGCCTCACCCGCCTCTGCGACGAGATGCTAGATCGGGCCGGGCTGCACCCCCACGACATAGGGCGGTTCGGCCTCGGCACGGGCCCCGGCAGCCTGACCGGTCTCCGGGTCGCGGCCGCCTTCCTGCGCACGCTCGCTCTCACCACCTAAGCCCCGCTCACCGCCGTCGATCTGTTCACC
>DATCTT010000330.1:0-2650 GCA_036567845.1 Candidatus Ozemibacteraceae bacterium | reverse complement strand
GAATACCGGCAGCGCCACCTCCGGCGACTCCCGCCGGTCCCGGCCATCCCGTCCCCGCTGGTAACGGGAACGAATCGGATGTCGTAGAATAGCTGAAAGAATAAAAGCCCCCGCGCGAGACCGTTCGCGTGGGGGCTCCGTTCAACTGCCGGCCCGGGCGATCAGCGTGTCCAGGACAGCGAGTTCTTGCTTCAGCACAGGGTCGCCGATGGCGCAGGCCTCATCGGCGAAGTGCTTCCGGAATGCCCGGAATATGGCTGCCTCGCTCCGGGAGACGCGCAGCGGTTCGGAGCAGCGCTCCCAGCTCGAAAGGCCAAGGCGTCGCCGTTCCCGGGAAACGGCTTCCCGGGTGAGCCCACGCTCCTGGAGAATCCACTCGTGGATCAGGTCCCCATACCGCGCCAGCAGGATGCCCTTGCGGATGCCGGTGGTGTCATACAGGGGCGCGCTGGCCGCGGCATCCTCCGGAAGAACGATCTGCTGCACGTTTGCATCTCGCCGGCCGGAACGGTCCTCGAACGCCACCCGCAGCCGCATGCCCTTGTCCTGCCCGGTGCGGCGCAGTTTGAGCAGCACGAGGCCGCCGCGGATTCCCTTCTCGCTCGTCATCGAGGGGAACAGCGTGCTCACCCGCATGATCTCGCCGGTCGCCTCGTCAGTCTCGGGCGAGCCATAGACCCGCGCGATCGCCCACCCCGTCGACTCGAGACTCAGCGTCAGATCGAACACGAGGGGCGTTACCATCTGGTCGAACCCCTCGTCCAGGCGCCGCGCGAACTCCCCGGCGGAGTGGACCGCGTGGTAGTTGGCACCGCGGATCTTCGTGAGCGACTCGACCAGCCGAGTGTTGAAGTCGACGCCGACCCCGACGAACGTCAGGTGTGTGCCGAGCCGTTCATGAGCCCGCGCGATGCCGAGCAGGCCCGACTCGGAGGTATCATCGGTGTTCGGCTGGGCGTCGGTGATGAGAAGGACGCGGTTCTCCGACGTGGTCCGGTCGGTCCCGGAATAGCCCGTGAGCAGGCTGCAGCCCATCCGCAGACCGGCCTCCAGGTTCGTTGAGTTGCCCGGCCGCAGCTGCACGACACGCCGCGCTATGTCGGCCAGATCCATTTCTCCGGTGAGCCGGAGCGGCTGGAACAGCCGCGCGCCGGAGTCGAACACGACCAGGCCAAGCCGGTCATCGGGATTCAGGTGCTTCAGCAGCGAGACGATGCCGGCGCAGGCGATCTCGAGCTTGGAGCGGAACATGCCCTCCCGCTCCCTGGGATCTTCCGGCTCGCCCGAGCGATATCGGTCGTAATAATACGTGTCGAAGGTTTCTCCCATCGAGCCCGACACGTCGAGGACGACGACCAGATTCAGCCTGCCCCGCCGGAACTCCGCGGCGGCCAGGTCGGCGTCGAGGCCGACGGAGAGATAGGTCTCGGTTTCCCCGGTGACCGGGTGCCGGCTGACGGCGGCGCGATAGGTCGGAACGAAGAGCTGGCCGCTTCCCGGTGCTGGCGCCGCGGGTTTCCCCGTCTCGAAGCTGTAGTCGTAGAAGAGGCCTTCGAATGTGAGATCGGTCGGAAGCGGGAGATACCCGTTCTCGATGTTCGCGCGGAAGTTGCCGGCGTCTTTCGCTCCTCCGACGGCGTATCCCATAGTCGCGGAACGGCTCTGGTCGGTGATGCTGCCGACCATCGGCCCGGCGATCGAGGCCAGCAGCAAGGTGATACCCAGCAGGATGAAGGCCGGAATGGCGCCGGTGCCGAACAGGATCAGTCGCATCACCTCGGCAGCGAGCCACAGAGCCAGAATCCACTCGAACGAAACTGGCAGCGAGCCGGTGAGAGCGGCGCCGGGGTTGAACAGCCACTCGTCAGTGCCGCCGAATAGTGTGCGTGCGGCAGCCTGACAGGCCATCAGAAGAATGTTGATTCCCAGCAGGAGCAGCATCAGTCTGCGGAACTTCGTCATGATCGTCCTCCTCTTCGCGCCTGGGGCGCGGCGTGATGGAATGTCGCTGAGCGATGGTCCCATGGGAGGTTTTCGGACAAAGCTGCGCCCTTCGCCGCGTCCGGAGAGGGCGGGCGTGTCGGATCCTGTATGTGGGGGGATGAACGCGGGATGCCGGCAAAAGACCGTGCATCTGGGGGAGTCTGCATCAAAGAGCGACCAACGCCGGGCGGTTCATCCTGTGCCGGTTCATAACCGGTTGAAAGCAATATAGGCGGCAATCCGCCAAGTGCCAAATCGAATTTCTCGTTGATTCTTTCCGCGGGAATTTTCCCTGGCTGCTCGTCGGCAGGGCACGCTGGAATCTTCACTTTCCAGTCTCTCTCCCTCGCTCGCTGAGTTTCTGGCTGCCCTGGAACGGCTGCTTGACAGGAGAACGAATGTACACTATCTTTGGAGTGAGAGAACAAATGTTCACCATCGGAGGTGCGAGATGACGCCCGTGCCCAACCAGGACGACCTGTATCTGAAGCGGCTCCAGGATTATTACGCCCGGTTCCGGGGGCTGCCCTCGTATAACCGGTTGAGTGAGCTGCTGGGGCTGGCCTCGCGGTCGGCGGTCAGTAAGGTGCTGCAGCGGCTGCGGCAGGCGGGGTATCTTGAGCGCACGCCTGACGACGTCTGGGTGCCGGCGGCGCGGTTCTTCGAG
>DATCTT010000329.1:0-13783 GCA_036567845.1 Candidatus Ozemibacteraceae bacterium | reverse complement strand
CGGGGGGCCGGACGCCGCCGGCGGGCTCGGGCAACAGGGCTTTGCGTGACAGGTTCACGCGCCCCTGGGAGTCGACCTCGATCACTTTGACCGTGACCTCGTCGCCGATGTTTACGACGTCTTCGACCTGGTTCACCCGGTTGTGGTCGAGCTGGCTGATGTGGATCATGCCCTCGATGCCGGGGAGAATCTCGACGAAGGCGCCGAACTTCATGATGCGCTTCACCTTGCCGGTGTAGGACTTGCCCACTTCGGCGTCCTCGGTGATCTGGCGAACCATGTGGAGGGCCTTCTCGATCGCGGCCTGGTCGGGGCTGACGATCGTCACGTGGCCGTCGTCACCGGTGTCGATCTGGACCTTGCACTCTTCCTGGATCTTGCGGATGGTCTTGCCGCCAGGCCCAATGAGGTTGCGGATCTTGTCGGGATCGATGTCGATCGACTCGATGCGCGGGGCGTAGACCGAGAGGGCAGCGCGAGGCTTCGAGATCGCCTGGTTCATCTTCTCGAGGATGTGCATGCGGCCGAGCTTCGCCTGGGCAAGCGCGGTCTTCATGATCTCGAGAGTGACGCCGTTGATCTTGATATCCATCTGCAGGGCCGTGACGCCCGTCGTGGTGCCGGCGACCTTGAAGTCCATATCGCCGAAGTGGTCTTCGTCACCGAGGATGTCCGACAGCACCTTGAAGTTGTCGTTCTCCTTGATGAGCCCCATGGCGATACCGGCAACGGGAGCTTTGATCGGCACGCCAGCATCCATCATCGAGAGGGAGCCCGAGCAGACCGAAGCCATGGAGGAGCTTCCGTTGCTGGAGAGGATCTCACTGACGACGCGGACCGTGTAGGGGAACTGGTCCTTGGGCGGCATGACGCGGGCCAGGGCGCGCTCGGCGAGAGCGCCGTGACCGATTTCACGACGGCCGGGACCGCGCATCGGCTTGCATTCACCGGTCGAGAACGGCGGGAAGTTGTAGTGCAGCAGGAACTGCTTCTTGTATTCCTCGTCGATCCCGTCGATGATCTGCGAATCCGAGGCGGCGCCAAGCGTGACCACACCAAGGGACTGGGTCTGGCCGCGGGTGAACAGGGCCGAACCGTGTGTGCGGGGCAGGAAGCCGACGGCGCAGGTGATGGGCCGGATGTCGGTGAGGGAGCGACCATCGATGCGGCGGCCTTCCTCGAGAATCATGCGGCGCATTTCGCGCTGAATCATGTCTTCCCGGATCTGGCCGGCGCGTTTGGCCTTTTCGGAAGCCGCTTCGCCGTATTTCTGCTGGAGGGCGGCGTCGAGTTTGTCCCCGATGATCCCGAACTTGTTCTTCCGGGCGGTCTTCTCGGCCGTGTTCAGCGCGTCGCGGACGTCGGCGAAGATCGTCTCATGGACGAGCCGCTCCAGCTCCTCATCGCGCGCCGGGGCCTCGACGACCATTTTCGGTCGACCGATGCGGCTCTGCAGCTCACGCATAGAGGCGACGAGCTTCTTGATGTTGTCGTGGGCGAAGCCGAGGGCCTCAATCAACTCTTCTTCGGACATTTCGGCCGAACCGGACTCGACCATCGTAATGGCCTGCTCAGTGCCGGCGACGACCATCTCGAGGGTGCTGGTTTCAAGCTGGGCCGGCGACGGGTTGAGGACGAGCTTGCCGTCGATCTTCCCGACACGGACGGCGCCGATCGGGTTGTCGAACGGGATCGAGGAGATCAGCAAAGCGCAGCTCGCCGCATTCATCGCCAGGATATCGACCTGGTTGATCAGATCGTAGGAGAGGACGATGCCGACGATCTGGACGTCGTTGAAGAAGTGGTCGGGGAAGAGCGGCCGCAGGGGACGGTCGATCAGACGGCTGGTGAGGATTTCCTTGCCGGTCGGCCGACCTTCGCGCTTGAAGAACCCGCCGGGAATGCGGCCGGCCGCATAGGTCTTTTCGAAGTAGTCGACCGTCAACGGAAAGAAGTCGCATCCTTCGCGAACCGATTTGCTCGCGACGGCGGTTCCGATGACCACGGAGTCGCCAGAGCGGACGACGACGGCACCGTCAGCCTGGTTCGCCATCAGGCCGGTTTCGAAGGTGATGGTCTGATTGGGCAGAGAACAGGCAGTTATCTGTACCTGATTTTCCATGAATACTCCTTAGCGGCGGATGCCGAGACGCTTGATGAGGGACTGGTAGCGCTCGTAATCCTTCTCGCGCAGGTAGCTGAGGTGGCGCTTGCGGGCACCGATCATCTTGAGCAGACCGCGGCGGGAGTGGTGATCCTTCGGGTTTTTCTCGAAGTGGGCCGCGAGGTTGTTGATGCGAGTGGTGAGGATCGCCACCTGAACTTCAGGCGAGCCGGTGTCCTTCTCTGTCTGCTGAAAATCCTGAATAACCTTGATCTTGGAGTCTTTGGTGATGGACATGGGATGTCGCTCCTTTTTCATCTCGTCAACCCAAGTATCGACGCCAGGGTACGACCCTAGGAAGACGGTCTTGGGATTATAGCACAGTTCGGGAAAAAATGCAGTTGTTGACAAACCGCCTGAAGCACGGCAATAATGCCGGTGCCGCGCGGTGTCTGATATTCTTGTGCCTCGAGCCGGTTTTTCCCGATCCGGCCGCCCCGCGGAATCCCCGCTCAGACGGGAACGACCGGCCTGCCTGGCCGGCAGACGAACGGAAGGACAACGCATCGACATGCATACGCTGGCCATCGAGAAAATGACTTACGGAATCGACGCCCTGACCCGCCTCGACGGGAAGGTGCTGTTTGTGCCCTACGCAGCGCCGGGCGACACGGCCGAGATCGAGGTGACCGAAACGAAATCCGACTATCTGCGCGGCCGGGTCACCTCCATCGTCACTCCTTCCGAAGCCCGTCAGAAATCGCCCTGTCCGAACTTTCCCGACTGCGGCGGCTGTCACTGGCTCCATCTGAAGCCTGAAAACCAGCGGCGCGAGAAGGAGGCGATGCTACGCTGGCTCGTCAAGCCGCTCAACCCGGGAACCGTGTATCCGATCGAGGCGCTGCCAACGACGCGGTATCGTAACAAGATGGAACTCAAGCTCGCCGTGCACGAAGACGGCAGTGTGGTGCTCGGAAATTACAAATACCATTCACACGATGTCGTCCCCCTGAAGGGCTGCCTTGTCCAGTGCGCCGACAACATGCAGGCCTATGAAGATTTGACGGCGTTCTTCGATCTTCCCGAACACCGGCCGATGGCGGCAAGTATCGGGGAGATCATGGTCCGCACCCTCGGGCCGCAGCAGCAGATGCTCGTCACCATGAAGGCCGCCCCCGACGAGGCCGCGCTGAACGCCTGGCGGGCGTATCACGACACACATCAGCGGATCGGCCGCCTTGAGGTCGCCAGCCCTGACGCGGTGTATCTGACACTGATGCGCGAACAGCCCCCCTTCCAGTTCATGAAACGCAACTGGACGGTGTCTCCCCGTTCGTTCTTCCAGAACAACCTCGAGGGCGCCGAGGCGATCTTCTACACCCTGCTATCGATTTACGAGGCCACGCAGCAGCGGGGCAAGTTCCTCGATCTGTATTGCGGCGTCGGCATCCAGACGGTGCTGCTTGAAAGCCGGTTTGACGAGGTCGTCGGCGTCGAGTGCAACGAGGATTCGTATCAGGATGCCCTCCGGAACCAGAAAGTGCGCAACCCCTCGCGATCCCAGTTCCTCTGCCGCAAGGTCGAGGCGGTGTTCGGCACCCCCGCCACGAAGGGCAGCCTCGCCGCGATCCATCTCAACCCGCCGCGCACCGGCCTTTCCCAGCGCGTCACCCGCGGCCTGATGGGCGTGAAACCCCGCATGATCACCTATCTTTCCTGCAACCCGATGACCTTCAAGCGCGATGCCGTGGCGATCGCCCAGATGGGCTACCGACTCGACCAGGTGTATGCCTTCGATCTGTTCCCAGGCACGTTCCACCTCGAAATTCTCGGGGTTTTCATCCGCTGAAGCCGGGTTCGGATTACACGATGATCACCCAGCCCTCGCTCCGCATTCTCGTCGTCGAAGACGACCGGGACGCGAACGACCTTCTCCAGCAGACGTTAACCGACGAAGGGTATATCGTCGAGCAGGCGTTCGACGGCCTCCAGGGCTTCGAAGCGGTGAGCCGCTTCCAACCCGATCTGATGCTGCTCGACGTGATGATGCCCCAGATGAACGGGATCGAGTTGTGCCGACGACTCCGGGCCGAGCCCCAGACCCGATCTCTGCCTGTCCTGCTGCTGACGGCGAAGGATTCGCTGAATGAAAAGATCACCGGCTTCGAGGCCGGTGGGGACGATTACATCACCAAGCCGTTCGTGATCGGCGAGCTGCTCGCCCGCATCAAGGCACATCTGCGTCTCAAGCTGCTCAAGAACGAGCTCGAGCTCTCGGAAGCAAGATATCGGAGCCTGATCGAACAGTCTCCCGATGCACTTCTGCTCCTCTCGCCGAATCTGGAGCTCCTGTTCCACAACGCGCGGTTCATCGAGATCCTGCGCGGCCGGACCACAGAGGTTCTGACAGGGCGTGAGCTCACCACACTGTTCCCCGTCTCGGATCTGTTCTGGGAAATCGCCGAAGTGGCGAACGATGCGGCGGCACGCTCGACCTCGGCCGACCGCACCGTCCAGCTTTCGGCGAGCAACCAGCGCACCCTCCATCTGGAAGTGCGCTGTTCGCCGATCAAGAATGCCGGCGGCGAGATCGCAATGCTCCAGGTCGTCATCCGGGACGTGACGCAGCGCCGGTCAATGGAGGAGGCGCTGATTCAGGCCGAAAAGATCAACTCGCTCGGTATCCTGACGGCGGGAATCGCCCATGAGGTGAACAATCCGCTTACCGGCGTCTCGAACGCCGTCCAGCTCCTGCGCAAGTCGGATCTGACCGGCATCCGACGCGAGGAGCTGTGCGACCTGATCCTGTCGAATCTCGACCGGATCGCGAAGATCGTCAAGGACCTGCACATCTTCGCCCGGGGCCAGGATGCCCTTCCCGTCGTCTTCCTGCTCCAGGACACGATCAGTGAAACCGTGAATCTCGCACGGTATCAGGATCCCGGCCACCGGGTCACAATCGAGTGGACCTCACCGGCCGAGCCGCTCGCCATTTTCGGAGATCCGCACCAGTTCCAGCAGGTGCTGATCAATCTGTTGCTGAACGCCTACCAGGCGATCACCGGGCCGGGTCTGGTCCGGGTCGTGCTGGAGCGTCAGGGTCAGTCGGCCCGGATCGAGGTGAGCGACACCGGCTGCGGCATTCCCGCATCGCAGATCGCGCGGGTGTTCGATCCCTTCTTCACCACCAAGCGAGACTGGAAGGGCACCGGCCTCGGTCTGGCCGTCTCCTACCGGATCATCCAACTGTTCAAGGGCGCGCTGACAGTTCAGAGCACCGTGGGAAAGGGCTCAACGTTCATCATCACCCTGCCGCTGTATCAGCGACCCGGCTGACGTCCTCCAGATACAATATTCAGCAGTATTCTTGCCCGCGACTCCCAGTCGGTGAGTTGCGCGGCGCGGCGCAGGCACTCTTCCCGCCGGCTTTTCCGACCTTCCGCGTCCCGGAACGCCTCCCGCAGGCGGCGGCGGAGATCGGCCACATCGGGTTCATCGAGAGCCAGGGCCGGAGAGCCGGGATACAGGGTCCCCTCGGCCTGGGCAACCCGGGTGGTCGCGACGGGATAGCCGGTCATTTCGTCGATGCCGGTCGAGGCGGGGGCGACTACGGGCACACCGCTGCAAAGCGCCTCGCGGCGACGGAAGCCGGCAAACGAAAGCCGGTCAGGGCTGACCATGACGTCGGAGCCGGCCATCAGGCCGGCGAGAGCATCGTCGGACCAGGCTCCCTCGAGGACGGTGACTGGGGCGAACAGCCGGTTCAGGGCGCCCAGGCGGCGTGCCAGATCGGAAATCTCATACGGCAGCTGCTTTTTCAGTCGGGGCAGGTGCGACAGCTTGAGCAGCAGGTGAACCGGTTCGCCAGCCTTGAACTCCTCGACCCAGGCGCGCAGGAGCAGATCGACACCCTGTCTGCGGAGCGGAGATAATATAGCAATACATGTAAAGCCTTTCGGCCGGGGAAGCCGTTCGGTAGGCCAGACCGCGGCAGGGTTGAAGACGACAGGGTTCACGGCCGGCTCGAGAACAGTGATCCGGCCAGCAGAAATGCCGATCTCGGACAATCGCGCCGCATGGCGCGCCGAGGGGACGAACAGCCGCTCGGGCCGTTTCAGCGCCCGAATATCGGCCGGGGAGAGAAAGCCGGGATCGAACCCGGTCAAGGCCCAGTAGCGGCCATCCTCGATGCTGAGCGGCAGGGCGAAAGCGGGCAGACACACAAGGCGGATCCCCCCCGTGGGCGGACGGTCGGCCAGCTTTTCGAGGAATGGCGGCAGCGGAAACGTCTCGTCGTGATCATAGGATTTCCGGGCCTGGAGCGAAAGGGGCAGCTCGATCCCGCGCGAGGCGAGAAGCAGCTCCCGGCCGAATCTTCCGAGGAACGAGAGGGCCGAGGTGTCACACTCGAAACAGATCCGGTCCGGCCGGCCGGTGGTGGCGGGGCGGGGAGACCGGACGGGGCGTTCCTCCTCCGTGGTCTGGACGGTAACGGGTTTTCGGCGCTCGAGCGGTTTCTGGAAGACGCGTTTCATGCTGCCAGCTCCCGGGTGCGGCGGGCCATCGCTCCCGCGGCAAGAGTCGCGAACTCCCGCTGATCGAGCCCATGCAGACCGAATCGGCTGACATGCTTCCCGTATTCCCCGTGATAGTCGCTGCCGCCGGTCAGCAGCCACCCCTTCCGCCGGGCCAGGTCGAGGAAAAAGCCCGCCTGTTCGGGAGAGTGCTCGGCATAATGGGCTTCGATGCCGTCCCAGGCAAGCTCCCCGATCTTCGCCCAGACAGCGTTCCAGTCAGAGAGAAGGCCGGGGTGCGCGATGAACGCGAGGCCGCCGGCGCCGTGAATGGCCGCGATCCCTTCTTCGGGAAGGACATGTTTCTTCTGGACATAGGCGGGCCGACCACGCTTGAGATACCTCTCGAAGGCTTCCTGGAACTCAGCGATGGCGCCGATCTCCATAAGATAGCGAGCAATATGAGGTCGGCCCAGCACCCGGTCTTCCGACGCCAGGAACCGCTCACGCAGGGCGTTCATCGGGATACCGAGCCCTTGAAGACGCTCGAGGATCTCCATGGCTCGGTGGAAGCGGTGGCGCTTCTGGTCATCCAGCAGCGAGGTCAGGGAGCCGGAAGCCTCGTCGACGAACAGGCCCACCACGTGGAGGGACAGATCCTGACCGGGCCAGCCGCAGGAAAGCTCGATGCCGGCCACGAGCTCGATACCGGTCTTCCGGGCCGCTTCACGAGCTTCGGGAATCCCGGCCAGGGTGTCGTGATCGGTCAGGGCAAGCGCTCCGAGGCCCAGGTCCCCGGCCTGGCGGACCAGTTCGGACGGGGTGAAGACCCCATCGGATGCGGTGCTGTGAACGTGCAGATCGGCGTAGATTCCCGCGGCGACGGACGGGCGGGGGGTGGCAGGGTCGTTTGCGGCGGTGGACATGGCGTGGCTTTCCTTTCAGGGGGTCCGTCGAAATGCCGGCCCCGAAGGCAAATAGTAACACGAGAAGAGGGTCGTACGTCCAGAGGCGTCGGCCGTTTCCCGTCATTGCGCTTCGATGCAAACCCGCTCCCCAAGGAGCGTTGAGGAACGGCTCACCCCAAAGGCAAGCGGAATTCATTCGTCCCGCAGACCTTCGTAAACCAGGGAACGGGGATGCGTAACGGGGTTCGTCTCCCCCTGATCCGGGTGAATCGAAGTGTGCCCGGAATACAGCTGGAATGGCACTTTCACGGCGAGCAGGAGAGGGTCTCCGACTCTGTGTTGAAAAGAACAGATGCGCCCGTCGCGGACGTTTTGACAGGAGCGGTGTATTTGGCTATACTTGCGCCAGTTCGTCCAGAAGCATTCGTCTTCAACCCAACTGCCGGAGTATCGAACAACTGTGATGTCGACTGGAACTCTTTCCTGCGTGGCCAAGCGGCTTCTGCGTGCCCTCGGCCCGCTCGCGATGCTTCTGCTGTTCTTCATCGGGACAGCTCCCGAAGCCGTCGCTGCAAGCCGCAATCTCGTTCCGCGCCTTCCCGAGCTGGTGCTTGAGCGCGGGTATTCCGACGCATTCCAGGTGGTCGAGTGTGAAGCGAAGAGCCGGCTGACCGAGGAAACTGCTGAAAGCAGCGTCCGCGTCGTGCTGAAAAATGTCAGTGATGCCCGCGTCCAGAGCTCGCTGAAGATCCGCATTCTGTATCTGACAAGCGAGAGTGCGGCCCAGCTCGAAGTGAACGGCAAGCCCGCCCGGTATGACCGGGCCAATCCGCGCGTTCCCTTCGCCCTCGAACCCGGACAGGAAATCGCGCTGCAGCTGAAGGCGCGCCATGGGATCCAGTACAGCCTCGAGTCGGCGAACCGGGAGGAAGCCCCCGCTGCCCTTCAGGATGCCGCGCCGAAAAAGCGTGGATTCGCTTTGGACGATCTCACGGCCCTGTTCGGCAACGAGAAGTTCGGCAAGCGGTTCATGGTCGGGCCGCTGGTTTCCAAGTGGGGCATCTTCCCGGTCGATTTCCGGCAGGTGAAGATCAGCGTCACGGTTCCCACCGAGTTCGACGCAATTCTGCCCAACTCCTCGCTCTGGAAGAGTGCTGGCGATCGCAACGGACGGACCTTCACGTTCGAAGGCACCGAGGGCTTCACCGGAGCGGTGTTCCTGCCCAAGACTGACGCGGAGCAGTTCCGCCGGGTCCAGGCAGCCCAGGCCTCGGAGGCAATCGTCAACCCCTGATCCCGCCCTACCGGCGCCGGACCGACAGGGCCACCGATGCAGCCAGCAGCTGCAGAATGATCCAGAGACCGCCCAGAGCGCAGAGATCCCCGAGGGTCCCTGGCGGCATTGCTGCGCGGAAGCCGGAGTGGAGCATGGGAATGTTTCCACTCCCGATGATCGTGGCACCACCCCAGAAGGCAAGCGGCAACAACGTCGCGGCAAATCCGCCTTTTCGACCGGAGCTCCAACCGATCGCCACAGTCAGGCAGATGAGCTGAAACAGAGCGGCACCCACAGCGCCCCATCCGACACCGGCTGCCCCCATGCGGGCGGTGAGTCGGATATCGAGGCCGATCTGGAGCGTCACGCCGGCCAAGCCGATCAGGAAGGGCAGCCGGTAGCGGCCGGCGGCAAAACAGAGGCGGTTGAGCAGCATCACGACCGAGACGGGCAGCAGGGCCCAGCCGTAGGCCTCAAGCAGGTGCGCCGTCAGGCCGGCCGCCCCGGCATCGAACCGGCCGCGACGGTAGACCACCGTCGTCACGCTTTCGGCGGCTCCGGTCATGACGAACACGACGGGAACGAGCATCGCGCCTAGGAACCAGAACGCGCGCCGTATCAGCCGCATCCGCTCCTCCTCCCCCGCCGAGCTGAGCGAGGGGAACACGGCCGAGGCGAGGCTGATCGAGACGATGCCGAGGGGAAGGTTCATCAGTTTGTCCGTATAGTTCAGGGCGGCGACCGTTCCGCCCGGTGCCGAGGAGAGCAGCGCCCGTTCGAAGACGGGAACGACGGCTGTCAGGAGCACCCAGCCAGCAACGGGGCCGGCACCCGCCGCAAAACGAAATAATATATCATACTCAATATTTCCAGGAGAACAGTCCGTGGCGACGTAGGCGGCGCCATGGCGCAGTGCCAGTCGGAAGAGCCAGAGGAACTGGGCCGCGGCACCGGCCAGGACGGCATATCCGATCGTCTCGACGGGGCCGTTCCCCGCGGCCAACATGCCGGCGATGATGACGAGGTTGACGAGCAGGGGACCTACGGCTGGGCGGCCGAACAGGCCCATCGCGTTGAGGAACGAGGTGAGCAGGGCGGCCTGGACCGAAAGCAGCGTGTACGGCGCGAGGATGCGCCACAGAGCGACCATCCGGCCGGCCAGGCCGGCATCGAAGCCCGGAGTCAGAAGCCCGCAGAGAGGTTCGGCCAGAACCATCAGCAGGACCGTCAGGAGCAGGGCGCCCGCCGAGACCGGCCAGAAGAGGCTCCAGAAGGTGCGGCGCACCGAAGCCGGGTCTTGCCGATCTTGTACAAAGAGGGGGATCGCCGCCGCCGACACGAGGCCATCCGCCATGAATTTGTACAACAGCTCGGGCAGGATCATGGCGGCGAGGAACAGGTCGGCTTCCCGTCCGCCACCGTAAATAGCCGCGAACACGGCCACCCGGACGAATCCACTGAGCCGGGAAAGCAGCGTCAGGCCGGCCAGAGAACCGAACGCCCGGCCGAGGCTCATGCCCTGCCCCTTTGCACCCGTGATCCGTCCATATCCCCGCGAGGCTACCAGCCGCCCCCGCTCTTGTCAACGCGGACCGCGGCGGGTGCACGGGGATTTTGACACCCGGGGGGTGAGGTGCTATAATCCGTCGTCTCGTCCGACTCTTCCCCGGAAACACCTGATGGAAGCGGACGCACGCATGTGAGCAGGACGCACCTGAACACAAACACACTCTGTCTGGAGGAGCGGTAGCAATGGCCAAGGCGAGGTTCATGTCGATGAAGTGGCTGAGACTTCATCTCAAGGAGATCATCTGGGCGACGGTCAGCCTGTTCGTCCTCTCGTGCTTCATCATCGGCTACGGCTCGAGCCGCGCCCAGCGCTCGCAGGACGAGAAGCGCCGCCGCGCCGAGGCTCGTGAGGACCAGTCGCGCGAGTCGGAGACCGCCCTGCCCGCCGAGCTCGCCGCCAAGGCCGATCTCCCGGCCGTGCACGTTTCCTTCCCGACCCCGACGGCCTCGCTGACCGAGACCATCTCGGTAAAGGAGCTGTTCCACGCTCTGATGTCGACCAACGAGTATCGCCGTCTCCAGAGCATTCCGGCACAGCTTCGCGAGGCATTCGGCGCCCAGATCAAGGAGGGTGTCCTCGAGGGCCTGATCACCGAGACCCTGATTGGCCTGTATGCCCGCGCGAACAATCTCCAGCCGGCACAGACGCCGCAGTCGCTCGTCGACAACGATCGCCGCCAGTTCACGCCGTCCGAGTTCAACCGCATGCTCAAGCGCGAAGGCATCTCGGAGCAGGAATACACGTCGCGCCGCTACCGCCAGGAGCTCATCCGGGCTGTCCAGCAGCGCGTCGTCCGCCCCGTGACCACGATCGCCAGCCTCACCGATGAGGCGATGAAGAAGTTTTACGACGAGAACAAACTCCGGTTCAAGACGCCCGACGAGTTGACGCTGACCAGTCTGCTCGTCGCCCCGGGCGATTTCGCCGGTGTCGCCTCGATCACCGATGCCGAGATCAAGCAGTATTACGACGAGCACCGCAGTGAGTTCACCAGCTCGAAGCGAGCTTCCGTCTACCACGTGTTCATCAATCCCAACGATGCCGAGTATCAGAAAAGCATGCCGGTGTCTGAGAATGACATCAAGCGGCGCTACACCGACCATATCGAGGAGTTCAAGGTTCCCGAGACGGTCACCGCCCGCCATATCCTGATCAAGCCCCGCAGCAGTTTCGAAAAGCAGCTCGACAACTACTCGGTTTCGCTGCGCAACTTCACCATCACCACCGATGCCGGCGAGACCCGGTATACGTTCGACATGGGCATCGCGGACCGGAAGGCGGATGCGGCGCTCGACTACACCGACATCGAGCTGACCACCGCTTCCGGCGCGACCTGCACCCCGACGGCCGAGAGCCAGAAGAAAGTCGGCGGCGCCCTTGCCCTGCCGATTTCCGGGAACCCGAAGGACCTCGTTGCCGGCACGGTGTGCATCCTTCTGCCTGCCGGGGACGCCCCCGCCAAGCTCTCGATCCACGACAAGCACAGCACCCATACGTTCGACGTCTCGGTCGCCCATGACGAGGAACGTGCCTTCGCGGCTGCCGAAACCGAGATCAGGGCTCTCCGCGAGCGCATTGTGAAGGGCGAGGACTTCGCAAAGCTGGCCTCGGAAAAGTCGGATGACACCGGCTCGAAGAAGGACGGCGGCAGTCTCGGCGCCTTCGCCCGCGGCCAGATGGTCAAGCCGTTCGAGGATGCGGCCTTCGCCGCCGCGATCGGGGACGTGACCGAACCCGTCCGGACCAAGTTCGGCTGGCATATCATTAAAGTCGAAGCCCGTAACGCCGGCAAGACCAGCCAGCTGAACGACGTGCGCGCCCGCCTCGAGGCCGAGATCCGCAAGGAACAAGCCGAGATGAAGGCCCAGAGCGACCTCGAAACGGCCAAGGATCTTCTCGAGCAGAAGAGCCGCACTCCACGGGAGATCGTGATGCAGTATTCCATGGGCAAGTCCCGCCGGGCCGACGGCAAACTGCCGGTCTTCTTCAAGGGCGAGATCACGGCCGACTACTCCGCCGATCAGCGTGCGATCCTCGAGGAAGAGATCGGCCAGGGCGGCAGCATCATTCCCGAGATCGAGGAAGTCGTGTTCAGTCTCAAGCCCGAGGAAGTGTCCCGGATCGTGAAGACCGACAAGGGGCTGCACCTGTTCCAGCTCGAGGCGATCCTCGAGCCGATCCAGCTCGGCTTCAATGACACGGTAAAGAACCGCATCCGCACGCTGCTCGAAGAGAAGCGCCGCCGAGCGCTGGCTTCTGAGAAGGCCCAGGAGATCGCGAAGCGGATCAACGCCGACAACTTCGCCTCCGTCGCTTCCGAAGCGCACCCCGACACCGGCGCGGTCAAGATCGGCCCCCTACCCTTCTCGGCCAACCCCGGCTTCTCGAACTTTGCCCTGACCCAGGGCGTGGGCCAGATCACGGTCGACGGTCACACCTACCTGCCCGAGCTTCACAAGGCATTCGCCGCCCTGCCGCAGACGGGCGCCGAGAACCGTGTGCTCGGGCCGATCGAGACCGAGCTGGGCTTCCACTTTCTGCGCGTCGACGCCTACAAGGTCAACCAGTTCAAGCCGTTCGACAGCCTGAAGGACGAGCTGCGCCACATCATGACCTTTGAGCCGGACGAGGTCGCCATCCAGGAGTATTTCTCGAAGAACCAGGCGAAGTTCGACACACCCGAGTCGCGCAAGCTGCGCCAGATTCTGTTCTCCGATGAGGATACGGCGAACGACGTGTACAAGCGGCTCCAGGCCGGTGAGATCTTCTCGCTTCTCGCCAAGCGCTACTCGATCGACGGCAGCTCTTCCGAAGGCGGCAGCATCGGCAAGGTGCGCCGCGGCCAGCTCCCGGCGAACGTCGAGGAAGCCGTCTGGAAGCTGGGCATCGGCCAGTACACCCCGCCGCTCCAGACCAGCTACGGCTGGACGATCCTCCAGTATGAGGCTGAAGGCGACAAGGGCGAGAAGGCGAAGCTTGACAACACTGTTCGGGAAAAGATCCGCGCCCAGCTTCGGCAGGAATACATGCAGGAGTTCTACACCGGCTTCCTGACCGGCATGCGCAACCAGGCTCATGTCGTGCGGAACACGGAGCTTCTGAAGCAGCTGTAATCCGTGGCTCGACACACGGGGGCGGGCCGGTCGGCCCGTCCCCGTTTTTATATCTTGGAGCATATATGAGACTCGACAAATTTTTACAGGCCACCGGGCTGATCAAGCGCCGTGTTCTCGCAAACGAGGCGTGCAAACGCGGCCTGATCTCGGTCAACGGACAGCCGGCGAAGCCCACGCGCGAGATCGCGGCGGGCGACCTCGTGCGGCTCGATTTGCCCCGACGCGAGCTCGAGGTACGCATCCTGAAGCTCCTTACCCAGCCGACGATGCCCCGGGCGCGGCGGGATGAGTTCCT
>DATCTT010000328.1:0-3400 GCA_036567845.1 Candidatus Ozemibacteraceae bacterium | reverse complement strand
AGGCCGGGCGTTTCATGTTCGGCCGGATTCCGTTGTGCCGGGAAATGCGGTATCCTGCCTCCATGGATGATCGTGCAGGATACTCCAGACGTGCGGGACTCGTGGCGCTTCTGGCCGGAGCGCTGATCTGGCTGCCCCTGTTCCATCTGCTCTTCGTCGAACAGCCGGAGTTATACCGTTCCGGAACGGGCATTCCACCGAAGGCGAAGGCGCTCGCGGCAAGCCATATTGCCATCTGGGCCGACGAAGCGGGAAGTCGTGCCGAAATCGAGAAGATGCGTGGCCGGAACGCGGAGTGGGACTTCATGGCCCGCAGCTTCTTCGTCTGGTCGCTGGCGAACATGGCCCTGCGGGAGCCAGGCACGGCATCCGCCACGCTGCCGATCATGGACAGGATCATCGATGAAACCGTCCGGCTCGAACGCGAGCGGGGCCCGT
The DNA here is from genome assembly GCA_036567845.1 of Candidatus Ozemibacteraceae bacterium. Taxonomy (GTDB): domain Bacteria; phylum Muiribacteriota; class Ozemobacteria; order Ozemobacterales; family Ozemobacteraceae; genus MWAR01. Next base: position 2,962 of record DATCTT010000328.1, on the reverse strand, counting down.
TTTTCTTTCTGATGCCATATGCCGGAAGCGCCCCATTCCGGATGCAGCCGGTGCGCAGCATCTTCCTGGACGGGGAAATTGCCCTGATGATGGGCCTCCGGAGGCTCGTCTCAGAGCATGCCGGGTACCGCACACAGATGCGCGAGCGGGTCGACACGATGGTCGGACGCATGGAGAAAAGCCCGGTCATGTGTGTCGAAAGCTATCCGAACGAGTGCTGGCTGTTCTGCAACAGCATCGGTCTCGCGGCAATCCGGGTATCGGATCACCTGGATGGAACGGATCACGGCGACCTGTTCCGGCGATGGATCGAGACGGCAAAGAAGAAGCTGATCGAGCCGAAAACCGGGCTGCTGCTCTCGGCCTTCACCCTCGACGGGGACGTGATGGACGGCCCGGAAGGCTCTTCCATCTGGCTGGCCGCGCATTGTCTCTCGCTCATCGACCCCGGGTTCGCCGCCGACCAGTACCGTCGCGCCCGGCAGTGCCTGCGGGTGCGGCTCGCCGGCTTCGACTACGCATGGGAATGGCCCCGCGAATGTCCGGGTTCGGGGGATGTCGATTCCGGGCCGATCATTCCCCTCCTGGATCTTTCCGCAGGCTCGACGGGCCTCGCGTTCGTCGGCGCCGCCACTTTCGGTGACGGGGAATTCCTGCAGGGCCTGCATGCCGCGCTCGAGCTCGGCGGGTTTCCGATCCGGGACCGCGACAGGCTGAAGTATGCCGGAAGCAACGCGGTCGGGGACGCCGTCCTCCTGTATTCGATGGTTCTCGGCCCCGCCTGGGACGCCGTGGCTTCCAACACCTCCCGTCCCTCCGGCCTTCCGGCTGCCAGCAACGCCTCCCCCCTTCCTTCGACGGAGGTGCAGCCGTGAAGGTCTGGAACATCCTGACCAGCAGTCTGTCCGGTGCCCCCTTCTGTTCGCCGCGCGGCTTTTTCGACCGCGCCGTGATGCTGCTGATCCTGTTTGCTCTCTGCCATTTCGCGGGATTGCGGGAATACACCTGCGTGATCAGCGGCACATCGCCGACGGGGGATCCCGCCGACATGGCCGCAAATATCCTCGGCCTGGCGTATTTCGCGACCTATGCACTCGCCCTGTTGCTTGCGCCAGTGTTTCTGATCGCCTCAATGCTGCTGAGGCTGTTTGCCCGCCCCTCCTGAAACGGCCCGACACCTTCTGCCCGTGGCGGGAGATCACGGAAAACAACGAAGCCACCCCGGTTTTGGGGTGGCTTCTGGATTTCTTGCGTTGGATGGGCGTTCAGTTGATCGGAGGAAGCGGCGGATACTGCGGGCCGGTTGGCTGCATGGTGCCGGGGGGGAGCTGGGTTCCGCCGTTGCCCCAGCCGGACGCCCAGCCGCTTCCCCAGGAAGAGCCCCAGCCAGAGCCGGAGTTCGAGTTCGAACCGTAGCTGCCGCCGGTGGTGGGGATCTGAGGGATCACGACGACGCGGGGCCGCTGGGGGGTAGTCGAGGTAGGAGGCCGGATCACGCCGCCGTTGCCGGCATTGATCAGAAGCACCTGCATCGTCGAGCGCACGACGGCCTGGACTTCGGCCATCATCATGCGGGCGTTCATGTCGTCGTTCATGAGGAGATGGAAGCGGATGCGGCCGAGTCGCTCATGGATCTCGGCGAGCAGAGGCCGCCACGCAGGCTCCATAGGGGCGCGCTCGAGGGCCGAGCGGGCGCTGTTGATGTGGCCGATCGCCATCAGGTTGTCGTCCCAGCGGCCGGTGCCGGCAGCGCACATGGCGAGGTCGCTTTCGATCATGCTGAGGAGGCTGATGACCGCCTGGAGCTTCGCCGGGTCGGAAACGGGCTCCAGAGGAGGTTGTTCACACACCCCGCCACCCGTCTGACCATACTGGCCGGCCTGGCTGCTTTGGCCGCTCTGACCGGACTGGCCCGGATTTCCCCACGTGCCCGTCTGGCTACACTGGCCCGACTGGCTGGACTGACCGGACTGGGAGCTCTGCCCCGCCTGGTCGGACCAATCACCAGGATAGCCGGCCCAGCACGGCACAGAAATCGCGATCGCCAACACCCCGGTCAGAATCGTGCGTTTCATGGAATCTCCTCCTGTCGGTAAACCAATTCTCTTGTCGTGACGGAGGAACAAAGCAATCTTTGTACCAATACTCAAATCAGCTCGCACGAAGGTGTTGGTGAGCCTCAGCCCGCCAGATCGCCAAAAAAGCGGCACCCACCCCGCCGAAAAACCAGACGCTCGCTTACAGTTCGAGGATGTCTCTGAACTTCTGATTCATGCGCTCGCAATCAAAGGAAGAGAGAGAGCCGAGAGTTTTTCCCAGAAGCTGCTTTTTGATGGTGAACAGAATACCCGTCATGGTCGACGGAAGCAGCAAACCGGCTTCCTGCCAGTCTCTGATTCGATTGTCTCCAATGATTTTCCGAGTGGTGTTGCTGGTGATTGCGGCGACCACAACCTCTTCACGGCGGTCGTTGAACGCTTTACCGCTTAAAATGGCCACAGGACGTTTTTTTGTCGCCGTGCCATCCGTGAAAACGATCTGAGCAAGGACAATATCGCCTTTCCTATATTTCGTCATACGCCGAGTCGGAGTCATTATCCCAGAGGTCCTTCAGAATGGTGGTCGGCTTGATCGTCATCGCCCGGAGATCCTCCACTTCGGAATCGCGTTCCATCTGGGTTTTGATGCTCTCCAGCACGAACTCCCGCAGCGATTTGCCCCGAGAAGCCGCGTAAGATTTGATTTTCCGATGTATTTCCGGCGTGACATCGATCGTCAGCCGCTCTCGTTTCTCTCCGACTGCCATAGTGCACCTCGTCAGTTTTATGCCATTGTAACATGTTACATCGCCTCGCAACCACGGAAAGCCAAGTCCAAGACCGTAGCTTCCGAGCGCCCCTCGCTACGACGGCTCCTCGTTCCAACCCGAAGCAAAACGGGCCGCACGTTTCCGTGCGGCCCG
>DATCTT010000327.1:0-3357 GCA_036567845.1 Candidatus Ozemibacteraceae bacterium | reverse complement strand
AGGCGAGCCGGGCCCGGGCGGCTTCGATACGGTCGAGACTTTCCTCGAGACGACGCCGAGCGGCCGGGGAGGATTCGACTTCGTGCAGCACGGCTTCGGCGGCTTCGCGTTGCCGGCCGAGGTCATGACAGATCAGCAGCTGATCCGCACCGGCAAGGAACGCGCGCCGGGCGGCGTCGGGCACGCCGAACGCCTCGGTGATCGCTCCCATTTCCAGATCATCGGTGATGAGCAGGCCCCCGAACCCGAGCTCCCGGCGGAGCAGCCCCGTGAGAACGGCTTCGGAAAGCGTGGCGGGCAGGTTGGGGGCCGGCTCGAAGGCTGGAAAGAACACATGCGCCGTCATCACGGCGTCGATGCCGGCATCGATCGCGGCTTTGAACGGCGCCAGCTCGAACGAGAGCAGTCGTTCGCGGTCGTAGGGTATGACCGGCAGCGTCAGATGCGAGTCCACTTTCGCGTGCCCCTTTCCGGGAAAGTGTTTCGCACAGGCCAGCACACCACCTTCTCTCAGTCCAGTGATGTATGGAATGCTATATTTTATGACCGTCTCCGGCGTGTCCCCGAAGGATCTGGCTCCGATGCCGGGGTTGCCCGCATGGTTGATGTCGAGCACGGGGGCGAGATTCCAGTTCAGGCCCAGGGCGCGCATCTCGGCCCCGACGGCAGCGCCGATGCGTCTGGCCAGGCTTGGGTCGCCCCCGGCGGAAAGCGCCATGGCGCCGGGAAACAGGCTCCCCTGGCTCAGAATGCGCATGACGAGCCCGCCTTCCTGGTCGATCGAGGTGAACAGGCGGCGGCCCGCGGCTGCTTCGAAGCGGCCCAGAATGCCGGGAAGCATTGCAGGATTGGCGAGATTGCGGGCGAAAACGATCACCCCGCCGATCCCCCATTCCTCGACAAAACGGAGAACCTCCGGGGACGGTTCGAGGCCCTGATACCCGATGACGAACAGATTGCCGATCCTGCGCCGAAGCTGATTGTCCATGTGCCTTCCTCATTTGGAATTCTTCCTGTTTCATCGGCTATCGGTCCTGATTTTTCCAACCCTCCATCCGCGACATTTGGAATCCGGGGGCTGCCATGCGGGGATATTCCCGGGAGTTGTGGGGAAGACGTGTGGTGGAGTATGATGCGGCGTCGAATTTCATCAGGAGAGAGTCCATGTATTGTTTCCGCTGCGGCCAGGAGCTTCCGGCCAAATCCGTCAACTGCCCGGCCTGCGACACCCCCCAGAAGCGGCGGCAGCGACATCGGCAGCGACTTCTCCTGGGATTGTTCATCTTCCTAGCCGGCGCCTTCACAGGGAGCGTGTTCGACAGCCTCGTGTTCCGTGGACGCTCCTGGGACCACTCTCTCCTCGACCTGCTCACGGGAGGTGGCACCACGCCGACGGCGACCGCCCCGGCCGAGCCTTGGTCCGACAAAGCCTGGGAGCGAGTATCGCCGCAGGGCCCCGGGGCTCAGCCCAAGCTGCCGGCCGGGAAAAAGGGTATCGTGCCGCCCAGCGCGATCGTCTTCAAGCCGGGCCAGCCCGGCGCCCCTTCGATGGCACAACTCCCTCCGTCTGATCGCACGGCGATGGATGGTTTGCCCGTTGCGTCGGCTGCCGCCGCTGTGATTCCCGAACTGAACGCTTCCTTGACGACGGACACAGCATCAACGACAGGATTCGATGAGGCTGCCGAGGTGGCGGCAGGTGACACCCCTGCCACTGGCCCGGTTCCTGCTCCCATCGTGGCTTCCGAGCCTGCCAACGTCCCGCTGGCCGAGTCGGCGTCGCTTCCCGACGCTGAGCTCGAACCCAGCGCCCTTGAAAAACTCGAGACGGGCGAGGGGAACAACTACCACGGCACCCTCTGGCGCGATGGAGACAGCCTGCTGTTCGCCTCGAATCGCTCCGCCGGCTCCGGTAGCGCGAAGTATCAGGCGTTTTTCCGTTCCCTCAAATCGAAAACTGGGGCGGTGCGGCTGTTCTCGTGGCCGGGTAATGTCTGGACACCGGAGTTTTCCAGTGATGGAAAACAGCTCGTCTTTTCGAGCGACAGCGTAAAGGATGAGCAGGTTTTCGTCTTCGACCGTATCTCGCAGCAGCATCGCAATCTGACCGACGGCGGGCACAAGAACATGATGCCGGCCATCTCCCCGGACGGGAAGTTCGTTGTGTTCACCTCGAATCGCAAAGGCACGAACGATATCTGGATGGTTGGCATCGACGGGGACGGCCTGGTTCAACTCACCTCCGGCCCTGAAGACGATCGTGAGCCACGCTGGTGGCCGGATGGGAAATCCATCGTCTTCACCCGCATCGTGCAGAAGATGAAAGTGTCGCACATCATGAGGCTTTCGATCGACCCGGTCGGAAAGCCCGAGCCGCTGGTGGGGGAGGCAAGCCGGAACTGGATGGCCGACCCGTCGCCCGATGGCCGCTGGCTTGCCTACGTGCGCTCAGAAAGCGACGATGGAAGCCGGAACGTGATCCGCGTGCGCCGTCTCGATTCTGGCAAGGAGTTCGCTGTGACGGCCTTTGGCTCTGCCGACGCCTTCCGACCGATCTGGACTCATGACGGCGCCGGCCTGGTCGCACATGCCGACCGGGACGGCCGAAAGGGGCTCTACCTGATCAGGCTCAGGAAAACGCCGAAACCTTGATCCCGCCAGCTCTTTTCAGTCTGCTCCTGACGGCGTTGCCGATCGGTGTGTTCGTCTGGCTTTTTCGGACGGCGCTCGCCGATCCCGCCTTGCGGGAGGCAGCCCTTGCCGGCGGGGTCGCCGGCGCGTTTGCGATCCTGCCCCTCAAGTTTGTGCTGTATCCATCATTTCAGGCGGCTCTCGGCATCGATCTGCGTTCGCTGCTTGCCGAGTCCGACGAGTTCTGGATGCGCTTCAGCGTCGCCGTGGTTCTGGTCGGCGGACTTGAGGAGACGATGAAGTTGGGTGCGGCGATTACTGGCGCCGGCTGGATGGGATGCCTGTGGCGCTCAACGGCGATCTTTCTCGCCTCGCTCGCGGCCGGTCTGGGCTTCTCGGCTGCGGAAAGCATTGACTATATATCGATTTTCGGGGCAGACGTGCTTCTGACGCGCATTCCGCTCAGCACGACAGGTCATGTCCTGTTCTCCGGGTTCGCCGGCTGGGCAGCCGCCCTGGCGCTTAGCAAGCGGACGAAATCCGGGGAGCGGGCCGCCACCTGGCGCGGGTATGTCCAATTCCTCGGCGGCCTGCTCGGGGCGGCCGTTCTCCATGGGGGTTTCAACATGATCGCGATGCGCACCCTCGCTTCAACCTCGATTCCACTCCTGGCCTCGATGCTGGTGGCCGGAGCTGTTCTCCTGCGCGAGGGCTGGGTGCGCGTTC
>DATCTT010000326.1:0-2270 GCA_036567845.1 Candidatus Ozemibacteraceae bacterium | reverse complement strand
GGCCGCCCGCCTCGCCGATGATCGGCTCTGGATACGCTCCTCGACGGGGGATGTCACGATCATCGCCTCGCTGCCGGTGCCGGATACGGACCTCGGACGTCTGCGGCGCGGCGTGGTCTTTGGCGGCCTCTTCGCAGCCCTCTTTGCGTTTTTCCTCGTTCGCCAGGCGATGGAGACCGCCGTGCTGCGCCTGAAGCTGGCCGTGGTGTTCATGCTCGCCTCGGCCCTGCCGATCGCCGGCCTCGGCTATCTGGGCTTTCGCATGCTGCGCGATCGCCGTGACACCCGCGTGACGAACGTCGGAAATGCTGGCCGGGAGCTCCTGATGCAGATCGACCGCGAGTTCGACCAGGAACTCCTCCGGCACGGCATCGAGTTCCGTCGGATCCGCGACGATCAGCGCTGGATCACAGACCCGGATGGAGCCAACGCTTCGGCGACCGAGATGGTACGCGATCACCGCCTCGGGAAGCTCGAACTGCGTGACCGGTTCGGGGCCGTGGCCGGCGGGGCGAGCGACCCCGTCATGCTCGAAGGCCTGGACCGCATTTTCGCCTCATTCTGCTGTGTCTGCATGGAGCGGGCGCTCCCCCCGGGTCGGCTATCCCTCGGGAAGCAGACGATCGATCCCATGGCGCGACTGGTGTTCGACAGCCCTGAAATGGGCTTCCCCTACATCATCTCCCACCCTGATACGGTCCACCTGTTCCGGATTGGCACCCGCAGCTTCCTCTGGTATTGGGACGTCTATCGCGATCCTGGCCACCCTTTCGCGTTCATCAATCTTGCCCAGGACACCCGGGATGCGTGTCGCCGGTATCTGGAACGCCGCTTCCTGTCACGGGAAGCCGTCGGCGATGTCGCGTGGCGGCTCGTGGCCTGTGAAACCGCCCGGGAGCTCTGGTATCCCGACCTCGCCTCCGGGGTTCCTTCCCTTGTGAGCCTGGCTGCGCGGGTGCGCCTGATGGGCCAGACCTGGAACGGCCGGATCCCGATTGATGGGGCTTCCTGGCTGGCGACGGCCCTTCCCGGGGAGCGGCTCGCGGGGTTCACCCTGTTCGCGCTGTTCCCCGAGGCGGAGCTGGATCGGGAGCAGGATGCCGGCCGGGGTCTCCTGCTCCTGGCCATGGCGATCATCCTGCTGGTGGCGTTTCTGACCGGCGGCATTCTGGCCGACACCTTCCTCGTCCCCGTCGGAGACCTTTCGCGAGGCCTCGCCGCCCTGCGAAAACGCCGGTTCGACATCTCGCTCGAGGCCGTCCAGAAAGATGAGCTGGGTGATCTGATGACCCTGTTCAACGAGATGGCGGGGCGGCTTCGCGAAATGGATATGGCCCGCTGCGTGCAGGAGGCGCTGATGCCTGCCCGGTTGCCGCAGATTCCCGGCTGGGAATTCGACCTGTTCCACCAGACCGCCTCGGATCTCGGCGGGGACTACGGGGATGTGCTGTCGCTGCCCGACGGCTCCCTGCTCTTCATCATGGGGGATGTCACGGGGCATGGAGCTGGTTCGGCCCTGCTGATGGTGATGGTGAAGACGGCCGTGTTCCGGTTCGCCGAATCGGGAGGCGAGCCCGAGGAGCTCATGAGGCGGCTCAATGCCCTGATTTTCCGGCTGATGAAGCGGCGCAAGATGATGACCTGCGTCATCGGCCGGCTCGACCCCGGAACGGCCCGACTGCAGCTCGTCAATGCCGGCCACCCCTATCCGCTCCGGTGCAGCCCGGAGGGCGGGGTTTCCGAGATCACATCGGTGGGCTTCCCGCTCGGCGTTGGCGACCGGAAACTCCGCCTCCAGCCAGTCGAACTGACCCTCGGGCCTGGGGAGACGATCGTGCTGTACACCGATGGACTGGTCGAGGGGCTGGATGCGGCCGGGAACATGTTCGGCTACGAGCGGATATTCGGTCATGCCCGGGCCGGAATCGGCCTGCCGGCCGCACGGTTCCGCGAGGGGATCATCGGCGCCTTCCGTCGGCATCACCCCGACCCGCGCCTGGAGGACGATCTGACCCTGATCGTGATTCGACGCCATGAGTGAGAAGATGAAACGGCTTGTGCGGCTGGGGGCATTTTATATATTATTCGGTATTCTTCCTATTCTCGTCGGGGGCATGCTCGCCCGGTATGCAATAGGGGCGTGGGAGGCATCCGAACGTGCCGTCGCGCTCGGGGAGCTGCGGCGCGAACTGTACGGCCTGCAGAGCCGGTTCGATCCGATCAACTTCTACGCGGCCTGGTTCGAGACGGTCTGCCGGGCCGGCGCGACC
>DATCTT010000325.1:0-21115 GCA_036567845.1 Candidatus Ozemibacteraceae bacterium | reverse complement strand
GGTGGGGGCCGGCAGGGCGAGCGGGCTGCTGGCGGCTGCCTGGCTGTTGGCCAGTTCCGCGATGAAGGCTTCGGACAGCAGCTGGCCGATGGCGATCTCGGCGCGGCTCTCATCGAGAAGACGCGAAAGATAGCTCGAGATAGGATTGCGGGCATCGGCAGCGACCGTGGGGACGACCGCAAGAAGGATCGCAAGAAGCGCAGGCAGGGCGCGCAGTTTCATGGTTTGCTCCGTGAGGTGCCATGCACGGAAAGAACCGTGCCGACAAGGGTTTTCTAGGTTATACCCCAATTTGTGCCGTATCACAAGGCGACCGGTGGCTTTACAGCGCGGGTCTGATCCGGCTAGACTGCGCTTTCAGAAACCAGGAAGAGGGGGGCGATCATGGAAACAGCCAATGAGGCCGGCGTCGGCAGCGAGGTGCGCGAAAGCGTGGCAGAGTTCACCGTCAAGGCCGTGGTAACGGGGATTCTGCTAGGTATCCTCTTCGGCGCGGCCAACGCCTATCTCGGCCTCAAGGTCGGCATGACCGTCTCGGCCTCGATTCCGGCCGCCGTCATGACCGTCGCGATCTTCCGGCTGCTGCGCATGAAAGGCACGATTCTCGAGGCGAACCTGTCGCAGACGATCGGTTCGGCCTCGACGGCGCTGGCTTCAGGGACGATTTTCACGATTCCGGCGCTGTTTTTGTGGGGAATCGTGCCTCCCTATCTGCAGGTCGTTGCTCTCTGCTTCCTAGGCGGTCTGCTCGGGATCGCTGCGATGATCCCGCTGCGCCGGCTGCTGATCGTCGAGTCGGAGAAAGAGCTGCCGTATCCCGAGGGAACCGCCTGCGCCGAGGTGCTGCGGGCGACGGCCGAAGGAGCGTCGGGCGGGAACTGGATCTTCGTCGGCATGGCGATCGCCGCCCTTGTCAAAGTGGCCATTTCGGCCTTTTTCGTCGTTCCCGGCGAAACCGAGGTTCTCCTGCCCGGCGTGCTGCCGAACGCCGTCATTGGCCTCGAGCTCGCCCCCTCCCTGATCGCGATCGGCTTCATTCTCGGCTACCGCCAGTCGGGCATCGTCGTGTCCGGAGCCATCCTCTCGGCGCTTGTTCTGATTCCGCTGATCTCGCTGATCGGCCAGGGGCTGCCCGGGGCGATGTTTCCCGAAAAGACGCTGCTGATCTCTCAGATGTCGGCCGGTCAGATCTGGAAATATTACGTTAGATATATAGGTGCGGGTGCAGTTGCCACGGCCGGCATCATCACCGTCTGCCGGAATTTGCCGACGATGTTCGGCGCCTTTCTGGCTGTCGCCTCGGGTCTTTCCTCCCGGAAGGCCGACGGGGCTGCATCCGCTCCGGACCGGACCGACCAGGATCTGCCGGGCTCGTTCGTCGTTGCCGGTATCCTGCTTGTCGTGCTCGTCTCGGGCCTCGTGCCCGGAATCTTCGCGGGCGGCATGGATCTGACGGCCCGGCTGGTCTGCGGTCTCGGCGTCGGCCTGTTCGGTATCCTGTTCGTCACCGTCGCGGCCCGGATCGTCGGAATCGTGGGTGTCTCGTCGAACCCGACCTCGGGAATGACGCTGGTCACGCTGATCGCCACGGCCTCGATCTTCGCAGCCTTCGGCTGGAAGGGCATGGCGGCCCAAGCGGCCGTGCTGACCGTCGGCACGATTGTCTGCGTGGCGGCCGGCAAGGCCGGGGACATCGCGCAGGATCTGAAAACCGGCTACCTTGTCGGAGCAACGCCCTGGCGGCAGCAGTTCGGCCAGCTGATCGGCGCCTGTTTCGCCTGCTGGGCCGTCGCCGGCACCGTCATGCTGCTGGGCGAGACCTACGGCTTCGGCGGCCGCGATCTGCCCGCACCGCAGGCCACGCTGATGAAGACGATCATCGAGGGTGTGCTGTCCGGAGAGCTGCCCTGGGGGCTTGTGCTGACCGGTGCCGGCGTCACGATCTCAGCGGTGCTGTGCGGGGTCTCGGGGCTGGCGTTCGCGATCGGGGTCTACCTGCCGCTCTCCTCGATGCTCTCGATCTTTATCGGCGGCGTCACACGGGCCTGGGTCGACGGCTGGTCGGATGAACAGAAAGCTGCCCCGCTGAGCGAATCCGAGAGCGATCCCGGCATTCTCGCGGCGTCGGGACTCGTCGCCGGCGAAGGACTGGCGGGCATCATCATCGCCGGCCTCGTCGCGGTCGGCGTGGTGCCGAAGGGCGTCGAGCAGACCGTCCTGACGGGCACGGCCTCGGGTCTCGCCATCGCCTTCATCGTGCTGGGCGTCTGTTTCTTCCTCGTCCGTGCCGCCCGCAGCCGCGCGAAGAACTGAAGACCACAGATTCCCCGCAGAGATACAACGACCGTTTCACCACGAAGAGACTCCGTTGAAAATGTCGCAGGTCAAAAGACCGTATCCGCTGATGGAGGGGAGATAAAAGGGCAGACATCTGCGACATCTGTGTCCTCTGCGGATGTGGTTTTCGTTCAATCACGTATACCAGATACAACGGCACGGGGAACCAGGTTCCCCTCTGTGCCTCCGTGCCTCTGTGTGCGTCACCTGATTTCGCGCCAGGAAACGGGATGGCCGGTCACTCCCGGGCGGTGGCGAGGGCGGGGCGGCGGGCGTCGATCTTTTCCTTGAGGCGCGCGACGCGCCGGAGGCCGTCGACGATTCGGCTGCGCAGGCCGGCCGCGTCACGCAGGCGTGCAGGATCCGTCAGAAGCGCCGCTTCGAGGTGCTTCCGGGAGAAACGCAGCTTGTCCGTTGTCGAGCCCAAGATCTCGCCGATCTGATCGAACGCATCCAGGGTCTCCGCGATCCGCTCGGTGGGGACCTCAAGCGTGGTCAGGTCGTGCACCGTGACTTCGAGCGTTTCAAGCAGCTTTTCGATCTCGCTCATCCCGTCGAGGGCCTCGGTCAGGTTGAACTCGCCCTGGGGGGCAATCTGGTTATCCGGAACGAACGCCCGGAGCCGCTCGATGCGCTGTGCGTCGGAAGCGCCTTCATCCCTGGCATCCCAGGCGGTGGTGGCCTTCGAGCCGTTCTCGAACCGGAACTCGACGGGGAACCGGCGCTCAAGAGGGGCCGGTACGGATGCCGCCGTGCCGGATACGGGAGTGAGCCAGACGGGGGGGGCTGCGGGCAGGGTGACGTCGTTCTTCAGGAGATCGAGAAGCTCTTTCAGCTCGCCCTCGGACAACAGGCGATCAGGGGAAAGGCGTCGCTTCGAGGTCGGCTCGAACCAGCCGCCGATCAAAGCTGCCGCGGAACTGAGCGGGGTGTCCGGCTGGATGTCGGTGAATTCGCCCGGATGCCGTTCTCCCGGCTTGATGGAGGGCTCGACGAGGGCCGCCAGAATGACCAGGGCCGTGCCGCGCGTCGCGGGCCAGTCGGGGTGGATCCGTTTGTCCGGAAACGGCTCGAGCAATCCGGAACGCAAGACCTCGGCCTCGTCAGGCGCGCGGTTCCAGAAGGCTTTGCAGGCCCGTTCCAGAAGATCAAACCGCGAGACGGGGGCTGCACAGGCCTGGGGGGCGGACGCAAGGAAGGCGAAAAAAAAGATGCCGATCAGGACTAAACGTTTCACGGAACACCGCCGATAAGTGAGATGCCCTTCACTATACTTCGAAGGAGTTTCGATCATGTCGGACATTCGCGAACGATCGCTGCCGACCTTTGTGCCGCCCGACGACGAGGATTTCGTCATGAACCAGATTCAGCGATACTCATCGCTCACTGAACGGAATCTGGACATGATCGAGAGTCTCATCAAGAAGGGATACGCCATGAATTCGCCTGAGGTCAAGAAGCTCCAGCAGAAACTGCACGACCTCGAGGTGAAGAGCAATTTCTGGCGGACCCGCATGATGCGGTACCTCTGACGGCACATCCGCGGCCGGCGGGATGCCGTCGGCCCGCCACGCGAGGGCGGCCAGGCGCAGGACGAGAGACCAGTCTCGATCCGCCAGCGCCAGGGTCGCCCTTCGTGCGATTGCCTCTGGATGAGCTTTCAGCTCAGGGGAAAGGGCATTCCAGGCTGCGACCGCCTCGGCCCGACTGCCGTTTTCGACCGCGTCCGACAGGACGGCCAGGGCCCTAACCGACTGCATCCCCGGCCAGGCTGCCAGGCTGACGATCAGGCCAACCACTCCCAGAAAGACCCGGATTCGGCGCTCTGACGCGAGCAGGTCGCGGCACGTGCCTTGCCAGGTGCGTGCTTCCGCCGCTCGGCTGCCGAGGTCAGGGTGAGTCAGCGTCCACTGCGGAAGGCGGGAGGGAAGGGGCGCAAGAAACTCCTGGAGTCGCTCGAGAGTCCCGGCAAATTCGTTGCCCCCCACGAGGGAGGCGGCGAACCGGTCGGCCTGATGCTCGCTGTGCCGAGTGAGGGCCGTGAAACAGAGAACGAAGATGGCAAGAAAGCCGACCAGATCGATCACCGAGTTGAGGGCCTCGACCCGGATCGCATACCAGGGCAGATGCAGGAACAGCTGCAGCTTCACCAGGAGCGAGAGAAAGACCAGATCAAGCGAGAAGATCATGTAGCTCCAGACGTGTCCCAGCCGAAGATGACCGAGTTCGTGTGCCACGACGGCCAGGAGCTGACGCTCGGTGAATATTTCCATGAGATAGCGTGTCATATACACAAAGCGATATCGTCTCGAAAGACCCGCCACGGCGGCGTTTGGAATCGGCTCGCGAAACGTGTCCCACAGCCGCACGCCTGCAATCGGGGTTTCAGCCCGTGCTGCAAGGTCGACGATTTCGGCGCTCAGTCGCCCCTCCTCCAGCGGAACGGCCCGCCAGGCCCAGTTGAACAGGCGTGGTGAGAAGAGATACAGGCCGACGAAAAAGATCGGTGCCATGACAAAATTTTCGAGATCGCTCAGCCCGGGCAGACGCATCGTTCCGAGCCACGAGTCCTCGACCAGCATCCAGAGAAGCATAGGCGGAAAGAACAGGATCGGCATGGTCATGCGTGCCCGGAAAAACTCCTCGGGCGTCTGGTCGGGATCGAAGATTGGGCTCCAGGCGGCCCGGAAAGGCAGCCGGGTTGCCCAGAACAGCAGGGTATAGAGACCGATCGAGAGCAGCATCGGCCAGGCCTGCGGAAAGGCATGGAACAGCGGGGGGCAGAGCCAGGAGGCGGGTGCCGAGGCGGCATGCAGGAACACGATCCAGCCGGTCACGACCCAGCCGAACCAGCCCTGCGCTTCATGAAAATTAGGAAGCCGGCCATCCCGGCGACATCGTTCGAGCATGTCGGGGATCAGCACCGCGACGGCCGCCCAGGTCGTGATGGCCCAGGCTAGTCCGGCTGTGATCGGGAATAGGACAATCGTGCCTGCCAGTTCGGATGTCCCGAAGGCAAGCAGGATGAGGGGAAGGAAGGTCGAGATCAGGTTTTGCGTTCTTTCTTCTTGGCGGCGGGAAAGAGGATGTTGTTCAGGATGAGCCGGTAGCCGGGACTGTTCTTGTGCAGGTCGAGCTTGGTCGGCCCCTCGCCCACAACATGGCTTACGTCGGCCGGATCGTGACCGCCGAAAAAGCAGAAAGTCCCTTTCCCTATATCGCCACGAATATATTTCACCGAAAGGCCGTCGTTGTTTTCGGCCATCACTGTCACCGAGGGCTTGAGGAGGCTCTTCCGAAAACCCGTGGTCTGGCCGAAAAAGCCGTCGACGACGTTCCGGTGATCCTGCGTCAGCATCGCCGGGATTGGGTCGACCTTGGCCGAGAACTCGAACAGCCGGAACGTGCCCGCGTCACCCATGTAATTGTTCGAAACATCGATATCGGAAAACTCGTACACCATCGGGTCGGGGATCAGCTTGAAATTCTGGAACGCGAATGTCTGACTGAAATCCAGCTTCGAGGCATACAGCGGATCGACCGGGTCACCGTCGATCTCGGTCGCGACGATGTCGGTGCCGTTCGCGGCCAGGGCTATGTCGAGCGAATCGACGGCTGAGCACATGGCGAACAGAAAGCCTCCGTCGAGGACGAATTTCCGGATACCGCGCGCCACGGCCAGCTTGAGCTGCGTGACCTTTGCGAAACCAAGTTTCTGGGCATCGAGCTGGGCCTGGGTGACTTGCTTGCGATACCAGTCGGCGAACCGGAACGAGCCGTAGAACTTGCCGAACTGGCCGGTGAAATCCTCGTGATGGAGGTGGACCCAGTCGAACCGCGCGATCGTGCCGTCGAGTACCTCCTTGTCGTAGAACTTCTCGAAGGGAATCTGGGCATACTCGAGCACCAGCGTCACGGCGTCGTCCCACGGCTCGGAGTAGTCGGGTGAGTAGACGGCGACCTTCGGGGCCTTTTCGAGCAGCACCCGCTCCATGTTCTCGTCCTCGATTTTCGCGAGGATCTGCATCGCCTCGTCCTCGCCGATCTGGACCGCCCGGACGCCCATTTCCCGGGCACGGTTCCGGACGAGTTCAACATCGTCCATCAGGAACGAGCCGCACCGGTAGTTGAGCAGCCATTCGACGTCGATCCCGGCCCGGTCGAGGGCAAAATACGCGACCCCGTAGGCCCGAAGATGATCCGTTTGGTCGTCGTCCATCGGTATCAGCAGCTTGGCCGCAGAAGCCGGGCCGGCAATCAGGAGAATCAAAAATAATATCAATAAATATTTATGTTTCATGTGCGTGTCTCATCGTTTCTGACGGAGAAGCTCGGCGAGCGCGACACGGGCGCGCCGGCTGCGCAGATCGCCGGGAAATCGGTCGGCGAAGGATTTGAGCAGCTCGACCTCAGAGGCTGCCGGGGCGTTCGTCTTCCGCAGAAGACGCCATTGGAGCATCATCAGGTCGGGAACCGAGCCGTGCGCCGGGTGGCGCGCGATGAAGGTCTCGATCTGCTGCGCGAGCCGTGCGGGGTCGGTCGTCGTTTCGGCATACAGCAAGGCCGTAGCCTCCGCATCGAGCGCCAGGGGAGTTCCGGATGCGTTCGTGGAGAGGTTCTCGAGCGCGGAAACGGCGGCGGAAAGGCTGCCGATCATGGCCAGCCGCTCGGCTTCGAGATAGGTTTTCAGATGGTCGAGACTGCCGGCGGAGCCCATCGTCAGCTGCAGGGCGAGCCGCAGCCCATCGTCCATCCAGAGCGACTCGGGATACTCCTCCGTGATCTTCTTCAGCACATCCAGAGCGGCTTCATACTCGCCGACGTGCGCCTTCAGCCAGGCCGTTTCGAACAACAGGCGTGCCTGGCTTTCGATCCCGTCGAACAGGGGGGCGTCGGGGTCAAGTGCGAGACCCCGCAGATCCAGACCCCCGTTTTCATCCTGGGCGACGATGACCTGCTCGTCGGGATTCTTCTCCTGGGGGGGGGGCTGCCGGGGGGCGGCGTTCGCGAACGCGCTCGCCGAGGCGAGATAGGCTTCGGCCGTCGCCGTTTCCCCGCGACAGATGGAACATCTCATCATGAGCAGGGCTGCATCGAAAGCCGCCTCCGGTGCGATCGTGGGCAGCGGCGGCTGCAGAGCCTGCGTGAAGAATGCCACGGCCGCATCGGGAGCATGGAGCCGCTCCAGCATCGTGCGGCCCAGGGCGACCAGAAGGATGGCGCGCAGCTTCGCGTCGGCGGGCGGGTCGATGGCGACGGTCGCCGATGCCGCAGCCACCGCCGCCGTCAGTTCCTTTTCGTTGGCGTCGGGCCGGTCCAGCAGTAAACGGCAGAGTTTCAGGGCCAGTTCCCGGCGTGCATACCGCCCGATCAGGTCGATACCGAGGGCCTGGGCGAACGGGCCGGACGAGCTGGCGAGACTCTGTCGGATCCGCTCATACAGCAGTTCTTCGAACGACGGATCCGACTCGGCGAGAGCCGCGATCTCGGGGAGATCCGCGATCTTCTCCTCCCGCATCATCAGCTCAAGAAGCGCTTTCTTGAGGGAGAGGGCGCCGGATGCCGCCAGGGCGCGCCGGAGCCGGTCCCGGAGATCGAACTTCGCAGACTGATTATTATACAATTTATCAAATATATCAGCCTTGTAGAGGCCGTTCGCCATCGCAATCAGATACTCCTCGAGGGCCTCTTCGTGGCGCTCCATCGCCTCGAGAACCCCAGCCCGCTCCTCGGCGAACTGGGTCGGATTGCCGAGGGCCTGGCGTGCCTGGGCGAACGCCTCGAGGGCCTCGGCATACATCTTGTGCTCGATCAACACCTCGGTGAACAGCTGATACCCATCGGGACGCGGCACGGTCTGGGACCCGAGATAGCGGCGCCACTCGGCCAGGGCCTCGGCGGGCTTTCCCATCAGGAACAGGCAGTGGCCGGCGGCCTTTGCCGTTTCCCACTCGTTGGGCAGCAGCTGTTCGAGCTGGCGCAGCGCCTGCAGCGAGGCAGCCGGGTCATTCCGCTCGAGTTCGAGCCGGGCCAGTTTGCGCAGCAGGTTGATGTCGGTGCTGGTTTCGGGCGACTCCCGCAGCAGCTTCGCTGCCTCGTCCGTCTTCTTCAGCGCCATCAGACAGTCAGAAACGAACTCGAGATAATCCGCTGCCCGGTACCGCGCGCTTCGCTGCTGGATTCCCGACATCAGTCGCTCGACCGTGCCGGTTTTCGTCGCGAGTGCCAGCAGATCCGAAAAGACTTCCCGCCGCGCCGTGCGCTCCAGGAGCCCTTCCAGCAGCAGCTGCGCCTCGTCTGACCGGCCGGCCTGCAGGTAGAACTTCGCGAGGCTCCGCCCCAGATCGACGTCGGTCGGGTTTGCCTGCCACCGCTTCTCCAGAAGATCGATCCCGAGTTTGAATCGCTGCAGGCTGAACAGCAGATCGACCAGTGTCTCCAGCGCCGTTGCCGTGTCTCCATCCCCGGCCGGCCCGTCAGCGACAGCCGTCAAAAGTTCGATCGCCCGCTCGTGATCCCGCAGATCGATGCAGATCCGGGCCAGCTCGATCCGGGCCCGCCGCGAGATCGGATGCTGCGGCCACTCCTTTACCAGCGTGTCCAGATGGTCCCGGGCGGCCTTGAGATGCCGCAGGCTGTACTCGTTCATCGCCTCGTGATACAGCAGCACGGCGTCGTTCGGATTCTTCTGCGGCCCTGCCGCCGGCGCCTGGGCGAGCAGGGGCGCCGCGAGCAGCGTCGCGAGAAGCAGGGCTCGGATGCCGTGGTTCACAGGTTCTCTCCCGACAGGCTGAGGGATTTATAATATTCTCGAAGCAATATTTCGTAATTCTTCGGATACTCCTCGCGGCTTTCCCCAAGGAAGTCGCGGGCCAGATCGCGCGTGTCGGTTCCGATCTCGGGAAGCGGCTTATCCGGCGCCGTCTGCACAATCTCGCGGGCTTTCGTCGCCTTCCGCTCCTCGCTCTCCTCCTCGCGGTTCTTGATCGACTTCTGGGCCTTGAGCATCCGGTCATACAGGGCTTTCTGCCGCTCTGCCACCTCGCGGCGCAGCCGCGGATCGAGCGTCTTCGTCTCGAGATCCTGCATTTCCTTCATCACGTCATCGAGCCGGCCAAGCGTCTGCATCTGCTGCTTGCCCTCGCGCATCAGCTGTTCGAGCGACTCGCGGATCTTGCGCTGCTCCATCGCCATGCGTCGCAGATCTTCCATCATCCGCTGGTCTGCTGGCAGCCGCTGCTTCTGCATCATCTGCTGATACAGGCTAAGCTGGCGCCGCGTCAGATCCTTGAACCGCTGCATCGCGCTGGCGGCGTTCTGATTGTTCTGCTGGTTCTGGCTCTGGTCCTGCGCACGCATCAGCTCCATCGCGAGCAGGTTGAACCGTCGGATGATCTCGCGCTGGTCGTTGCGGGCCCGGCCGATCTGCCGGTCCTCGAGGTTCTTCACGATCTCCACGAACATGTTCTGTACGCCCTGGAGGGGCTGCAGTACACCCGGATCGACCGTGAAGCTGGATCGGATCAGCGTTTCGAGAGCACCTTCGAGGTCGGTTGCCTGCTGACGCACGAGGAGTTGCAGCACCGACGTCTCATCGATGATCCCTTCGATCGCGGGCTTCTGGCCACGCATGAACTGGCCCGGCAGGCCGTTGAGCTGCAGCAGCAGGGTTTCCTGATCCCGCGAGACGTTCAGGGCGCGCCGGATGAACCGGGAGAGATCGAGCTGTTTCTGCTCCCCTCCCGAACAGGTGGTGCAGATCTTCTGCCCATCCTTCGCGAGCGACTCGAGGAACTTCAGCATCTTCTGCTGGGGCTCGCGTGCGGCGGAGGGGTTCTTTTGCTCGAGGCTTTTCTTGATCTCCTCGGCGGTCTTGTTGAAGTCCTCCTGTTTCATCTTGTCGCGCAGGTTCTTCACGTCCTCGGCCGCCGGATTCTCTGGCTCGCCTGGCTGAGGCTTCTTCTCGGCAATCTCTTCGGCCTGCTTGCGGAGCTGTTCCAGCTCCTGTCGCAGCTTTTCCTGCTGGGCCGCCAGATCGTTCAGCTTCGACTCCTCTTCAGGGGAAAGCGCCCCGCTTTTTTGCTTTTCTTCAAGGGCCGCCGTCTCCGATGCCATGCGCTGCTGCCGCTTCAGCAGATCATCCACCGCCTGGCCGAGCGCCTCGAGCTTCCGTTCATCCTTGAGCTGCTTGAGAAGCTCAATTGTCCGGTCGAGGTTCTTCAGATACTTATCCATTTTGAAGGCTTCCTCGAACTTCTCGAGATCCCTCGGATCCAGCTTCATGTTCGTGAGCGACTCGCGAAGCTGCTTCATCAGCCGCTTCGACTCGTCGTCGAGCACGTCATTGAGCAGCTCATTCACCTTCTGCATCTTCTCGAGCGCATCCGGGGAGGAGAAAGGGTTTTCCTTCGACCGCTCCTGCATTTCCTGGAACTTGTTGATGATCTCTTCCGCCTGCTTCTGGCGCTGTTCCCCTTCTTGGATCAATTCGCGCAGCCGCCGCTCCGTCGCCTCGTCCATCCGGCCCTCGTGCTTGATCTGCTCGTAGGTTTGCTCGAGCGCCTGACGACGCAGCTTCTGGGCCTCCATCAGCTCCTGGAGCTGGCTCGTCACATCCTCGTGCGCCTGCTCCCCGCCCTTGTACACGTCGTACATCGAAGGCATGTTCAGGTGATACACCGGGGAAGTGGCGATGTTCGGAGCCGGTTTCACCGCGTCCTCGGCCTTCACGTAATACGAGACCTTCGTGCCGGGCTCAATCGCCAGCGTGTCAAGCATCCACGGATACTCCACCTCGAACCGCTTCTTTGGAGAGAAGTCCGCTTTCAGGTTCAGCGGAATCCAGTCGCTGCGGTTTCCCACGGCATACCAGAGAACCGTCGTGACGACGCCGAAATCGTCCGTCGCCTCGACCTTCATGTCGAGCCGTTTCGACGTCGGGAATTCGATGTCGGCGGCCGGTTTGAGGATCGTGACCGTCGGCGAGGCATCCTGCAGGGCGCGGATGCGGTACCGGACGGGGTTGTCGTTTGCCAGGCCGAACTCGTTCGTGAGCAGGATCGACCACCGGGTGTCCGTGGCAACCGTCAGGCTGGCGATGAACGTGTCCCCCTGGGAAAGCTCCGCCGTCAGGGAACCGCCCGGCGTGAGGCCGAGAACGGCGCTTTTCAGCGTCTGGCTCGCCCGGCCCCGGATGTCGATCCGGCTGCCGGCAATCACCGATGCATCGCCGACACCCTCGGAAAGCGTTTCCGGCTGTGTCGCCAGATAGTCGGGGTGGTGGAGGGTGAGGCGCAGTCCCGAAAGCTCGGGCCGCGGCATCACGGTGATCGAGAACCGGTCGGATTTCACCTGGCCGACGCTCACCTGGTAGTCGGTCGACTCCTGCAGTCCGGTCAGCGTATAGACATACCGCGCATGGGATGCGGTTTCATCGGGATACATCTCGGTCGCGGTGCCCGAGGGGGCTTTCGGTTTGAACAGCGTAAGGACGGGGGCAAGCTCCGTCGGCTGGTTTGGGACGACCGAGATCTCGAGGCTGTCGCCGCGGGCGATGATACGGCTGCCCGGATACACGTTCAACTCGAGGGACGACCAGGAGGGCAGGGCCGCGAACGGATGGATCAGACGCAGCACCCCGCGCCGCACCTCGGCGGGTGAAAGGCCCGTCCAGACGATTAGCAGCAGGGTGACGGCGGCGAGGGCGCCGGCGGCTTTCCGGCGGGAGAACCGCTTCAGTGCCGTTCCGACGTCTTCCCCGGTCAGGGTTTGCGCAGCGGTCGAAACGGTGAGCCGTCGCAGGGCTGAGGAGGTGCCGTGACCGGCATCGGGATCGACGAACTCTGCGGCGCTGGCGATGAGCGAGCGGAACCGTTCCGGGGCGATCTCCTCGATCTCGACGGCCATCTCGACCCCGGAGGGCGGGGCGAGAAGCGCCCGCACTGCCTGCATCATCCAGAACATCGACAGTCCCCAGGCTGCGATGACGCACAGCCAGCGCATGCCCTCGGACTGGATGGGGGTCCGCTCGACGAGCAGGAACACGAGCAGGATTCCGAGGAAGGAGGCCATGCTCCAGCCGGTGCAGGCAAGGAACACGCGGGTCTGACGTTTCCGCCGGTACAGGCCCAAAAGCCCCTCGAGACGCACGCTGTTCTCGGGGTAGGCGGCAAGAAGTTCGTCGGGCCGGTTGGGTGTTGGCATGATGCTCACTGCGAGAGGGCGTAGAAAAGAATATTGAGGGCCATCTTCATGGCTTCCTCGCGCTTTTCGGGCGTGTTCTCGGGGTGGACGCCCTCGTCTTCGAGTCCGTCGCCAATGTCGGTTTCATACGTGTAGAAAATGACCAGGCGGCCTTTGCTGAAGATACCATACCCCTGGGGCGGCTTGCCATCGTGCTCGTGGATCTTCGGCAGCCCCTGCGGGAGGTCGTAGGCCGTGCGGTAGATCGGATGATCGGCCGGCAGAAGGGCCGGCTCCTTGTCGGGATACAGCTTGCGCAGCTCGCGCCGGATCGATTTGTCGATGCCGTAACAGTCGTCGATCCAAAGAAAGCCGCCGTTGTCCAGATACGTGACGAGCCGGTTGACCTCCTGGTCCTCGAACTTCACGTTTCCATGCCCTGTCAGATATAACAAGGGATATGTGAAAAGGGCCTGGTCGGAAATGCGGATCGGGAAATGTTCGGGACGTGTCGGCAGATTGAAACGCTCGGCTGCCGCCTTGAGCAGGTTTGGCATCGAGGTCGGATCGGTGTACCAGTCGCCCCCGCCGCCATACTGGATGCGTGGGATCGCGATGGTGCCCCATTCGGCACCGGAAGCCGGAATCGTCAGGATCGCCAGCCAGAACGGCAGGATGATCCAGATCCACCCACATTGCGCCATCCGGGCGCCGGTGGTCCGCTTCCCGCCTCGTGCGGGTCGGGTCATGCACATCAGCTGAACCCCCGTTTCCGACGAATGATCCACTCGGCGAGCGGAAGGGCGAGCAGCAGCGCCAGCAGCAGGCCGCTGTCCCGGGCTTCAAAGGATTTCGTCTCCTGCTTTTTCCCCGGCGTGGGTCTGATCGCCTCGAGCAGCGCGTCGCGCGCCTCGACGGGGCGATAGGCGCCGCCCGTGGAGGAGGCGAGACGGCTCATCAGGTCTGTCCGCACTTCGGGGTCGTCGAATTCGGCCGTCGGCACCTCGACGAGAAGCTGGCCGCGGGCCTCCCCGAGCAGGGAACCCTGGTGGACGGCCTTTGCCGTGATCGTGTGGAGTCCGCGCGCGGCCGGGATGAAGGTGGATTCGTAGCATCCCTTCTCGGTGGTCGCGGTGAAAGTCAGCGAGACGGGCTCGCCGCCGGCCGTGCTCATCTGGGCCGATACCTGGGCCGTGTCGACCGGCCGGCGCCGTGTGTCGCTGACCCAGACGCGCAGCACGGCGGGCTGGCCGGTAAATCCGCGCGACGAGGGCAGCTCGAGCGTGACCTGGGCGTCTTCGCGCCGGTTCGCAAGCCATTTGAGGGTGTTCATTACGAACGCAGTGTAGGGCCGGATTGTCCGGTCGGTTGGCACCTGGGTGAACCCCATTGGCCACAGGGGGCCGCCGCACAGCATTGCCACATTGCCCTGGCCGACCCGGTGAGTGAGAAATGCCGGCTGGGCCGCCCCGTTCCGCTCGATCGTGCTCGAAAGCAGCGTCTCGGCCCCGCTCTTGCGGGCCTGATAGGTGAACAGACCGTCGAGTTTTGGCAGCGAGGCGAAGAACTCCTGGTTCTCGATCGGATCGTCGAGCAGACGCAGGAATGCATACGGCGTATCCCGCGCGGCAAGGACAAGGCTGCACGGAGTGCCGACCCAGGCTTCCCCGGCGAGCTCAACGGGAAACAGGGTCTTCAGCTTCGAGCCTGCATATCCCAAATCAGCGTATCCGCTCAATCCTGGCAGGATCAGCAAGCCGGTCTTGCCCGCTTCGATACGTCCCAGGAGAAGCTCGGCGTGAGGCTCGAGAACTGAAGCCGGCATGCCGGCCAGAATGACCACGTCTGCATCCTCAAGGTCGGTCAGGACGGGCGCAGGAACGGCCGCCTTCAGCTCGGAATCGACGGTCGGGAGCCAGCGGTTCTCTCCAACGCGTGTCCAGCCATACACGTGGGCGTTCGGGTCGCTGCGCGCGGCGGACCGGATGAAGGTCTGGTCCCAGCCCGGGGAGCCTGCGAGCATCAGGATCTTGAGTCGCTCCTTCACCACCTTCAGCAGAAATCCCGTTTCGTTGTTCTCATGCGTCAGCTCCCCGGGGAACTTTGGCACCGAGACGGCGAAAGTGAAGGCACCCTCTGTGTCGCAGGGAATGTTGATGGCGAAAGGGATCCGGCTCTGGCCGGGGGAGGCCGTTACGTCGATCGAAGAGAACGGGGCGCCGTCTTTTGTTATTGTTATTGGTATTGTATTTGAAGCTATTCTTTGGATGCGGAGCTCGCCGCGCAGGCGGACCAGCGAGTTGAGATATCCGACCGAGGGGGGGCGCTCGAGCGATATGGCCAGATCGCTCACCTGGCCGGTGCGGCCGGTTCCGAGAAAATACAGGGGGGTGCGGTGGCGGGCGAGGGCGTCGAGCGGGTTGTCGCCGGTGTTGTGCGCCCCGTCCGTCAGTAGGATGACGCCGAGCAGGTTGCCCTCGCCGAGGTGGTTCGTGATGTCCGTCACGGCGCGGGTCAGGTTCGTCTGGGGGCCGTCGGGGGCGAGGCCGAATGAGGCCACGTCATCGCGGCTGAGCGGGGCGACCGAGCCGGCGAACGAGAACAGGGCGGGGGTGATACCCGTGCGGCGCTCCAGAGTCTCGATCAGGCGGCCCTTTCCGAGGGCTTCCTGGACGCGTTCGAGGCGACTGACTCCTTCCTCCCGGATGCTCATGCTGCGCGAGGTGTCGATCACGACGGCGAGCTTGTTCTTCTGGGGAATCCATCCGGAAACTGTGCATTTCAGGCCGGCGAGCAGCACGAGCAGGCCTGCGACGAACGCCAGGCGCAGCCCCGTGAGCGTGAAGAACAGCGGCCGGGAGCAGGGCTTGTCCTCGACCCGGTAGGTCAGAAGGAAGGCCGGGACCGCCACCAGCAGGGCGAGAATCAGGCCCGCCCAGCCCCAGCCGAGGGTGAGCCGCACCGACTCGATCGTCTGGATCGGCGCCGTTTCGAATCCGAGCAGCTTGAGGAGGGTGCTCACGATGACGCCCTCCCGCCAAGCCGCAGGGGGCGGTTCGCAAGAATCGATTCGGCCAGCACCGTCAGAAGCAGCGTCCACAGCAACGGAAGCGAGACGTCCCGGCCTTCGCGCACGGCGACGACCTTCTGGCCGAGGCTCTGTTTCGACCCGGCCTGGTGTTCCAGCCGGATGAACCGCACGATCCGGCTCTGGGGCAGCCGTTCGAGATCACTCTCGGCCGGCGGCGGGTTGACGGCGAACGCTTCCTCACGCTCCGTCGCACCCTCGAAACGGAGCCGGTAGAAGCCGGCCTGGTCCGTCTGCGCCACGGTCAGATGCAGGAGGCCTTCCCCGTTATCCCGCCGGAGGGGGATCTCCTGAGACTGGCCGGTGGGCAGGGTGAGTGTGACGCGCTTGAGGCCCTCTTCAGAGACGGTCAGGGAAACCGGTGTCCCGGGCTGGATCGCCCCGGCGTTGATGCCCTGCCGTGACAGCATGCCCATGACCGATGCGTGGACGAACGGCAGGAAGGTGGGCTTGAGCGGCCACGTTGTCCAGCCGGTGTCGGCCGTGAAAGTGACGAGCAGCGTGCGGCCCTGGCCCCGCCGTTCCTCGATGATACCGGGAAGGCCGTGGCTCATGCGCGCAAGAACCAGCGCCGAGGGATTCGGCTGCACCTGATAAAACTCGTACACCGGCGCGCGGCCCGGGTCGCCCGATCCGTCGGTGCCGAACGGCTTGAATGCCGGATGGCCGGTGTCGAGGTCGGTGAGCTGGTAGGCAACGGCCTTGCTGACCGCGTTGCCGACCCGCTTGAACAGCCGTGCCGGCAGCAGATATCCGCCGCCGAGGCCGTCGATCAGGTTTGCGTTGTACCAGGCGGGGTCGACCCGCGGTCCACAGAAGGTTACGAGACTGCCGCCGCCGAGCAGATACTTCGAAAGCGACTTTACGAGCGCGTCGGGCAGCGACCGCTGGTTGACGAGGAAGACCGCGGCGTATTCCGCCGGGTTCACCTCCCCGGTCTCTTCGGGACTTCGGCTGTCAACGAGAAACAGCGCGCCTTCGGTGCGGTTGAGTGGGTTCAGGGCGAAGCGCAGGAACAGATCCTCGCGGTTGGGCTTGCCGTCGCGATCGGGCGGGGGACGAAGAATCAGGACGCGGGGCGGCGCGCGCACCTGCACGGCGAGATGCCGTACATCATCCTGGGGCAGCGCATCGGCCGGCAGGACGGCCCGGACGTGCTGAAACCCGGTGTCGCCGAACGTGAGCGGGATCTCGAGTCGTTTCGACCCGTTCGGGCCGAGCTCGATCGCCTGTTCGCTCTTTTTGTCGTCCCCGACGAGGATCGAGAGGCGCGTCGCATGGGGCTGGGCCGAATGGTTGACGACGGTCGCGCGCAGCGTGGCGGGCCGGCCTTTCATCACCATCGGGTCATCGATGGCCAGCTCCGTCACGGCCAGGTTCGGCGGGGCGGCATCCCCGACCTGGACGAGGACGAGGTCGATCGACGGGTCGATCCGCTTCAGATCGTAGGTGGCCAGAAGCGGCTCCCACGAGGATTTCGTAACGTCGGTCACGAGATACACCGTCCGCCGGAACGCGCGCACGGGGGCCAGCAGCTTGAGTGCGGGCTGCAGGGCGCCGGCGAGATTTGTTCCCGCGGCGCTGAGCGGGGCGTTGCGGACCGCCTCCTTCAGCTCATTCTTGTCCCAGGTCAGCTGCGGAAACAGCACCGTTCCGGGGTCGTTGCATAAAATAACGGATGCTTTGTCATACGGCCCCATCTGGTCGACGATCTCGATGGCCCGCGCCCGCGCCGTGTTGAACAGCGAGATACCCTGGTGTGTCGTGCCCATCGAGAGCGAGTTGTCGAGGATCACGACGAACGCGGCGGGCGCGCCGGTACCGGCCGAAAGAGCGCCACCGCCGATGAACGGCCGCGCGAAGGCAAGGGTCAGCAGCAAAACGACCAGGATACGCAACGCCAGCAGCAGCAGATGGCGCAGCTTCATGCGGCGTGTCATCGCCTCGACCGAGAGCCGGATCAGTCGCAGACTCGGAAAGTCGCGGGGAACGGGCGTGCGCCGGTAATACAAGTGCAGCCAGAGCGGCACGCCGATCGCGAGGGCGCCGGCCAGGAGCCACGGGTTTCCGAACGAAAGAGGCATCGTCAGGCCAGCCGAGCCCCGACCGACTGGCGGCGGGTGAAGAAGCTCTTGAGGCTTGCCTCGACCGGTCGCGAGGTGTCGGCCAGGAGGTAATCGATGCCGGATTTGCGCAGCGCCGACTGGAACGCCCCGACATACTGCTGCAGCCGGCGCAGATACTCGCGTCGCAGCGAAAAGGCGTCGGTGATCAGCTCGGAGCGGTCTTCGAGATCGCGGAACAGCGTCGTGTCCTCGAACGGGAAGGTCAGCTCGTGGTGGTCGAGAATGTGGAACAGCAGCACCTCGTGGCGCCGAGTGCGAAGCTGGCGCACCTTGTTGATGATCGTATCGGCGTTGTCCATCAGATCCGAGAAGATGATCAGCAGACCCCGCTTGCGCATCGTGCCGGCGACCCGATCGAGCGCATCGCCGATATCGGTGCGGTCCTGCGGGGCCGTCTGCTCGAGTTCGGTGCAGATGCTCTTGAGCTGCGCCATGCCCGTGCGCGGCCGGATCACCCGGCGCACCCCGTCGGCGAACGTGACGAGGCCGACCGAATCCTGCTGCCGCAGCATCAGATACGCCAGGGAAGCGGCGAGCGTGGCCGCGTATTCCAGCTTGCTCATCGGTGCATTCCCGCCCCGGTAGCTCATCGAGCCGCTCGTGTCCATGATCAGGTAGCCCGAGAGGTTCGTCTCCTCCTCGTGCTCCTTGATGTAATACTTGTCGGTGCGCGCATACACCTTCCAGTCGATATCCTTGAGCGGGTCGCCCGGAACATACTGGCGATACTCGGAAAACTCGACGTTGAACCCCTTGAACGGGCTCTTGTGAAGTCCCTCGACGAACCCCTCCACGACGTTGCGGGCCTTGATCTCGAGGGCCGCCAGCGAGGCGAGCACCTTCGGATCGAGGAACCGTGAGAGGCGGGAAGTCGTCATGACAGAATTATGAGTATAATATCAAATATTATTCCCGGGGCTCGGGAACGGCGGCGAGGATGCGCTCGATAATCGTGTCGGTCGAGATGCCCTCGGCCTCGGCGTTGAAGTTCAGCAGCACGCGGTGACGCAGCACAGCGTAGGCAAGCGCCCGTATATCCTCGGTCGCTACGTAGGAACGGCCCTGCAGAACGGCGCGGGCCTTGCCGGCCAGCACGAGATACTGGCTCGCGCGGGGGCCGGCGCCCCAGGTGACGAAATCGTTCACGAAGGCCAGGCCGCCTTCCTTCTTCGGCCGGGTCGCCTCGGCGATCGAGACGGCATACTTCACGACGCGGTCGGAGACGGGGACGCGGCGCACCATTTCCTGGAGCTCGAGAATCCGGGTGCGGCTCAGAACGGGCCGCAGCTCGGGCTCGGTTCCGCCGGTCGTGGCCTTGACCATCGCGACCTCTTCATCCATCGGCGGATACTCGATCCGGACGTTGAACATGAACCGGTCGAGCTGGGCTTCGGGAAGCGGATACGTGCCTTCCTGCTCGATCGGGTTCTGGGTGGCGAGCACGAAGAACGGTGCCTCGAGCGGATACGTCTTGCCGCCGCTGGTCACCACGCGCTCCTGCATTGCCTGGAGCAGCGCCGCCTGGGTCTTCGGCGGGGTGCGGTTGATCTCGTCGGCCAGCAGGATCTGCGTGAACAGCGGCCCCTCGACGAACCGGAACCGACGCTCGCGGGTCGTCTGGTCTTCTTCGAGGATGTCCGTGCCGATGATGTCGGTTGGCATCAGATCGGGCGTGAACTGAATCCGCCGGAAGTTCAGGTCCAACAGTTTGGCCAGGGTGTTGACCAGCAGCGTCTTGCCGAGGCCGGGAACGCCGATCAGCAGCACGTGACCTCGCGCGAAGAGGGCATACAGCACCTCCTCCACGACCTTGTTCTGACCGATGAACACCTTGCCGATCTCGCGCAGAACCTGCTCACGGGCTTTGCGGATATCCGACAGGGCGGTGATGTCCTGCTGTTCCTGGGCGCTGGCCTTGGTTTCCAACATGCTGACCTCCGGGAGAGATAGAGGCCCCACAGTATCACGGAACTCCCCCCCCGGGCAAATCCGTGGGAGAGCCAGAGATGACGCGGACGAAGGCAACCGGCTCCGGCACATGATGCGAGCGCGCAGGTGTCCGTGGCTGCGGCGGGGCCGGTTCGGTTGACGCCGCCGGAAGAGCCGTGCTAGAACTGGAGCGCATGCGTACACCCGATTTCATGCGCGAGGATGGCACGCTCACCGAGTGCCTGCTGTGCCCGAACCACTGCCGTATCGCCGAGGGACGCCGAGGCCGGTGCCTTGCCCGCGGCCGCGAACAGGGGCGCGGCATCCTGCACAATTACGCTCAGATCACCTCGGCGCATGTCGATCCGGTCGAGAAAAAGCCGCTGTATCACTTCCACCCCGGCCGCCCGATTTTCTCGGTCGGCTCCTACGGCTGCAATCTCGCCTGCCGGTTCTGCCAGAACCATGAAATATCGCAGCAGATATGCCCAACCGAACCGGTCCAGCCTGACCGGCTCGCCGCCTGGGCCGCCGAGGTGCCCGGCAATATCGGGGTTGCCTTCACCTACAACGAGCCGGGCATCTGGTATGAATACATCATCGATGCGGCCCCCCTCCTGAAGAAGCGTGATCTCGCCGTCGTGATGGTCACCAACGGCTACCTCGAACCCGCTCCGTGGCACAACCTGTGCGGGGTGGTTGACGCGATGAACATCGATCTGAAGGGGTTCACACCCGAATTCTATCGCGACATCACCCGCGGCGCCCTCGAGCCGGTGCTCGAGAACATCACGACCGCCGTTCGGGCCGGGGTGCACGTCGAACTGACGAACCTCGTCGTTCCCGGTCTCAACGACGATCCGGCCGCGTTTGGCCGCATGGTCGACTGGATCGCCGCCCTCTCGCCCGATCTGCCGCTCCACCTGTCCCGCTACTTCCCGCGCTTCCACGAGCATGCCCCGCCGACGCCGCCCGAGACGCTCGAAGCGTTTGCCCGCACCGCATCCGAGCGTCTCCGGTATGTCTACCTTGGCAACCTGGCCACCGAGCACGGCCAGGACACCCTCTGCCCGGCATGTGGGGCGCCTGTCATCCGCCGCTCGGGGTATCACGTCGAGGTGGTCCGGCGCAGCGCGACGTGTTCCTGCGGCAACCGCCTCCCTATCAAGGGGTTCGAACACCATGTCTGACAACGACGATCCACTCGAAACACCACCCAGTCCGGCTCCAGCGCCTGCTTCCGGCGCCGCGGACCGGTCGTTCGACTGGGGCCCGCCCGTCGCTGGCCCCTCGGAAGGCATCAAGGAGTGGGCGGTCTATGGACTGATCGTCGTGCTTGTCTCGCTGGTAGGCTGGTTCCTCATCGATACGGCTCCGGATATGCCGCGCGCCTCCTCCGGGGACGCTGTCGACGAGGCCGTTCCTGCCGACGTCGCCGCTGAGCCGCCCACCA
>DATCTT010000324.1:0-7907 GCA_036567845.1 Candidatus Ozemibacteraceae bacterium | reverse complement strand
GGAATGGAAAAAGCCGAGAGAAATAATGTATTGGAAGATATAATACCGAACTGTTTTGATTCTACAAGCTCCTCCAGCCGCCGGGGGGGGAGGGGGAAGATCGGTTTCAGATGCCACTCCGGATGACTCCCAAAAAAGATGATGCCGTCCGGACTGAGCAGGAACGCCATCGCATGACGGCGGAAAATGTCGTCGAGGAATTCGATGTTCCGTTTGATGACGGCGACACCGCGGAGCGTTCCATCCGGGGCGGAAATGGGTTTCGACGTGTAGTGGCCGCGGACTCCCGAGGTGACACCGAGGGCAAAATACCGGTCCAGCGTTCCGGAAAGTGCGCTTCCGATATAAGGCGGAAAGGCGTAGGAATGGCCGACGAAACTCGTTGGCTCACCGATGTTGGAGGAGCTGATGACGGTGCCGGAGGCATCAGAGATCATGCAGGTCGAGGAGGGAATCACGGCGGCGAACCGGGCGAGGAGCTCGTGGCAGGCAGCTGTCCCCTTTCCCGAAAGGGCATCGAGGACGGCGGGATGGATAGTAAGCAGCTCGGTCAGACGCTCATCTTCACGAAGACGATCGGCGACGGCGCTGGTGAGAACCTCCGCCCGGTTACGCGCCTCTGTCTCGAGTACGGTTTTTGCCCGCGTTTCCAGATGGGCTGCAGCGATGATGCCGGCGACGGAGAGAAACAGAATGATGGCGATGATCCAGCGTCCGACCAGCGGAGGCGAGGAGGCGAGGGCGTCGGTGGCCGGCCTGTTGAAGTGGATGTGGAGGCAGAGAGCGACGACGTAGGAACAGACGATGCCGAGCAGGATGCCTGCCAGGATGGCTGGCGAGGACGTTGGCAAAGGGGTCTGTAATGGAAGCTTGTCGACATATGCGAGAAACGTCGAGAGGCCGAGGAAGAAAAAGCTCGGAAGAACGCAGCCGGGAGCCCGCTTCAGGCCAGGAACCCCGGGGGCGAGGCGGTGCAGGGTGATGCCGATGCCGATCGTGCCCAGACCGAAGATGAGATGGGAGGCCGGATGGAGGAAAGAGGACGGCAGGGCGATCAGAAAGGCGGCTGTGATGATGATGAAGACGCCGAACGTCGTGCGGAGATGACTGGCCGTGAAGGCTGTGTTGCGATGAAACTCGGCCAGCAGCAGCCCGGCAATGAGCAGCAGACAGGTGTGGATGGGCAGATTCCCGGCCGTCTGAAAGGGGGAGGAGGAAAACACCATCATCAGGTTGTTGATGCCAACGATCGTGAAGGCTGGCCATACGCTGTTCAAGGAGTATTTGTGCCGCACGGTCGCGGGCATGCTGAGGATGATGGCTGAGATCAGGAGCCAGCCGACACCCTGGAGAAATGCCAGGGAATAGGGCCTGAAAATTGCATTGAGCAGAAATGCCAGCAATGGCAATAAACCTCTCGGGTGAAGAATGTACTTCTCGTTTGAACCATTCTACCCGTTTTTCCCGGCGAAGTCAGCTGCCATTGCCGTGCCCCTCTCATGCCCTTTGGGGTGCAAATGGGGTTGACGGCGCGGGGAACTGCTGGTATTCCTCATCCCACCAACTTCGTGGAGATGCCGCATGCCTCGACCCCCCCTCCGTTCACGCCGCCCGCCGCTGATTCCCGTCACGATCCGTGTCCGTCTCTCCGCCTCCCGGCCCCGGGGAAGCGTCATCCATATCGGGGGGAATCTTCCCGCTCTCGGTGACTGGAAGCCCGATCGCATCCGGATGGAGCGGGTCGCGGCCGGGGTGTTCGAACACCGGTTCGCCGCTCCGGCGGGGACCGTCGCCGAGTTCAAGGTGACCCGCGGAAGCTGGCGGACACAGGCCGTGTATGGGGAGTCTCCCGACGAAGTTCCGCCAAACAACCGGGCGTTTCGCATCGAGGGACCCGACTGTCTGTTCGAAACGACTGTCACGGATTGGCTCGACAAGCTGCCCGCCTCGTGCGACCCCATCCAGGGGGAGCTGCGCTTCCATCCCGGCATGATCGGCGACGGTTTGGAGTATCCCCGCGACCTGATCGTCTGGCTGCCACCCTCGTTCGGGAGGCTGCGGAAACGCTACCCGGTGCTGTACATGCATGACGGGCAGAATCTGTTCGACCCCGCAACCTCGTTCTGCGGCCAGGACTGGAAGCTTGACGAGACCGCGATGCGTCTGATGAGGCGCGGGAAGATCCGCGAGTTCATCATCGTCGGCCTTGCCAACACGCCCGACCGGATGGAGGAATACAACCTGTTCAAACCGAAAGGGGAGGCCTACGCCCGGTTCCTGATCGAGGTGGTCAAGCCGTTCATCGATGCTTCGTATCCGACACTGCCCGGTCCCGAGCATACGGCCGTCGGCGGCTCGTCGATGGGGGGGCTCTGTTCGTTCCAGCTTGCCTGGCTGCATGCCGGCGTGTTTTCGAAGGCAGCGTGCCTCTCGCCGGCCTTCTGGTTCAGCCGGGGCCGCATGTACCGGCTGGTCCGGGAGGGGCCGCCGCCCGCCCGCCCCGTGCAGCTGTATCTCGATGCCGGCGATCTCGAACCGCCGATCTGGCGGGGCTTGCACAAGATGGCCGGCCTGCTGCGCGAACGCGGATACGTTGACGGGAAGGACCTGCTCGTGTATCCCGACGTCGGCGCCGTCCATTCTGAGGCCGCGTGGGCCGCCCGCCTCCATCATCCTCTCGAGTTCCTGTTCGGCCGGCCTCCCTCTTCCGCGGCACCCGGGCGGCAAGGGAAGAAATGAAAATGCATAAATATATAACAATAGCAGTATCTATTGTTGTATATTTGCTTGTGTCTGCTCCGGCCGCTCATGCCAGGGATCTTCTCCTGATTCCGATGGACCGGGGACAGGCAAACCACTGCCGGGCCTACGGTATCGTCTGGCAGGCCCTCAACCGGAAAGCCCCGGACGTCTTCTGGGCGATCAATTACCGGGGCGGCAGCTTCATCCTGCCGGATGATCCGGCTATCCGCAGCCAGGCTGGCGCTGCGGGCGTGACGTTCGAGCCGATGCGACAGAAGACATTCGACGAGCTGCTGGTCACGGTTCAGAGCGAGAATATGGATGTCGTCCCCCTCGAGGCGGCGCCGCGCATCGGCATCTACCTCGCATCCCCCGGAGAAGGGGGCAGCGACGTTGTCGCGCGGCTTCTGACCTGGATCGGCATCCCCTACAAGCCGGTCTATGACGGGGAAATCCTCGACGGCGGATTGAAGGAGATCGACTGGCTGCACATCCATCACAAGGATTTCACCGGCCAGGCTCACAAACGCGGCCAAGACGGCGGCGACACGGAACTGGCGGTTTCCCGCGGCTTCGGGAAGCGCTGGCAGATGAAACAGGCTGTCGCCACGCGCATCCGCGACTTCGTGAGCGAGGGCGGATTCCTGTTCGCCATGTGCTCTGCCGCCGAAACCCTGGATATTGCGCTTGCCGCCGACGGAAACGACATCGTGGCCGAACGGTTCGACGGGGATCCGACCGTGCCCGACCCGAACGGCTGTCTGAATTTCGCGCGCAGCCTGGCGTTCGGCGGGTTCACCGTGTTGCCCGACGCCGCGTTTGCCTACTCCGACATCGATGTTCCCGAGGCGGGGGAGGGAACCCTGTTCTCCCTGTTCGAGTTCTCGGCGCAGGTCGATGCGATTCCCTGCCTGCTGAACCAGAACCATGAAACCGAGATCCCTGGCTTCTCGGGCGAGACCACTTCGTTCCGGAAATCCCTTGTGAAGAAGGATGTGACGATTCTTGCCGAAAACAACGACGGGGTCTCGGTCCGATACCTGATGGGCACGCTCGGGAAGGGCATCTTCAGCTACTACGGCGGCCACACCCCGGATGGCGGCGACTCGGATTACCGCGGAGCCGCGGCCGGCTTCCGGCTCATCCTGAACAACGTGCTGTTCCCGTCGGCCAAGGTGCGTCGGCGCAAAACCTGACCCCCGGTCGTCGCGGCGGCGTTGCCGAACCGCCTTTCCGCCGTGTATCCTGCTGGCTGCAGACTAACGATACGTTCGGGAGGACGACGAGCGATGACGGGAAACGGACAAATGGCGGTGATCGTTGGGAACGGCGTGGCGGGAGCCGCTGCGGCGATTGCGATGCGCGACTCCGGGTATACCGGGAAGATCCTTGCCGTCACGGCCGAACCCTGGCCGGTGTATTTCCGGACCCGGCTGCCTGAGCTGATTTCAGGTGGGGCCACGATCGAAAAGATCCTCATGACGCCGGTGGAGAAGTTCGCCGAAAAGGGAATCGAACTGAGGCTTGGAGCCCGGGTCGAGGCGGCGGATGCGAAGGCCCGCACCATCCGGCTTTCGGGCGGCGAGACGATCGGCTGGGATCAGCTGCTGCTCGCGACCGGAAGCGATGCGTTCATGCCCCCGATCGAGGGCCGCGGAAGCTGTACGAACCTGTTCACGCTGCGTGACGCGGCGGATGCCCGGGCGATCCACGCCGCGGCCGTAGGAAAGAAGCGCGCCGTCTGCATCGGCGGCGGCGTGCTCGGCCTCGAGGCCGCCTTCCATCTGACGAAACTCGGCCTGGCCGTCGAGCTGGTCGAGGTGGCATCCCGGCTGATGCCGCGCCAGCTCGATGCGGCAGGGGCTGCGGTTCTCCAGAAGCTGCTCGAGCGCCAGGGCTTCCGGTTCCATCTCGGGGCGAAGGTCGGCTGCCTTGGGGAGGGCCATCTGAAACTTCAGAGCGGCGAGATCCTGAACGGCGACATCCATCTCGTCTCGGCCGGGGTCGCCCCGCGCCTCGACCTCGCGAAGCAGCTCGGCGTCCCCTGCGGCCGGGGGGTTCAGGTCGATGCCGCCTGCCGCACCGGGGTTGAAGGGGTGTTTGCCGCCGGCGATGGGATCGAGTATCAGGCGCGCATCTGGGGAACCTGGCTTGCTGCGCGTCACTGGGGCAACCGGGCCGGTCAAAGCATGGCGGGAAAGACCTCTCCGCTCACGATGCCGCCTGAGAGTTTCCGTCTCAAGCTGATCGGGGTCGATCTGCTCAGCGTCGGGGAGATGGATCTCGAGGGTGCTCTTGCGGCCAAGGGCGAGGCCGTCGACCACGTGATCACCGCGAAATCCGAAGAAGGCATCTATCACAAGGTTGTCGAGCGCAATGGCCTTGTCGTGGGGGCGATTCTGCTCGGGGCCTGTCCGGCCGGCCGGGCGATCGAAAAAGCCGTCGCCGAAGCCCGCCCCTGGAAGGAGCTTGCCGCTGAGATCGGAACACCCTGCTGAACCACCTTCATGGTTCCGCGATTCCTGCCGATAGGAAGGTCGCCGGAGCAGACAAGGAGGTGGTTGCGCATGAGAGTGCTGGCTACCATCCTGGTTCTCGTGACCAGTGTCATCGGATTTATCTTCAGTTATGAAATGGCCTACCGTAATGTCGTTCGACTCATGAACGCACCCGTCGGTCAGTCCCAGACGACCACGGAAGCTGCGAAATAACACGCCCCGGCACCAGTGCAGCGGCGGTTTCCCCGACGGGAAGCCGCCGCTGCGTATTCTCCCATGCCGTCCAGACTTGACGGAGGGGGAGGGGATTGCTATAATCGCCGCGCTTCTCTTACCACAATTTTTTGGAGGCTCACCGTGAGCGAACGGTTCTTCTTCACGTCCGAATCCGTCACCGAAGGGCATCCCGACAAGGTTGCCGATCAGATTTCCGACGCCGTTCTCGATGCGATTCTCGCCCAGGATCCCCGGGGCCGCGTCGCCTGTGAAACCGCTGTCACCACCGGCCTCGCCATCGTCATGGGCGAGATCACGACCAGCTGCTACGTCGACGTCCAGTCGGTCGTCCGCAAGACGATCTGCGACATCGGCTACACCAACTCCGATTGGGGCATCGACGGCAAGAGCTGCGGCGTGATGGTCGCGCTCGATGAGCAGTCGCCCGACATCGCCCAGGGTGTCAACAAAGCCTCCGATGGCACCGACAAGGATGCCGAGCTGAATATCGGCGCCGGCGACCAGGGCATGATGGTCGGCTTCGCGGTCAGGGAAACCCCCGACCTGATGCCCGCCCCCCTGTATTATTCCCACCTGATCTGCCGCCGCACCGCCGAGATGCGCAAGAACGGCAAGCTGCCGTATCTGCGCCCGGATGGCAAGGGCCAGGTCACCGTCGAGTATGTCGACGGCAAGCCCGCCCGCATCGATGCGGTCGTTCTCTCGGCCCAGCACAACCCCGATGTCAGTCATGCCCAGCTCACCGAAGATCTGGTGACCCAGGTCATCAAGCCGGTCTTCCCGGCCGAGCTGCTCGACAAGAACACCAAGTATTTCGTCAATCCGACCGGCCGGTTCGTGGTCGGCGGCCCCCATGGCGACTCCGGCCTCACCGGCCGCAAGATCATCGTCGACACCTATGGCGGCATGGCCGCTCACGGCGGCGGGGCCTTCTCGGGCAAGGATCCGACCAAGGTCGACCGCTCCGGCGCCTATATGGGTCGCTATATTGCCAAGAACCTCGTTGCCGCCGGCGTTGCCGACAGCATCGAGATCCAGATCGCCTACGCCATCGGCGTCGCGAAACCTCTCTCGGTCCACGTCCAGACCAACGGCACCGAAAAGATGGATCCGCGCAAGATCGAGAAGCTGATCTGGGACATCTTCGACCTCCGGCCGGGCGCCATCATCAAAAACCTCGACCTGCGCCGCCCAATCTTCAAGCAGACGGCCGCCTACGGCCACTTCGGCCGCTCTGACCTGAACCTGCCTTGGGAGAAGCTCGACAAGGTCGACGCGATCCGCAAGGCCGCCGGACTCTGAGTCCCGGTATGACCACCGAGACGGGCGCTCCTCCCAAAGGGGCGCCCGTTTTGGCTCTTCTTGCCGTCCTGCTCGCGGCCGTCCTGATCGCGGTGTTCGGCGTTGCCCTCGCCCGGCCCGGCGAGCATCTCGCGGTGCTCGTCTACCACCATATCGAGGAGCCGGCCCGTTCGGATGTCTCCTGCACGCCCACCCAGTTCGCGGAACAGATGGCGGCGTTGCTGGCCGACGGGTTCACCCCGCTGCGGCTCGAGGAGGTCGAACGGTATCTCGCCGGCCTGCTGCCCGACGTGAAACGGCCCGTGCTGATCACGTTCGACGACGGGTATGAAAGTCTGTATGCACATGCGCTGCCCATCGCGAAGCGGCTCCGGATCCCGATGACGGTGTTCGTCGTCACCTCGCGCATCGGTCGCCGGCCGCAGTTCGCCGCCTACCTTTCCGAAGAACAGATTCGGGAAATGGCCGGCTCGGGATTTTTTCAGTTCGGCTCCCACACCAACGATCTGCATACCGATTTGTTGCGTATCTGGAACGCCTTCGATCCGGTTTCCCCGCCGCCCATGGCTTTAGCCGTCGAAGCGGATCTTGCGTGTTCCCGGAACCGCCTGACGTCGCTGCTCGGCACGGCTCCGGTCGCGATCGCCTGGCCCTACGGCAAGTTCAATGACGAGACGCGGGGCATTGCCGAGAAAGCGGGATTCACTCTGCATTTCACCAGCCGCTCGGGTTACAACCAGCCCGGCGACGACCGGTTCTGCCTGCGGCGCGTCCCCGTCACCTGCCGCGACACGCCGCAAAGCGTCGTCCACAAGGCGATGGGAGGATGGCTGTGACCGTGAATACTATATCGTGCGATATAGCTGTTGTGGGTTCGGGCCTCGCCGGGCTGTTCGCGGCCCTGACGGCCGCCGAATCGGCCTCGGTGCTGGTGCTGACCCGGCAGGACATCAAGGCCTCCAACTCCTGGTTCGCCCAGGGGGGCATCGCCGCCGTCTGGGACCACGCCGATTCGGTCGGGGAGCACGTTGCCGACACGCTCAGGGCCGGTGCCGGTCTGTGCGACCCCGAAGCCGTCCGCGTGCTCGTCACCGAAGGGCCGGACCGGGTTCGCGACCTGATCGGCTT
>DATCTT010000323.1:0-1884 GCA_036567845.1 Candidatus Ozemibacteraceae bacterium | reverse complement strand
TGCCCGGCTCGGCGCCTCCCCGGCGCTTCACCGGGTCTGGCTCAGTCCTTCCGCGGATGGCCCGGACGGACCTGACTCGTTCGTCCCCCCTGCCCGGCAACTGCGGGCCAGCGGTGTCTCGCTCGGTGTCCGCCTCCCGGTCGATCTTCTTCCGGATGCCGCAACCCCGCTGCTGGTGGAGGCGGACGAGATTTCGCTCGACCACCCCGCCGCCTGGCAGCCGGGTCTGCTCCGGCGCCACCTCGTCGAGTTCTACTGGCAGCGCGGCAGAATCTGGAATGGTCTCTGGCGGCTTCGCACCGCCCACGATCTCGTCCGATGGCTGCGCGGGATGTACGGTATTCTCGATGTGGCGCTGACCCGCTGAATCAAGGAGATGAACATGCAGACGATCCTCGTTGTGAACGGCCCGAATATGAACCTTCTGGGCAGCCGTGAGCCGGCCATCTACGGCCACGCCACCCATGCCGACCTCGTGGCGCTGCTGGAAGCCGAGGCCGGAAGGCTCGGCTGCAAGGTCGAGGTGTTCCAGTCGAACAGTGAAGGGGCGATTCTCGACAAGCTCCAGACCACGATGAAGCCGGGTGTTTGCGCCGGAATCATTCTGAATGCGGCGGGCCTCTCCTACTCGAGCATCTCGATCCGGGACTGCGTGGCCGCGCTTCCCGTGCCTGTCATCGAGGTGCATCTGACGAACATTTTCGCCCGTGAAGCGTTCCGCGCAAACTCCCTGATCGCTCCGGCCTGCGCCGGCACGATCTGCGGCCTCGGCTTCGACGGGTATCTGTTGGCCTTCCGCCATCTTGCGACGCGGCAGAGCCGCGTATCGGCCTGAACACCCCCATGACGAACCCCCGACGCGTCGAACTGCTCGCCCCCGCAGGCGACCAGAGCTGCCTCAAGGCGGCCCTGCTGGCCGGCGCAGACGCGGTCTACCTCGCCGGAAAGCGGTTCGGGGCGCGGGCGTTCGCGCCGAACTTCGACGATGCCGGGCTTCGCTGGGCCCGGAACGTGACCGCCTCACTGAATCGCAAATTATATATTACTTTAAATACTATAGTCTTCGATCATGAGATGCATCTGCTCGAGCAGGCGCTCGACTATTACGAAGTCCTCCAGCCCGATGCCCTGATCATCCAGGATATCGGCGTCGCAGCCCTTCTCGCGGCCCGGGGCAGCACCATCCCGCGGCATCTCAGCACCCAGGCGGCCTGGTATGCGACGGGCGGCGTCGAACTGCTGCAGAAACTCGGCATCACCCGCGCGATCCTTCCCCGCGAGATGTCGCTCGACGAAATCCGGGAAGCGGCCGCCCGCATCCCGCTCGAGATCGAGACGTTCGTCCACGGCGCCATGTGCTACAGCATTTCGGGCCGCTGTTTCTGGAGCTCGGCGCTGGGAACCCGCTCGGGAAACCGCGGCACCTGCGCCCAGCCCTGCCGGAAAGCCTACTCCGCCGGGGACGGAAAGCCGGGCGACTGGCTGTTCAGCCCGCGCGATCTGCGGCTGATCGCGGCCGTTCCGCACCTGGTCGAAGCCGGTGTCTCCTCGCTCAAGATCGAAGGCCGCATGAAAGGGCCGGAGTATGTCCATGCCGTCATCTCGGCATACCGGAGGGTCCTCGATGGCGAGCAACCCGGAACGGCCCATGAGGAGGCGCTCTCCGCCGTCTTTTCCCGCCCCTTCCATGCCGGATTCCTTCACGGCACGCCCCCCCGGGACTGGAACACCCCCGAACAGCCCGGCCGCGAAGCCCAAACCGTTGGCCGGGTTGCCGGCCCGGGCCGCAGCGGCCTGCTCGAAATCGATTTTTCCACCCAGGCCAAGCCAGGAGACGGGCTTGCCTGGGACACCCCGGACGGCGGCCGGAACGGCGCCCGCATC
>DATCTT010000322.1:0-9952 GCA_036567845.1 Candidatus Ozemibacteraceae bacterium | reverse complement strand
AAGGTTCTCGATGCGACCGGCTGCGGAGGCGGAACGGGGCCAGCCGGGTCCGTCTTCGGGATGGCCGAAGTCACAGGCTCGGAGGATGCCTGCTGCCGTGGTTCTGGCCTGACGCGCTCTGCCAGGAGCAGGCGGTCGAGCTGGTCGACCATCTCGGTCCGGTCCTGTTCGAGCTGTTGTATTCTTAATGTTATATTACGAACCTGGGCATTCGTCTCGTCGATCATCTCCTGCAGCTCGCGCCGGATCTTCAGTTCGCCGAGTGGGGAGGCCGGCGGGGCGATCGCGGCGTTGCGGTTGTGGTTCTGGAGCTCGCGTTTCATGTCGTCGACCTCCTTCATGAGGTCGTTGGCATACAGACACTTCTTGTCGGCGACATTGAGCAGCTCACGCAGCTCCTGCGTCTTGGCGTCAAGCACCTTCAGATTGTGGCCCGAGACGAGCTCCATCTGCTCGAGAAGCTGGTTGAATGCCTTCTCGAGCGCCCGCATCTCCTCCTGCATTTTCAGGAAACGGCGCTGGCCGATCTTCTTGCCGACGATGAAACAGGCGGCAAGGACGATCGTCACGCACGTCAGGATCTGGATGGCTATCCACATGATTCTGGCTCGCTCATGGTGAAATGATTATATCGGCTCATCGCGGGTTCGACAAGGAACCGCCCGGCCGAAACCGGCATGGTACACACGATTGCGAGCGGCGATCGCCGGTTGCCGGGTTGGGACGAGCGTGTTAGGATGCCTCGCATGAAAAAATGGGCAAAAAAAATCATCGGCCTGCTTCTCAGCGTGCTATTTCTCTGGCTCGCGCTGCGCCAGGTCGATTGGGAGCGGGTGCCGGCGGTACTCTCGGCCGTCGACTGGCGGCTGCTGCCGGTGCTTCTCGTCTCCTACACGCTAGAGCATCTGTTCCGGGCCGTCCGGTGGCGGTACATTCTCCACCCCCGGGAAGTGCCGCTGTGGCGGCTGTATGCCGGGCTGCTTCTCGGTTACCTGTTCAATAACTTGTTCCCCGCGCGCGCCGGCGAGTTCATCCGGTCCTGGTATCTGAAAAGCCGTGGCCATGCCGGCTTCTCCGAGGCGTTCGGCTCCGTCGTGATGGAGCGGCTGCTCGACGGCATCTGCGTTGTGGGCTTCATCGCCTTCGCCGTGACCATGTTCCCGGTTGGCCAGGTCATCCGCAGTGGTGGGTATACCGCCGTCACCTTCTACGGCGCTGTCCTGCTCGTCATCCTGCTGCTCCAGTTTCGGCGCGGTTGGGTCGACACCGTGTCGGATCTCTTGCTGTGGCCGTTCCCCGATGCCTGGAAACGATGGGTCTATGGCCTGCGCGACTCGTTCATCGGTGGCCTCGGCCTGGTGCGCCATCCGTGGCCTCTCGCCGTGTCCGTCGGTCTTAGCCTGGTTTCCTGGGGCGCTTCGCTCGTCACATATTATATAACAATAAAAATGTTTACACTGCCGATGGGGATGAGCGAGACGCTGCTCCTGATCGCCGTTCTTTCCCTCGGGGCGATGATTCCCTCAAGTCCAGGCATGATCGGAATTTACGAATACTGTTGCATCCTCGTACTGACCGACCTGCTTGGCCTGACCAGGGAAGTCGCCGTCGCCTATGGCCTTGCGACGCACTTCCTTTCGTATTTCTACGTGCTTGCCGTTGGGATCGTGGTGCTCACGATCGAGAACCTCCATCTCGCGGATCTCGAGACGGCGGCCGAGCAGCCCGTGATCGAAACCCCGGCGGCCTGAACCGCCGCTTCCCAACAGTGTTTCCCGTACCCCTGGGTGGACCGGGTAGAATGGGAGAAATTCCCGGCCATGCCCGGGAAGATCCGGTTCCTTCGCGGAAAGGGGGAAACGATGACGGCCATTCTGCACCGCAACCGCCTGCTCGCGGCGGTGCTTGCGGGTCTGACCTGGAGCGCAGCGGCGTTCGGGTGGGGCTGCGATGAAGCGCACCCCGCTATCAACGAACTGGCCGGCAAGCTGTTCATCGTCAAAAGTCAGGGCGATGCATTCGGTGACAAATATAAACGCGCGCCGATCGAGCATCGCACCACATTTGAGGGCGTCACGTTCAAGAAAGGCGGGCTCAGCGAAAAATCCGCCGACACGCTCGTCATCTCGGCGAACTTCATTGAGTGGCTCCGGCGGGGCGGGCATGACGCCGACATTCCCGGGATCGTCATGGGTTTCCGGCATTTCTACGACCCGGTCTACGAGCCTCACTACCTGACCTGGCTGGTGCGCCGGCTGAAAAAGCCTGATCGTGCCGGGGTGTCCTCAGAGGAGGCGTTTTTCGAGGGCTTCGAGTATCGCGCCGACGACTGGAACCCCAATAAGGAGTGGAACGGCGTTCTGCGCCGTCTCCGGCTCCAGCCGAAGTTGATCAAGCCGCGCATCGACGGGATCACCTGGGTGCTGAGCCATCCCGATAACGACCACTCGTGGCGGAACGGCCTTCTGGCCTACAAGGCTGCGATGGAGAATGACTGCACTGCATTTGGTGGCCTGTCGCGGGAGCGGCTGTTCGCACGGGCCTTCCGCAGCCTCGGGGAGACGATGCACATGGTCGGTGACATGACGCAGCCGGCCCACACGCGGGCCGATTCCCATTCGCTGTTCGAGCCTGTCGAGGGCACCGTTGGCGACGAGATCGTCCGGCGCGTGATCGGTGATGGCTGGAAGAATCCCGAGTTTCGTCCGACGGGCGACTACACCGTGAAACGGGGCCTCTCCCCCGAAGCCCTGATGAAGAGCCTTGCTGTGTTCACCAACAGCCACTTTTTCAGCAACGACACGATTGCCGATTACAAAAAATGGGTCTTCCCCCGCAACAAGAAGCGGCCGTATCCCGCGCCGGCTCTTTCGAGGCTGAAAGAGGAAAGCGGCACGTATGGGGCCGAGTTCGCGGATGTCGGCTGGGTGCCTCTGGCGAAGGAGACGGGCTCGTGGTTCTCGGTCGTGCTGTTCAAGTCGGAAAAGGTGAACCGCAAGAACCCGAAGTTCAATGTGACGAAAGAGATGGCCGAACCCCAGGCGAAGGTGCTGATTCCGCTTGCGGTTTGGGCTGCTTCCGAGCTGATCGACGCGTTCTTCCCGACGCTCGAGCTGGCGGGTGCCGCGAAGCGGACGGATGGCAACACGTATCTGGTCTCAGGCGAGCTGAAACATATCATCGAGAATGATGCCGAGTGGCAGAAGATCGGCGAGATCCGATACGCCGGACCCGCCGTGATTCTCGTGAACGGCACCCGCCGCATCCCCTGCACGTTTGCCGATGGCCGCCTCGAAGGGGCGACCGTGACCGCCGATGCCGGCGACACGATTCGGATTGTCATCGAGGCCGGCGCCCGGATCATCCGCAGCGAGCCTCTGCCTCTCGACTGAAGGGCCCCTCCTGCGGGTCGGGTCTGCCTGAACTGCGCCGTCCGGGTGTCGGCGGCCCACTTCCTGCCTCGTGCAGGTCGGAGCGGCTGGCGCGGTTTGCCCGGCCTCGGACGTCGGATATCATCGAGGCGGAGGATGGTTCCTGTCTGAACCTGCCGTTCAATCGCGTTTCCGAGGATGGCTCGGCCGATGCCGTGCTCGACGGGAAGCGGCTGCGCCAGCGCTGGATCGAGCGGACCGGCTCGCACCGGTTTTTCCATGATCTGATCGGCGCCCTGTGCGGGACGTTCATCAGCCGGGTGGTGATCCAGAGCCCTGACGCGTTCGCGGCCGTGGCGGACCAGCCCGTCGTCTTCCTGGCCAACCACCAGATCGGCCTCGAGTCGCCGCTGTTCATGGCGGTCGCCTACGGCCTGACCGGCCTGCCGATCCAGGCGGTGGCGAAGCTCGACCACGTCAACGCCTGGCTGGCCTTCCTGCTCGAGTTCGCGAAGGACTCGCTCGGGGACAAGCATCCATTCCGGCTGATCTATTTCGACCCCCAGAACCCGCAGGGCCTGATCGACGATCTGAAGCGGGACGGCCGGCGCGACGCCTCGCTGCTCGTGCATGTCGAGGGCACCCGGGGCCTGGCGGCGGATCAGCCCGTGACCCGCATGAGCTCGATCTTCCTGGACATGACCATCGACAAGAACGTCCCGATCGTTCCCGTGCGGTTCGTCGGCGGCCTGCCGGCGCACGCGATCGACGAGCGGCTCGACTTTCCCTACGACAACGGCAAGCAGGACTACCGGATCGGCGCGCCCATTCTGCCCGAAGAGCTGAAGAAGCTCCCCTACGGACAGCGGCCGAAACACGTGATGGACCTGATCAACACCCTCGGCCCCGGCCGGGGCGAAGACATGCTCCTGCCCCCCAGCCGCGAGTTCGGCGCCAAAACCCGCTTCTTCATGGAGACCTTCGGCTTCCCGAAGATGCAGGCCATGCTGTTCGCGATCCTCCAGCTGATCGACGAACCCTGCGACGAAACCGCCCTCCTGATCAAGGCCGTCACCTCCGGCAAGCTCGACCCCGCCAGCAGCGCCATCCCCCCCGTCCTCAAAAACTTCCTCACCCACGTAAAAACCAAATTCGCCTGAAGGTTTCTCTCGGTTCAACGTTTATGAAAAGCCTGTGTGATTTTTGGTGAGGCATGTGTTTCAGGAACCTGCAGAGAGGGCAACTTGTTCGGACACCCCGTCTGTATTGTGGATATGACTGAATATAAAGTATAAGAAAATATATTATCCGGGGTGGCGGGTGCAGCCGGGGCCGGTGATGGTGCTGTGGCCGCCGCCGAGGCGGGTGACTTCGAGGCGGGCGGGGAGGCGCTCCTGGAGCGATTCGACGTGGGAGATGACGCCGATCAGCCTGCCCTGCTGGTGGAGGGCGCACAGCACCGAGAGGGCGGTTTCGAGCGTCTCGGGGTCGAGGGCGCCGAAGCCTTCGTCGATGAACAGGGTGTCCATGCGGTATTTGCGGCCGACCATGTGGGCGAGGCCCAGGGCCAGGGCAAGGCTGGCGAGGAACTTCTCGCCGCCCGACAAATTCTTCGCGGTCGCTTTCGCGCCCCCGATGTAGGTGTCGATCACTCGCAGCTCGAGCTCGTCGTTCGCCAGCAGATACCGGTCTGAC
The DNA here is from genome assembly GCA_036567845.1 of Candidatus Ozemibacteraceae bacterium. GTDB lineage: Bacteria > Muiribacteriota > Ozemobacteria > Ozemobacterales > Ozemobacteraceae > MWAR01. Next base: position 4,886 of record DATCTT010000322.1, on the reverse strand, counting down.
AGCTTCTCCAGCTGCCGGTTGGCCTGATACACGAGGTTCGAGAACGTCAGGCCCTGCGCGAACTTCTGGAACTTGTCGCCATTGGCCGAGCCGATCAGCTCGTTCAGCTTCGCCCACCGCTCGCCCTCGTGCCGGATTTCCCGGATGCGGGCGGCGATGTCTCGGTGCTGTTCCCGGTTTTTCCCATGCACGGCCAGCTCATTCGCCCGCTCTTGCCAGGCGGACAGGGCCTGGTCGGCTGCTTGGGCTGCCTCCTGCTCCTGAGTGATGAGGGTCTCGAGGGGAAGAGCGGTCGGGCGCGTGGCCTCTTTTTCCGCGAGCTGCCGTTCGATTCCCTCGAGACTGCCGAGAATCTGTGCCGATTCGGTCATGAGCCGTTTCTCGAGTTCATCCAGCCGCGCAGCCTCGTCGGGCGACAGCAGCGCGGCCCGCAGGGCATCTTCATCCGCAAAGCCGGCGTCGGTGCGGACCGAATCGAGCGTCTGCTGGGATGCGATGATCTCGGCCACGAGCGACTCGAGGGCGGCTCTCAGGTTCTTCTCGGTCGTGATCCGCTGTTCCAGCGTGACCAGCAGATCCTGGTGCCGCTTTCGCGCCTCGTCCTCCCGGGCCTGGAGCGCGTCGGTCGACTCCCGGAGGCTCCGCTCCCCGACGTCGGGGTCCCGGTCCTGATACAGCTTCCGTCTTTCCGCGGATATGGCCTCCAGCTCGTCAGCCGCCTGCTTCCACTCGTCTTCGATGGCGGACACCTGCCCGGAAAGGGCTTCCAGCTCGCTGGTTGCGCTGGCCAGCTTGGTTTTCTCTGCGTTCCAGGTTTCGAGGATCCGATCGAGCTGTTTCTGCGATGCCTGCCTGGTCTCCCATCGTTCGCGAAGCTTTGGCAGAACATGCTCGTCGAACTCGGAGTATCCATAGACCATGATATTGTTTCTCAGCCGCTCGCTTGCTTCCTGAAATTGTGCCTCAAGTTCCTTGTATTTCCGCGCAATCGTCAGCTCGAGTGTTTCCTGCTGTTGTCGGTTCCCGAGGGCGATTGCCATGGCTTTCTCGAGGCTCTGAAGGGTTTCACGGGATGCCGTCAAGCGCTTCGATGCCTTCTCCAACTCCTCCATTGCCGTCTGATACTCATCGAAAGCCCTTTCCGCCGACTTCAACGCGGCCCTGGCCGTTTCCACCGCCTCCGTCAGCCCCGTCGCGTCATCGAAGGAAGCGATTCCGCCGAGGCGCTCTGCGAGAGCGTTCCATCTTTCCCGCCGGCTCTCCGCCAATTTCCGTTGCTCGGTGACTGCCCGCTCGTCCGCCGCCTGGTCAGCAACCAGCGCCTGATGCGCATCCCGCGCTTTTCCAAGCGTCTCCGCGTTCTTCTTTTGGGTGGTTTTCACCTTTTTCAGCCGGGCTTCTACCTCCTTCACCTGTGAGGCTCCATCAACCCCGCCTGAAAACGGATGTTCGAGGGCTCCGCACAGAGGACAGGGTTTGCCATCCTCGAGAAGATGCCGCTGATCCTCGAATGACGCCATGGTTTTCAGCCGGATCTTCTGCTCGTTCAGGCTTTCGATCTCGACCTCGAACCCCGCCGCCTTCTCTTCGAGAGCTGTGGTCAGCGCCGCGGCCTTCCTGATCTCATCTTTCCGCCTGGCGATGATTTCAGTGATACGACGCTCTTCTCCGGCATCATTCCGGATTTCTTCCGCGAGCCTCTGCGCCTCCTCGGCCCAGGTCCGGCGCTTCTCCGCCTCACTCAGGGTGGCCTGGAGGCTTTTGACCGTGGCCCCGGGAAAGGCGCTTGCCAGAGACTCTTCCTGCTGCCGGAGCTCCGCCGTTCTTGCCGCCACCTCGGTTTCGGCGGTGCCGACACTCGCGCCGAGCGCGTCGACGTCCCGCCGTGCCGCCTCGAGATTGTTCCGGCATGTCCCGAGTTCCTTCATCGTTGCGTGTAGATCTGTTGCGAGCTCTCCATGCCGCCCAGCGAGGGTTTCGAGCATCTTCAGATCTCCGGCCAGCGCTGTGTCGATCGAGGTGCTCGCGAGGCCGTCCTCGAGAAGTCTCTTCTTCATCTCGCAGGCCGCGATCGTTTCTTCGGCGGCGCGCACCCGTCCTTCCGCATCCGCTTGTTTCTTTCTCAGCTCTTCGAGCTGAGTGGTCCGACGTGCCTGTGCTTCCTGCCGGCTTCGAAGATGCTGATCCACAGCCCGGACGCTCCTGATCAGCTCGAGTTCGATCGCGGAAGCCTTCTGAAACTCGTCTTTCGCGGCCCTGGCCCGCTCCAGCTCGGCCTGGGCGGCTTCGCAGTCGAGACGTACCGCGGGAATTCCTGCCACGGCGGCATCCAGCTCCGCTTCCCGGGTTATTCGGCTCTGAAGAAGGGAGTCGCGCTGTGCAAGGGGAAGTCGGGCGGGCTCGGCTTTGCGGCTGATTTCCCGCTTCCGGAGTTCTCCCTCGTGAACTTCCCGCTCGGCGGTAAGGCGCTGCCGACGGGCAAGCAGGCCGTTCCGGTTCTGGAGAAGACCCTGAAACTCCCGGACCCAGGCGATCTGACGTTGGATCTCCTGCCTGCGGCCATCGCATGCTTCCCACTCCCGGCGAAGCCCATCGACCGTCCGGCCGAGGGCATCGAACTCCTCGTCGCTCGGGAGGGCGATGCCTTCGAGTCGATGCCGCAGTTCCGTGATCTTTGCCTCCACAGAGGCGTGACGCCGATATGCCGCTATGGAAATGTTTCGATATATATCCGTACCTGTTATTTGTTCCAGGATCTGCGCGCGGTCGGCAGGCTTCGCATCGAGGAACGCGGCAAACTGACCCTGGGCGAGCAGGCAGGTGCGGGTGAACCGCTCGTAGTCGAGGCCGGTGATCTCCTCGATCTTGCGGGGAACCTCGGAGAGTTTCGAGGATTCCCAGGCATCGTCGGCTCGCTTGTCGGTTACCTGGATGAGCTGCATGCGTGCCGGCTGGAGATTTCCGTCGGGTCTGCCGCGGGCGCGCTTCTGCTCCCAGCGTGAGCGGAACCGAAGCTGGCGCCCATCGATGGAGGCTTCGAAGGTTACTTCCGACTGACAGAATCCGGCGCTCCGGCTCATCAACTCGTTTTCGGCCGCCGAGATGCTCAGGCGGGGGGTCCTCCCGAACAGGGCGAGGGTGATCGCGTCGAGGATACTTGTCTTTCCCGAACCGGTGCGGCCGGTGATCGCGAAGATGCCGCGGCCGGCAAGCTCGGGATCGGAAAAGTTGATTTCGAAATCCCCTTTGAGGGAGTTGATGTTGGCAAACCGAACGCTCAGGATTCTCATGCCCGCTCCTCCCCCCTGATTTCGAGACAGACCTCCTGGAACGCCTCGCGCACCAGGAGACGGTCATTCGGGGAAAGGCCCGACCGCTCGGCGCACCGTTCGAACACTTCCTCCGGAGTCGGTTCACTCGCGTAGCCCTGGGGTTCATCGGGCAGCCGGACACGATGCGAGAGGTCCTGGCAGCCGATGATGTCGACGGGGAGACTCTCCGCCAGATCGGTCACCCGGTCTTCGAGGTCGGGCAGCAGGGTGTCACCGGTATACTCGGCGAACACCCAGGTTTTCAACGGGGCATGGGCAAGCTCGTTCATCCGCTGCCCGATGGTGGCCAGATCACCCCTGACCGTTGCCAGCCGGCGGAAAACGGGAACCGGGATTGGTCGAACCTCGCCGGGCGAAGCGGTGTCGAAGACGAGTACCTGTTTTTCATGGGACGCCTCGTCGAATGAGCAGGGAATGGGCGAGCCGGAATACCGGACACGCGGGTGATTCGGAACGATCTGCGGCCGATGCAGATGGCCGAGGGCGATATATGCGGCTTCCTGGGGAAAACAGGCGGCCGGGAAGGCGCCGAGATTGCCGATGTAGAGCTCGCGTTCAGAGCCGGCGAGGGACGTCCCCTCGGCGAACAGGTGGCCCGTCGCGATGATGGGGAGGTCGGGAAGGCCGAGCTCCTGGCGCCGAACAAGGGCGAGATCGACCTGCCGGCGATACCAGTCCGCCGTTCCCCGAACGATGCCCTGGGTGCGGAAATCGCCCTGTTCACCGGCTCTGGGAGTGTAGACGTCCTGGTCGCGGAGGAACGGGATGGCGCAGACGAGAGCGGCGGGGTTGCCGGCCGCGTCGGACACGAGAGCGATGTCGTTGGCGGGCTGTTCGCGATTGCGGATGCCGGTCACGGTAACATTGATCGCCCCGAGAACGGGTTTCGGTGCCTGGAGCACCGCGGGCGAGTCGTGGTTGCCCCCGATGACGATGACGCTGCGGCAGCCCTGCGCAACGCACCGGCTGAGAAACGCGTAATACATCTCGAGGGCGTAGTTCGGGGGCAGGCCCGAATCAAATATATCGCCAGCGATAAGAAAAAGCTCGATGCCCTCTTCCTTCAGTGTGTCGAGCAACCATGCCAGAAACGCGCGATGCTCCTCGTCGCGCTTCCGCTGCTTCAGCAGCTGCCCGAGATGCCAGTCCGACGTGTGAAGAACCTTCATTGCATGCCCTCCCAGGCGGTTTCTCCGCATGGTCACATGGTGTTTTCAGGATAGGAGAGTATTGGTTTGCCTATCCTATCAGATCCTGTGAGCCAGGGGGATGAATGCCCCCGGAAGTTCCCTGAGGAGACAGCTGCCGGGGGCGTGCAAATTCTGTGGATTCGGCACGTGGGCGCTCATGAACGGGCCGGGGGATGCCGATAGGTTTTCTAGCCTATTCCGGAGGTTGTTTCATGATCTCCCGTCCAACACGCCGCTCTCCCGCGTCACACCGCGGGTTGTTCCTGTTTTTCGTGGTCGGTCTGTTCATGCTGCAGATCGCCTTCGCCTTCACGATCCATGGTGACATCGGGCCGCAGTCGCCCGTCGTGCCGGGCATCGACCG
>DATCTT010000321.1:0-1906 GCA_036567845.1 Candidatus Ozemibacteraceae bacterium | reverse complement strand
ACCAGGACCGTCGAGGTGGCAACCGCGGCGCGGACCCTATACCGGCCGCCGAGCAGCGTGCCCGAGTTGCCGAGCAGCGTGCCCGAGTTGCCGACGAGGGCCGACGTGTAGTTGGTGGGAATCGGCGCCCAGGGCTCCCGGCCGAGGTGCGAGACCTCGATGCGGTAGGTCGGGTTCAGATTCGAGCCGGTCACGGTGATGTCGGTGGGCGAGGTCGCGACAGCCGTGATCGTCGGAAGGATCGAGACGGTCGAAAACTGCATCGGTGTCACGGCGTTCTCCGTGATGTTCACGATGTTCGTCTGCGGTCCCATCGGGTCGATGTCCCAGCCCGTTTCCCGGTCGATGTGCACCTCGTAATTCCCGGGAACGAGGCCGCCGATGCGGAACGAGAGCGAGCCGGCGACGAGCGGAACGGCATAGTCTTCCCGGTTATTGGCCGGGGAGACCTGCGAGACGAGGAGGACGCGGGTCGGGGCGGTCAGCGAGGAGGTGATCGTGGCGACGAGCACGCCCGTTCCCTTGATGCCGGGGTTCGGAACAAGGGTCAGAACCCCGTTGTCGATGACCGGGTTCCCGGCCTGGACCGTCGTGGGGGCGGGGAACACATAGTCGAGGTCGCCGCAGAACACCGAATACGTGCCGATCGGAACTCCCGTGAACGCGAAGAAGCCGGTTTCGTCGGCAATCGTCAGCATCTCGAAGTAGTCGGCCGTGCCGGGAGTGCCGGTCGCGATCTTGAGGGGGATCAGATCCAGCGAAGGCTCTCCATCAATGAGCGGATTGCGAACGACCTGTCCCTTGATGCCACCCAGAATCGCTTTGGTGGGAACGAGGGAGAATGCGGACGGAATCGCATTGGTCGGGGTGGCGACCAGAACGGTGACGGGGCTGGGGAAGGCGTACCCCGGATCCGCCGAGACGAGCTGATACGAGCCGATGGGGATGCCCGTGAAGCTGAACGCTCCGGCGGCAGCGCTGACGGCATGGAACCGGGTCGTGCCGGTCGCGAGGAAGAGCTCCACCGACTCGGTTTCGGCGGGCGCATACTTCCTCTGCTTGGTGACGGCGCCGCTGACACCACCCATGATCGGGATGGGGCGGGTGGGAACCAGCGTGACGCTCTGGGGCGTCGTGTTGCCAAGCGCCGTGACGGTGATCGTCGTGGGGGCCTGGAGAGCATACCGGTCGTCAGCGCAGCCGAGCTGGTAGCTGCCCACCGGCACGCCGGCAAAGGTGAAGATGCCGTTCACATCGCTGATCTGCACATACCGCACGGTGTCGGCCGGGATCGTGCCGGTGGCGAGGAACATCTGGACGCTGCCCGTTTCGGCCGGGTCATACTTCTGCTGTTTCACGGCCTGGCCGGTGAAGCGGCCGAGGGTCGCGACCTGGACCCGGGGCGCCAGGGTTACGGAAGGCGCCGTCACGGCGCCATTGGCGGGGACCGTCACGGAGAGCGGTGTCGCCGGCACGACGTAGTTCGGCGCCATAAATCTGATATTATATATATTGTTTGGTGTCGTCGGAACGCCGGTGAAAGCGTAGACGCCGGCCGTGTTCGTCTCGGTGAAGGTCACGAGTCTCCCGTCCTGGGTCAGGGAGACGAGCGTGCCCGAATGATCCGTGTCGCCCGCCGCAAAGGGGGAGCGGGTGACCGTACCGGTGATGGTGCCGGTCGGGATAGTCGGGAGGGTGGGTTTGACCAGGATGAGGTCCGCGGGTAGCGGGGGGCTGCCTGCCGAGGAGCCGGTAACCGCCTGAATGGGGATCGGGGCGGTGAGCACGGCGCCGTTGAAATCGGCCATCAGCGAGAAGCTGGTGCCGGTGGGGACGTAAGCGATCCGGAAACTCCCCGAAGCGTCGGTCAGGGCGAGGAACGAGGTGCCAGCCAGATACACGCGGC
>DATCTT010000320.1:0-1876 GCA_036567845.1 Candidatus Ozemibacteraceae bacterium | reverse complement strand
CCGCCGGAGCCGACCTTGGGGCCGTTGGGGACGCAGCTGCGCTTGAACTGGGAGCCGCCGAAGAACCGGCGCAGGAACACCGCCAGCCAGTGCCGGATCTCCTCGAGGGAATAGGCGTGGCGTTCATTCTCGGGCATACCGGTCGGCCAGATGCCGCGCGCGGCGTCGTTCCAGGCGTTCCAGGCCAGCCAGGCGACCTTGCCGGGGGAAAACCCGAACCGGGTCACGTAATACAGATGGAAGTCCTGCAGCTCATACGGCCCGATGACCTCCTCGGTGCGCTGGTGCGGCTTGTCGCCGGCGTCGCTGCCGGCCGGGGCAGGCACAAGCTCCGGCGAGATCTCAGTCGCGAGGATGTCGGACAGGACGCGGCTCGCGTCGGGACCGAAGGCGCCCGACGACGCCACCCAGCCGATCAGGTGCCGGATCAGCGTCTTGGGCACCGAGGCGTTCACATTATAGTGGGACATATGGTCACCAACGCCGTAGGTGCACCATCCGAGTGCCAGCTCACTCAGATCACCCGTGCCCAGAACCAGCGCCCCGTGCCGGTTCGCCAGCCGGAACAGGTGGGACGTGCGTTCGCCGGCCTGCACGTTCTCATACGTCACGTCATACGCCTCGGCTCCCTTCGCCGCGGGGTGGCCGAGATCCCGGAGCATCTGGTCGCACGACGGCCGGATGTCGATCTCGCCGGCCGTCACGCCCATGACCCGCATCAGCTCACGGGCATTCGCCAGCGTGCGGTCGCTCGTGGCATAGCCGGGAAGAGTATAGGCAAGAATATTTTTTCTCGGCAGCCCGAGGCGGTCCATCGTCCTCGCGGCGACAATCAGGGCCTGGGTCGAGTCGAGGCCGCCCGAGATGCCGATGACGATCTTGCCGATGCCGCTGCTGCGCAGCCGCTGTTCGAGGCCCTGCACCTGGATCGCGTAGGCCTCCTCGCAGCGCCGGTCACGGTCGGCCGGGTTGCCGGGCACGAACGGGAACCGCTCGATATCCCGACGCAGCCGGAGCGGGCCGGACGGGGCGTCGAAACCGAACCGGATGCGCCGCACCCGGAGCCTGTCCCGGTGATCGGCGGCCGTATCGGCGAACGTCGTCACGCGCTGCCGTTCGAGCAGCAACCGCTCAACATCGATGTCAGCAAGCGCGAGTTCGCCGCCGGCAGAAAAACGGGGCGTTTCAGCGAGCAGCCGGCCGTTCTCCCAGATCATTCCGTGGCCGTCCCAGGCCAAGTCTGTCGTGGACTCGCCCGGCCCGGCGGCGGCGTAGAGATAGGCCGCAAGACACCGGCCGGACTGGGAGCCCGCCAGCAGCTTGCGATACTCGCCTTTGCCGATCGTGGCGTTGCTTGCCGAGAGGTTGGCGATCAGCGTTGCGCCGGCCAGCGCCGCGAACGTCGCGGGCGGCACCGGCGACCAGAGATCCTCGCAGATCTCGATCGCGAGCGTGAATGCCACCGGGCCGGCGGCTTCGAACACCAGATCCGTCCCGAACGGCACGCGCTCGCCGCACAGGGCAATCTCGTCCCGGACCGCATGCCGGGCGGCACTGAACTGGCGCTTTTCATAGAACTCGCGATAATTCGGCAGATGGCTCTTCGGAACGACGCCGAGAAGCCGGCCATCGTGCACAGCGATGGCAGCATTGAACAGCCGGCCGTCGGCACGCACCGGAGCCCCGACGATCAGAACCGGCGCCAGTCCCCGTGAGGCGTCGCGCAGCTCCGCTAGAGCCTCTTCGGCTGCGTCGAGCAGGGCCGACTGGTGGAACAGATCCTCACAGCTGTAGCCCGTCAGGCCCAGCTCGGGAAAGGTGACGACGGCTGCGCCCTCGTCGTGCGCACGCCGCGCCAGCCGCACCGTTTCGGCGA
>DATCTT010000319.1:0-2378 GCA_036567845.1 Candidatus Ozemibacteraceae bacterium | reverse complement strand
CCCAGGCCGGACGCCGTGGATGTCGCGGTCGCCAACGCGTCGCTGGCCGCTTCGCGTCCCAACACAACGGAGGTCCGGGTGTCACCGAGGGTGGCCGTCGCCTTCGCACCCTCGCGCATCGTCATGCCCGAATAGGCGCAGACGATGACGAGGTCGGCCTCCTCGGCAGCGGCCAAGAACGAGGCCCTCGCGACGGTCGGGTCGGACAAGGCAGAGCCATCGGTGCCGACGACGATGCATCCGTACGGAGTCATGCTTGCCATCTCAGGCTCCCTTCGTGGTGACGGTCTCGTCGCCAGAGCCGACCGGCTCGATGTCGCGCACGATCGGGGGCTCCTTGACCCAGAGCATGACCAAGCCGGCGATGCCCAGCAGGATGCCGGCGGCCATGATCGCGTTGTTGGGGTTGTCCCCCAGCAGGTTCTTGTAGATCGCGCCGAACGTGAGCGTCTGGATGAGCATCGGGATGACGATCATCATGTTGACGATGCCCATGTAGACGCCGTAGCGGGTCGAGGGAACCATGCGCACGATCATGATGTAGGGCACGCCCATGATGGACGCCCACGCGATGCCCAGGCCCACGATCGCGACGACCTTGAGCGGCAGGGTCGGCATTTGCGGGAACAAGAGCAGACCCACCGTGGCGCACCACAGGGCGATGGCGTGCACCCACTTCGCGCCCAGGCGGCGGGCCAGGGCAACCAGCCCGAACGCGACACAGAAGGTCACGATGTTGTAGGCACCGTTGATGACGCCTGTGTTCGCGACGGCGAGCTGATAGCCCTCGGAGCGGGCGTCCGTCGTGCCGTACAGCGACTGGGACACCGACAGCGACACGTATTGCCAATAGATGTTCATGGCGTACCACTGGAAGAGGTACACCAACGCCAGCTTCCGCATCTCGATCGGCATGTCGATGATGGCGTCCTTGATCTCGGCGATGAAGTGGCCGGGGCCACCCTTGCTGGCGCGGAGCTCGGCGAGTTCTTTCTCCGTCGGCTCGAGCTCGGGCGTTGACAGCACCGCGATCAGCACCGTGGCGATCGAGCAGACCGAGCCGAGGAGGAACGCCGGGTAGACCCACAGCGGGATGCCGACGGACTGACCCAGGCCGAAGACGCCCTGGAAGAACATCAGGCTCAAGTTGGCCAGCGTGATCCCCAGGCCGGTGAAGAACGACTGGGCGAGGAAGCCCTTGCCGAGTTGGGCCGGGGGGAGCCGGTCGGCGATGAACGCGCGGTAGGGCTCCATCGCGGTGTTGTTGGAGGCGTCCAGGAGCCACAGCAGGAGAACCGCCATCCAGACCGCCCACACGAACGGGAACAGCGCCAGGCAGATCGCGCAGCCGATGGCACCGATGAGGAAGAAGGGGCGTCGGCGCCCGCGGAAGAGGCCCTTCTCCACCCATGTTCGGTCTGAGAGGGCCCCGATGATGGGTTGGAGGAGCAGGCCCGTGACCGGACCGGCCAGGTTGAGCAGCGGCAATTGGTCGTGTGACGCGCCCAGGAACGTGTAGATCGGATTGATGGCCGTCTGCTGCATGCCGAAGCTGTACTGGATGCCGAAGAACCCGAGGTTCATCAGGAGGATCTGCGGCATGGTCATGATGGGCTTCGTGCGGACGACCGCCGACGTCGTGGGGGCTCCTGCGGTATTCATGCCTGTCCTCCATCCAGATAGGTGCCCAAGCGGGCCAATTCCTTCTCCCAGCCGGCGGCGTGATACTGCGCCACGGCCGGGTCGTACGGCCCCTGGACGATGCGCACGAGCGTGCTGTCGCCGCCCATGGCGGTGAACTCGACGCGCAGTTCGAGGGACTCGTTCGGGTCGATGCCGGAGTCGCCCGTGATGCGCTGACGCGCGACGAACACGTCCGGGTCGAAGTACTCGGTGAAGACGGCGTCCGTGGTCACGCGGACGCTCGGGTCGTCGTCGCGCACCTTCACGTGATGGTGCTTGCCGCCGGTCCGCAGGTCCGACGTGACGCTCTCCCGCTCGACGTGCCACCCAGGGCTGCCCCGCCACTGGGACATCTCCTCGGGTGCGGTCCAGGCGCGAAACACGCGGGGCCGCGGGTGGGCGAACTCCTGCTCGACCACGACGATGACATTTGCTGACATGCGTCCTCCAAGTGGGGGTTGACTCGGCGCTCGGGGGCCACCCGAGGCGGTTGCGCAACCCGCGTTGGCTGCCAGCACCGGGGGATCTCGTTACGCATCATGGTACCCCATCCGGAGCCTGTGCAACGGTCAGGAACGACCATTCTCACCAGGGCGTCGAGAGTCGCTCATCATCGGCAGCGTCCTCGTGGTCGCCTCCCTCGTCCTCATTCGGGACGCCGTCGGGCTGGGCCGCGATCTGCGCCGTGAGCCGCT
>DATCTT010000318.1:0-8977 GCA_036567845.1 Candidatus Ozemibacteraceae bacterium | reverse complement strand
AGACGGCCGGCGACTTTTTCGGCGAAGAACCGTAAACGAACGTGCCCGATCAGCCGATACACCGTCCATCCAACTGGTCGTGAACCGACCGTCGCTGATCAGGAGCCGCCTCACATGATGAAGGAAGTCGTTCTTGCCATCACACTCACCCTGTTCTTTTCCGTCGGTGTCGGCGTGCTGTTCGTCCGTACCATCATGGAGATGCTGGAGATTCTCTTCACGGAACCCCCCGCCCAGCGGGAACATCACGGACAGGCCGGCAAGGGAAGCTGAACCGCGCCCGCAGGCCGGTTCCGATCAGTTCTGACGGAGGATCCCGTGGAGGGAGCAGCGGAACAGGCGCCGCCCATCTTTGTACACGATCGAATACTCGCCGCCGTCCGGACAGCGTGGTATATCGACAAGTATTTTTTCTGATTTCAGCTTTTCCGGGTCGAACTTGAACATCTTCTTCCCGGTCTTCTTGTCGTAATACAGGATCGCGAGGATCATCGACTTCATGATCGAGAAGCAACGCAGCTTCTGGTCTTCTGCGTAGCTCTCGATCTTCTTCAGAACATCCAGATACCGGCGTTGGGCCCGGCCATACTCGGAAAACATCGACCGCTGCGTCTTGATGTCGACGCTCGGGGCGGTGAACGCGTTGATGTTCTGGATGAGGTTCAGATACGTCTGCTGAAACTCGGTGTGGACTTCCTTGAACCGCACCTGCTCGAACACGCTTCCCGAGGCGATACCCGTGGTCGTGGTGGCTGGACGGGCCGGCGTCGGGCGGGAGGTGCGGGGGGCTGTTTCCGTCGGGGCGGGTGTGCCGCAGCCGGAGATTAGAAGAGAGACCAAGAGGGAAAAGAAAACCAGCCCGCATACCAACCGGGTATGGGGGACAGGGAAGCGCAACTGCCTGTTCTGGTTCTGGTGACTGTCCACGTGCGTGACGGAACATCTTACCCGCCATGGGACGAGGTGTCAATCAAGAGAGCGGCATCCGATGGTGAGGAATCGCCGACAGCCGCCCCGGACCTTTGGCGAGAGCGGTGTTGATCAGTTTGTTGAAGCCGGGGGTACCCTGTGGTATACTCCAGCGACTTTTGAGAATTTGAGGGGGAAGCCACATGGCCGACGAATCGAAGAAAACCGTATTCCGAAGGATCGTCGTTCCTGACGAGGAGAAGAAAAAATACCTCGTTGGCAATACGCCGCCGTTTCTCGGCAAGCCGTTCGAATTATCGCACGAGGACTTCACCATTGGTCGTGAAGATGGGCGCTCCCTCCAGATCCCGAGCGACATGGTTTCCCGCCTGCATGCGACGATCAGCTTCAAGGACGGGACCTACTTCATCATCGATAATGACAGCTCGAACGGCACGTTCATGAACAACAATCAGCTTGCCCCCGCAACGCCGATTCAGCTGAATCACAAAGATGTCGTCAAATTCGACACCTATGAGTTCATCTTCATCGATTCGGCCCGCGCTGACCTGTGGGAGACCCTCAAGCCCCTGAACCGCACCGGGGCCCAGATTGTCACGTTCTACAGCCCCAAGGGCGGAACCGGCCTGACCAGCATCGTCTGCAACCTGGCCTACGCGATGGCGACGAACACCGGGAAGAAGGTGGCCGTGGCCGACTTCAACCTTCGCTTCGGCGATGTGCTGACCTTTCTTGCCGGTAAGCCCGGTCTTGGCATTCACGAGCTGATTCAGGACCCCAATATCACCGGCGAATCGATCGGAAAATTCCTCCATCAGGGGCCTTCCTTCAACTATCTCACGGCTCCGATCAAGACGGAATATGCCGAACTGGTGAAGGCGGATCACGTCAAAAAGATCCTCTGGAGCCTCGAAGCGAATCACGATTTCGTCATCGTCGATCTGAAGAACGAGATCGACGACGTTTCCCTCACCACCTGGGAAATCTCGAATCTGATCTATGTCGTCGCCCAGCCGGAAATCGGGCAGATGCTTGCCCTCAAGAAGATCCTCGACATCATGGGCCAGCTCAAATACCCCGAGTCGAAGGTGAAGGTGCTCATCAACCGCCTCGGCCGCCCGGGCACGCTCTCGGCTGAGGAAGTGAAAGCGATCATCAAGCGCGACTTCGTCAGCCTGCCGTTTGCCCCCGAGGATGCCGTTCTCACCTCCCACAGTGGCCAGCTTTACGTGAAGGAGCGTTCGTCCTCGCCTCTTTCCCAGGCGGTTGTTAACATCCAGCGGACCATCTGCGGCGAAGAGACCGTAGCGGCGGCCGAGGGCGGCATTTTCGGCAAACTCCGCTCGATCCTGGGCTTCTGATCCAACTTCTGTGACCGACTACTGCGGCAAACGGGCCGGCAACTACACCATCACCCAGAAGCTGGGTGACGGCGGTTTTGCCACCGTATACCTTGCCCAACACACCGTACTGGAAAAACGGGCGGCCGTGAAGTTCCTGCTTGAGGAATGGATCAACGAGCCAGACGTCGTGAGCCGGTTCTTCGACGAGGCCCGCACGATGGAGCGGCTGAAGGAAAGCCCCAACATCGTCGAGATCATTGACATCGCCAGCAAGGAAATCTGCGACCGCGAAGGGCTTCCCCCCTATTTCATCATGGAATACATCGACGGGAAGTCGCTTGAGGCGAAAATCCATTCGGATGAAGGATTCACCCTCGAGTTCATCATCTCGGTGATATCCACGGCCCTCGCCGCTCTCGCACATTGCCATAGCAAAGGTGTTATACATCGCGATATAAAACCAAGTAATATTCTTCTCACCGCGGACGGGAAGGTCAAACTGACGGATTTTGGCATCGCCAAGGCGAAGCTGAACACCAGCAAGACGGGATGCGGCCTCACTCTTGGCTCCACCGACTACATGTCCCCCGAGCAGGCGCTGGGGAAGCGGGATCTCGATCACCGGTCCGACATCTACTCGATTGGGGTTACCCTGTACGAGATGGTCGTGGGAAAATTGCCATTCATCTCCGACAACCCCAACTCCGTCGCCCTGATGCATATCCAGGAGATGCCCGTCGCACCGATCGAGGCGAACCCGGCCTGTCCGCCCCGGCTGAACCACATCATCCTCAAGGCAATGGAGAAAAAGCGGGAAGACCGCTACCAGACCTGCGAGGAGATGATCGAGGCGCTTCGCCACATGGACGAGCCGGAACCCCCCGTCACGGCGGATGTCGAGACGGTGGACTTGGCTTCGATGACGCCGGAGCTTCCCGAAGATGGTCTCAAGGACAAAGAAACCGCGACGTCCGCGGGGGATGAAGGGCTCGCATCGCGCGCCACGACGAAAATCACTCAGAGTCTCGCCTCGAAGCCGGTCAGAAACTCGATGTTCATGTTCGGTCTGGTAATCTTTTTCACCGTTCTCTTCCTCGGCATTTTCAAGGGATACAATGCCTATGTCCAAGGTACGATCGTCGTCGAATCAAGTCCGACGGGAACCGAGATAACCCTCGATGGAAGGCTCGTCGGCACCAGCCCCATCACCCTGCCGCTTCCACCCGGCTCCTATCGGATCGGCTTCTCCCAGGCGGGCTACGCCTCGGCGGCGGTCAAGGCCGATCTGCCTGAACGGGGCGCGGTGACGGTCCATCGGAACCTCCGCAAGCTCATCCCCAACATTGCGAAACTTGCCGAGGAGGCTTTCGCCGGCCTTCCCCGGGCCTCGGATGTCGACCCGAAGAAGGGCCGCCAGGTGGCACAGCAGACGGATGCCCTGCGCCGGATTGAACGATTCCTTTCCCAGTATCAAGAAGACCCTGCGGCTCACCTCGCCTGGGAGCGCGAAGCCGAAGCGTTTGGATACCTCTCGACAGCCGAGGGATACTACCGGCAGCGCTCGGCGGAGCAGCCGCGCAATGTGCTCATGATGACGATGTTGGGCCGCATCTTGCTGGCCCGCGGAAAAATGAAGGAGGCGCTCGACACCCTGTCGAATGCCTGGTCGCTCGACCCAAACGATATTCTGTTGCTGAACTCGCTGGGTGATTACTTCAGGAAAGAGGGAAGTGCCGAGCGGGCGAAACAATATTATCAGATGTCACTGTACCTGGATCCTGGACAACCGACGATCCTCGAGATCGTGAAAGACCTGTAACCGCGTAGCAGAGAGGGGGGAGGAACGTGGAATACAAGGTATTCGGCCGCTCCGATGTGGGAAGGGTTCGGTCGAACAACGAGGATACCTATTTCGCCGCCGAGCATGACGGCCTGTTCCTCGTCGCCGATGGTATGGGGGGCCACAAAGCCGGGGAAGTCGCTTCAGCCCTTACACGCGACGTCCTCAGCTCGAAGCTCGCAAAGCTCGACAGCGGAACGAATATAGAAGCCTCTATACGTGAAGCGTTTCTCACCGCGAACGAGAGCGTCCGCAACACCGCCTCGACGAACACGGACCAGCAGGGGATGGGCTGCACCTGCGTTCTGCTGATGCTGCGCGAGCAGAATTTCTTCATCGCCCATGTCGGTGACAGCCGCGTCTATCTCTTCCGGAAAGGCCAGCTCAAGCAGGTAACCCGCGACCACTCCTATGTCGAGGAGCTGTTCATCCGTGGCCTCATCAACGAGGAAGAGAAGAAGGGCCACCCCTACCGCAACCAGATCACTCGCTATATCGGCTGCTCGGCAAAGCTCGAGGTTGACATCACCTCGGGCCCCGTCTGGAACGACGATGTATTCCTGCTGTGCAGCGATGGTCTCACCGAGGAGGTAGGTGACAAGCGGATCCAGGAGATCTTCGAGAAGAATCTGGAACCCGAGGCTGCGGTCAATCAGTTGATTGAAGAGGCTCTCGAGAACGGTGGTCGAGATAATGTTTCCGTCATCGTCGTCCAGGTGACGGCAAAGAAAACCAGCTTCTTCAAAAAGCTGCTCGGCTGGTGATCCCCGGCCGGGGCTCGGGGCCTTGGATGCGGCTCAGAGCCCGAACACGTCTTTGATCATCGAGAACATGTTCCAGGTGCCCTTGTCGGCCTCGTCGCCGACCAGGCAGCGGCACAGTCGCTCCACCGACACGACCAGAGGCGAGTTTTCCGGCGCATCGAGAACGAACGGGGTGCCCTTGTTGACCGACGGGATGACCACGTCGCCCTCGCTCGGAATGAAGTAGCTGATGGCATAGCGCAGCGAATTCTCGACGCGCGACGGCTCCAGGCCGAGGGTCTTGAAGGCCCGGTTCAAAACAACCTTTACCTTCTCCCGCGGGATCTTCATCCGCTGGAACAGCTCGAGCAGGAGCTTCGTGTTCTTCACGAACGTCAGCTCCATCGTCATGATCAGCATGATGAGATCGCTGATTTCCAGCAGCCGCAACTCCAGATCGGTGAGCTGGTTGCAGGTGTCGAGGATCACATAGTCATAGTTCGCCCGCAGAATCTCGATGATCTGTTCGATGAAATCGATCCGGATCCGTTCGGCCATCTCGGGAAGCGGTGGCGGCAGCAGGATCTTGAGCCCCGACTTGTGCGTCGTCAACTGGGCTTCGATTTTTTCAAGCTTGAGCGGCCCTGGAGCGTTGTACAGTTCATAGATGTTCCGGTCGTTGGGAAGGCTGAGCAGGATAGCCTGGTCGCCGAACGATAGGTTCAGATCGACCAGCACGACGCGCTTGCGCCATTTTTTCGCGAGCATGACAGCCGTGTTGGCTGATAGCACCGACTTGCCGGCGCCGCCTTTCACGTTGAAGAAGGTGACGATCTGGCCGAACGGTGTCTTGGTCAGTCCCTGTTCGAGCAGAATGGTGGCACGGCGGGTGTACTGTTCTCGCAGCTCCCGTGCGAAGCCGGCGTGAAGACCGATCAGCCGGAGAACGTCGTTCTTCGGGATGAACAGAATCTGGAACTCCTGGTACCCGATCAGGGTTGTTAGCGCTGCCGTGCCGTTGAGGATCTCCACTTCGCCGTAGGTGTCGCCTGGATCAAGTGTGAACAGGGTTTTCTTTCGCCCATCGTGTGTTTTGATGACCGAAAGCTGGCCTTCGACGACGAGGAGGACATCCTTGATCTCTTCGCCCTCGAGAAGAATCCGGGTGCCCGACGTGTATTTCTGGATCCGGCAGGAATTCTTCAGTTTCTCGACTTCGCGGGTCGGAAGCGTGCTGAAAAACGGAAATGTTTTCAGATCGATCATCGCTTGAACATCCTCGGCGTGGATTTCGACACGGGCGAGTATAGATTGACGGGCCGGTTTCCTGCAACCTCTTTGATTCCATGCCGTGCTCCTCCGCTTCATCACCGGGATCCAAAGACGATTTCACCACCAGGATACAAAGGCGCGAAGGAGACCGCACCACAGAGGCACGGAGACACAGAGAATGATGCTATCGCCGCGGGGATGAAATATCACCGAGACCCTCCAGGGCCGCTGTTCATCTGCGCCATCTGCGGATTCGGTTCCCTGGCTGAATCGCACTTGCCAGAAACCGTGGCGCGGAGGTTCCGGGGAATGATGATGCTTGAAACTTTTTGCCTGAAATGGGGTAGAATAAGCACAATTCGTCATGGGGAGAATCGCGTATGAACGTAAGACGTCTGTTCGTTGCCTTGCTTGCCTTGCTCATCCCCTTCGCACCAACGGCCATTGCGGGGGAAAACCCGTTCTCCGGCCAGGGTGTCGAGGTCACCGACGACGGGAAGACCGCCGCCGCACCGTCGCTGCCTCCCGTGAAGGAGGGCCAGAAGGTCCAGGGTACGGTCGATGTCGAGTCTTCCCTGAACGTGCGCTCCGGCCCCTGGGGCGAAGTCATCGGCTCGCTCGGGCCCGGCTCGAAGATCACGATTGTCGGCCAGCTCGGTGACTGGTACAAAATCGAGTATAACGGAAGGACCGCGTTCGTTCATTCCACCTACGTCAAGCGCGAAGGCGAAGGCCCCAAAACCCTCCCGACCAGCGGCTGGGTCAACACCCCGCTTGGTCTCAATGTGCGCCGCGTTCCCAACGGGGACATCATTGGCACCCTGAAAGATCAGCAGGCCGTCGAGATTCTCGGCGCCACGAAAGACTGGTACAAGATCAAATATGGTGACAACGAAGCCTTCGTTTCCCGCAAATACATCGATACCGACCAGCCGAAGGCCAACCCGGCCGAGGCAACCAAAGTCGAGTTCACCGGTTACGTCAATGCCGACATTGGTCTGAACGTCCGCAGCGCCCCCTGGGGCTCCATCGTCGGCTCGCTTCCTGACGGGGCATCGGTCCGCGTCATCGGCAAAAAGGACGACTGGTATCTGATCTCCTATCAGGGGAAGACGCGGTATGTCCATGCCGACTACATCACGAAGGACAAGCCTTCGAGCTCGAGCTCTTCTTCCTCCTCTTCTTCGAGCAGCTCGGCGGCCACGGGATCGCTCCAGCAGCGGATCGTCCAGGAGGCGAGAAACCTCGTTGGCAGCACCAGGTTCCGCACCGCCGACGTGAATTACGGCACGCTGGCCTGCGCCAAGGTCGTCACGACGGCGCTGAAGAATGCCGGTGCCCTCGACCGCGTTTCCCTCAACTGCCGTGAAACCGTGAACATGCTCCACGCCAAGGGCTGGAAGGACGTCTCGGCGCCCCCTTACAAGGAAGGCGACGTCATTCTCTGGAAGACCTACGACTACACCGGCGACGGCGTGAAGGATCCCGACACGCACATTGGCATCATTGTCAAGGAAGGCAACAGCTACATGGCGATGAACAACTCCTCCCGCCTCCGCACGCCCCGCCTCACCGAACCCTCCGCGATCGGCCCCGTCACCCGCGTCATGCGGAAGAGCTGATCGGTCGCCCTCCGAAATCCAACAATCGAGGAACCTATGCGTCTCGTCTCTCCATGGAAACAAGCGGTTCTCGCCCTGATCGTCCCCGGAATCCTCGCCTCCACCGGACTGGCGGCCCCGGCGGGCTGGTCCCTGAAATACGGCTCGGGCCCTTCCGAGGTCGGGTACTATAACGCCAAGGTCAATCCGAAGATCGAGGAGGCAAGCCCGCTCGGCCCGCTTGCCTTCCGTATCGTGGGTGGTGACCTCTGGATTGCCGATTCGATCGGCGGCCGGGTGCTCCAACTCGGTTCCAACGGGGCTGTGAAAGCCTCGATACGCGTTCCGGGCGTTGGCACCGACACTCTGCTCGAGGATATCGCCCTGAGCGGCGCCGCTCCCGGGAAGCCCGATGCCGTCTGGGTCGCGGATGGTGCCGATCTCATCGTTCGCAAACTCGCCGTTCCCGCCGGAACCGAGCTGATGCGAGTCGGTGGTCGCGGGGAGAATCCTGGCCAGTTCGCCCAGATCCACCAGGTGGAAACCGGCCCGACCGGAAGATTATATATCGGCGACTATGGCCGATCCGTGATCGCCGTCTTCTCTCCCGAGGGAAAGCTTCTCCGCGAGCACCCCTGGGAACGCTCCGGCTTCGTGATCGACGATCGTGACCGGCTCTCGACCGTGGTGTTCATTGAAGGAGCCGGGTATGTCTGGCAGCGGTATGATGCCGAGGGCCGGCTCGAGCGGTCGGTTCATCTCGGTCTCCAGGGCCTGCAGAATCCGCGTGTCTGGTGGAACGAGGCCGATGGCGGCCTGAGCGTATCGTTCATTCCCGCGGGCGGCTTCCGCGGCTCCGTGACGATGCATGTTTTCTCCGCCGACGGGGCGGTTCTCCGTAAATACCCCATACGGCCGGCAGCCGGCATGAACCGATACGTCGACCGCGATGGCTCCTCCTTCTGGACGGCCACCGCCGATGTGGATGCCGCTCCGGCCGGAGCGTTCCGCATCGAGCCCCTGACGACGGACGGGGAGGCCCGCCCGGCCTCGAAAAAGCAGGCGGCTGATCCCTGGGCCGCCCTGAAGATCACCCGCAAAGCCGTTGTGAAGCTCCCGGCCATCGATCCCTCGACCCTGATCGGCATTCGGACCGAAGGCGCAAATGGCTTTCTGCTTGCCCGTGACGGCACCCTGACGAACCTCGACCTTTCCACCGGAAAGACATCCTCCGCCGCGCCGTTCACG
>DATCTT010000317.1:0-6746 GCA_036567845.1 Candidatus Ozemibacteraceae bacterium | reverse complement strand
CGGGAAGCGGCGCGCCGGGAGCGCGTTTCCAGACTTCGCCGGGCGCTGAATGCGCGGGTTGCCGGGGCCGACGAGTCGGCGCTTCCCGCCGATGCCCTCGGAACTCTGCTCGGCGTAACCGCTCAGGCTGGCATGGCCCTTTACACGCTCGACGAGAGCGGCTCGTTCGCCCTGCTTGCCTCGTGTGGGGGGCTTCCGGTGCAGCTTTCGGCGGCACGGTTCGTCGTCCAGAGCGGAGAGCTGGTGCTTCGCCACCCGGCCGGCCTCGGCGACGAGACACTCTGCCGCTGGGAAGCGGCTCCTCGGCTTGCGAGACATGACTCTACTGTTACCGTGCTGACGATCGAGCTGGTGCCCCTGACGATGGACGGCAAACCGACTGCCCTCCTGGTCTCGATTCCGAAACCGTCCGGTCCCCGGCTCGAAAAATGGCTCGATGCCGAGACTGCCGGCCTGTTTCTCGAAGGCGCGCTTGCCCGCTGGCAGAGCTCGATCCGGGCCACCGAGGGCCGCGCGCATGATCACCAGACCGGCCTCCAGCGCTTCGAATGGTTCAAGGAAGCGTTCGAGATCGAGGTCGAGCGGTCCGAGCGGTATCACCAGAACCTCACCCTCATGCTGGTCGACCTCACTCCCTGCGACGATTTGCCTGCCGGTCAGCGTGAGCCCCTCCGGCTGGCGGTCGCCGCGGCCCTGCGTGACTCTCTGCGACGCCTTGACCAGGCCTTCGTTTCCAACCGCCCCGGCAAGTTCGCCGCCATCCTCACCGAGACCGGCAGCGATGTCGCGGCCCGCGTTACCGAGCGCGTCCGACAGGCCTTCAGCAGCCGTGTCGGCGACCTGCGCCGCCTGAACCCCCGCCTCGCCATCGGAACGGCGAGCTACCCGTCCGACGCCACCCACGGCGACGGCCTCCGGGAAATGGCCGAGGAAGCCCTCGCCGAGGCCGTCAAAAGTGGCCGTCCCATCGTGGCCTACGGCTCAATCCATTCAGGAGAAGAGAAATGAGCGACTCCGCCCTCGTGAAAATCCGGTTCCAGCTCAACGGCAGCCCCGTCGAGACCGACGTCGTGCCGACGATGACCCTGCTGGAGCTGCTGCGCAGGACCTTCCTGCTCACCGCGGCCAAGGAAGGCTGTGGAAAAGGCGAGTGCGGCGCCTGCACCGTCCTGGTGAATGGCGAGCCCGTCAACAGCTGCCTGCGGCTGGCCGCCTCGCTCCGGCCCGAAGACCGCGTCGAGACCCTCGAGGGGCTCGAGAAGGATCCGCTGATGGCGATCGTCCAGCAGTCATACGTCGATGCCGGCGCCGTTCAGTGCGGCTTCTGCATCCCCGGCATGGTGATCTCGTCGTATTCGCTCCTGAAGCGGGTTCCCCAGCCAACCGAGCATCAGATCAAGGAAGCCCTCTCGGGCAACATCTGCCGCTGCACCGGATACCGGAAGATCATCGCCGCCGTCCGCCAGGCGGGCAACACTGCCGGCAACGGCGCCAAGGGAGGCCGGCCGTGAACAGTATTTTGAATAATATTATATTTCACCGCCCCGCCGACGTTCCGGCCGCTTGCGCGCTCCTCGCTTCGCTGCCGAACGCGGCGATCCTGGCCGGCGGCACGGATCTCGTCGTGAAGCTGCGCAACGGGGTTCTGCCCGCCGTCACGGATCTGATCGACGTCTGCGCCCTCCGGCTCGGCACGATCGCGGTCGAGGGCGGAAAACTCCGCATCGGCAGCGGCTGCACGATGGAGCAGATCCGAAACAACCCGCTCGTGGCCGCGCGGTTCCCCGCCCTTGTCTCGGCGGTCGGCCAGGTGGGTGCCCTCCAGATCCGTCACGCCGCCACGATCGGTGGAAACGTTGGCAATGCCTCCCCGGCTGGCGACTCGATTCCCGCCCTGATGAGCCTCGAGGCTTCCGTGGTGCTCGCCGGTCCGAAGGGCTCGCGCACCGTGCCGCTCGCCGATTTCTTCACCGGCCCCGGCCGGACCGTAATGCTGAAAGGCGAGCTGATCGAGGCGTTCGAACTGCCCGACCGGTCCACGAAGGGGTGCTTCCTAAAAATGGGGGAGCGTCTTGCTCACGCGATCTCCAAGGTGTCCCTGGCCCTGACGACCTGGGACGCCGGAGCCGGGAAACGCTCGGTTCGCATTGCACTCGGCGCCGTTGCCCCAAAGGTTATCCGCGCCCTCGCCGCCGAGAAACTTCTCGAGGCCGAGGCCTGGCCGCCGAAGAAGGAGATCCTGGAACGGGCCGTTCAGGCCGTCTGCGAGGCGGCGACCCCGATCGACGACGTCCGTTCGACGAAGGGCTACCGCAAGAAAATAGCTGGCGTGCTGCTCGAACGCGCGGTCCGGAGTCTGCCCGACGCGCTTTGACGAAAGCCCATATGGGGCACCGGAGGCACCATGAAGTATTTGTCCATCCTGCTCCATCTCTACCAGCCGCCCACGCAGATCGGATTCGTCGTCGACGACATCTGCCGCGAATGCTACGAACCGCTCGTCGATATCTTCACCTGCGAGCTGAAGCCCCGCTTCACCCTGAACATCAACTACAGCCTCACCGAGCAGCTCGAAGCCCGCGGCCACCAGCATATCCTCGCTGGCCTGCGCGCCGCCGGCGAGAGCGGCTGTCTCGAGTTCGTCGATTCGGGCGCCTACCACCCGATCTTCCCGCTCATTCCCGAGGATGAGGTCAAGCGCCAGCTGCGTATCAACCGCGAGGGCAACGCCCGGCTGCTCGGGCCGAGCTACGCCCCGAAAGGTGTCTTTCCACCCGAGATGTGCTTCTCGGGCAACGTTGCCCAGCTGTTCGCCGAGATGGGCTACGCGTGGTGCATCACCGACGATCTGCCCTACGCGTATTTCAACGGCACGCCGCCCTGCGATGCGATCCCATCTATGCACGGGGTCAAGGTGTTCCTGCGCAGCAACAAGTGGTCGAATGAGCTTTCCTTTCATACCTGGAAAGGCACCGAGTTCGTTCGTCACATCAAGGAGCGGATGCACGAGTGGTTCGGCGATCGCGACGGTTATATCATCCTCGCGATGGATGGCGAGACCTTCGGCCATCACCACAAATACTATGAGGAAAAATTCCTGCGCAGTATGCTGTACAGCCTGATCAACGATCCCGAGATGAAGCTCGTGACGCTGAGCGAGCTGGCGGCAAAGTTCCCGGCGTTTCCCGCGTTTGTGCCGCCGTCGACCTGGTCGGCGTCCGACAAGGATCTCTGCAACGACGACCCGTATCCCCTCTGGCACAGCAAGTTCAACCCCATCCATCACAACCAGTGGCTGCTGACGAACCACGTGATGGCGTGCGCAAAGCGTGTCTGCGACCAGGATCCGCTGACTCGGGAACTCCTCGACAAGGCTTTGTATAGCTGCCAATATTGGTGGGCCTCGGCATGGAACTTCGATCCCAGCCAGGTGTTCCGGGGCGCCTACCTGCTGCTCGATACGCTGGAACAGGCAACCCGCGTTGCCAATGACCGCGAGGCGCTCCGGATTGGCCGCGAGTTATACAACAACCTCGTTTACTCCCTGGCAGAACGAACTCGCCAGAAATCCTGAACACTCCTTGGCCCGACACGGGATCATGCAAAGATGTGCAAAATGTGCACGTCGGATGCGTGATGCCAGGGATCGGGCAGAGCATGTGCGAATAGTGCACGCATTTTGGCCGAAGCAGATCCGCATCTAAACAAACTCCGGCAACTTCCCGATAGACACAGAGAATAAGAGCCTGGCCTGATCGGGCCGGACAGACAAGGCGGAGATACAGATGCGGAAACGGCTGTTGAAAGGTGCTGTGGCGATCCTGGCGGCGCTCCTGTTGACGGGAGGCCCGGGATTCG
Source organism: Candidatus Ozemibacteraceae bacterium (assembly GCA_036567845.1). Lineage (GTDB taxonomy): Bacteria > Muiribacteriota > Ozemobacteria > Ozemobacterales > Ozemobacteraceae > MWAR01. The sequence continues at coordinate 2,888 of DATCTT010000317.1, read as the reverse complement.
GAATCACCCCCGAAGACGTTTTCCAGACTGGAAAACGGGCGTTTCTGCTTGGCCACTGGAAAGAAGCGGCGGATGGCTTTGCGCGGTTCAATGAGACCTGGCCGGGCCATGCCCTGCATCCCGAGAGCACCTTGTATCTACTTCTCAGTGAGTCGCGTGCGGGTTTCGCACATCTTCGGCGTTCCTGGGAGGAGCAGCGGCTGGCGTCGTTGACGGCCGGCCTGGCGTATGTGCGCCAGAAACTTCCCGAGGCGGATCTGAAAGAGCTGGAGATCGAGCGTCAGGTGCTGAGCTGCCGGCTGGCTCCCGAGGCCGCTTCCCTGCCGGCCGTGCTCGATCTGTCCCCGGACGATCTGATGCACCTGATGAACCGGGAGATGCTGCCCGATGCGGCGGATTACCCCATGGAAACCCTGCGCTGGATCCGGGATTGGAATGCACGTCATGGGAAGAAGGCCTCCGGGACGCTGCGGGCGGCGCTCGAGCTGTGGAAGGCCCGGGCGTTCTGGCGTCTTCTGCTGTCGCCGATGCCGGCGAACGAGTTTGATGCCGAAATCCGGGCTATGGAGCACTCATCCCTGCCGGCGGCCCATCTGAAAGCGCTGAAGGCCGCCTTCCGGGACGGGGATCCTGAGGTGAAGCGGGAAGCGGCGCTGCTCGGCATTGCCGTGGGCCAACTTACCGCCTTTGCCAGGTACGATTTATGCTTTATTGACGAATGGCGAACCTACCTGCGGGATCGCGGGAATCATCTTGAGGGAGCTTGGAGCCCCAGATGAACATCTGGTCGAAAATCGGGTATGCGATGGTGACCCTGGCGCTGATCGGGACGCTTGTGGTGATGGTTCCCAGTTGTATGACCGTCGATTTCACCTACATCAAGATGGGGCTCAAGCCGGTGACGACCGAGCCGAAATCCGACATCACAACCCTTCCTGAAGAAAGCGACTATCCCGAAAAGTCCCGCGATCTCGTGCTGAGCGCGACCCGCGCACGCAGCTATCTCACCACGGCGACCCGCGACTATTATACCGGGAGCTATGACGACGCCCTCCGCCGCCTCGATCGGGCCAAATGGTATGATCCCACGAACTTCGGTATCTTCAAACTTTCGGGCCAGATCTTTTTCGAGAAGGCCCGGTACCGGAAGGCGTTCAATGATTTCGCTCATGCGACCCAGCTGCCGAATGATGATCAGCTGATCTCCCGCGATATCGATGTGCTCAAACGGCTGATCCGGTATGGTCGCAACGAGGTCGACCGTCTCCAGCAGGCGATCAACCGCAACCCCGATGACCAGATCGCCGCCGCGAAGCTGCGGGATCTCGAGGAGCAGCTCAAGGAGTGATCTCCCTTTCCAGATAGAGGACGATACCCGGCCGGCAGAATGATGCCGGCCGGTTCGTTTTTTTCCTGAAACTTTTCTTCCATCTCCGGCATAATCCTGAGTTGAGAGCCATGAGTGTACCCCGAATGAATTTGACACCGGCGTCCCGGCCCGCTAGCATGTCTGGAGAACCCCACGAGGAGAGGAACAGCTGAAATGGGTAGTCTGATCGTTGCCGGGCTGGTCGGTCTCGCGATTCTTGTTTTTTTCGTCGTTCTGTCGTTCTTCCCGTTCGGCACCTGGATACGCTGCCTCTCTGCGGGTGTTCCTGCTAGCCCCATCAGCCTGATCGCCATGGGACTGCGCAAAGTGCCCAGCGACATGATCGTCGACACGTATATCCGCGGCTCGAAGGCCGGCCTTGCGATCTATCTCGACCGCCTCGAGGCGCATTTCCTTTCCGGTGGGGATATCAACAACGTGATCAACGCCCTGATCGCCGCCGGCCGCGCCCATCTCAACCTTTCCTTTGAGCGGGCTGCCGCCATTGATCTCGCCGGGCGTGACGTTCTCGATGCCGTTCGCATGAGCGTCGAGCCTCGGGTCATCTCCACTGGTGACGTGTCCGGCATGGCCAAAAACGGTATCGAGGTCATCGCCCGGGCCAAGATCACGGTGCGGGCGAGTCTCGAAACGATGGTGGGCGGCGCCGGTGAGGAAACCGTTCTGGCGCGCGTTGCCGAGGGGATCGTCTCGGCGATCGGCTCGGTCGATACCCACACCGATGTGCTCAAACGGCCGGAAATCATCACCCAGCGCATCATGAATGCCGGCCTCGATGCAGGAACCGCGTTCAGCATCGTCTCGTTCGACATCGCCGACATCGACGTCGGCCGCAACATCGGCGCCATGCTCCAGACCGACCAGGCAGAGGCCGACAAGAAAGTTGCCCAGGCCAAGGCCGAGGGCCGCCGTGCCCTTGCCGTGGCACAGCTGCAGGAAAACAAGGCGATCGAACAGGAAATGAAGGCCCGTCTTGTCGAGTCCGAAATGCGTGTTCCTAAAGCTCTCGCAGCCAGTTACCGCGACGGCAAGCTTCTTGTGGCCCGCAAGCCGCGCAAGATGCCCCGTACGGGGATGGCCCATGCCTGAGAGGCTCCCGGAAGATGGCCTTCGCGGAATGTTTCGTGAACGGAATGCTGGTGGCCCGCGTCACTCGATCGAATCATGATCCAAAGGTCGATCTTCATTGCCCTGACTCTGGCTCTCACCGTCTTGTGCGGTTATGGATACGCTCTCGGCTCTTTGAAAAGCGTAGGGTCGGTATGGAAGAAAACCGGGTATGACTGTGTCGTGCGCTCCTTCGCCGAGGATTGCGCCGGCCGCCTCTGGGCCGGAACCTTCGGCGCCGGTCTGTTCGTGTTCGACGGCAAGGTATGGGAACGCATCGGCTCCGTTCCGGAGGCCATTCCGGATGGCCGGATCAGCAAACTGGTGATCGATGCCGACGGCTCGCTGCTCGCCGCTACGGCGGGGGGCGGGGCGTTCCGGTTCGATGCGG
>DATCTT010000316.1:0-18530 GCA_036567845.1 Candidatus Ozemibacteraceae bacterium | reverse complement strand
CCGTGATCGGCCACACCGGTTGTGCCGCCGGCCTGGCATCCGTCGCCAAAGCGGCGCTTTGCCTGTATCAGGCGATCCTCCCGGCCATGCCGGGGCTGCGCCACCCGCAACCCGAGCTCGTTCCGGCCGCCGATCACTTCTTCACGCCCCACCGGGCCCAATACTGGCAGCACAACCTCGACGACGGCCCCCGGCTCGCGGGCGTCAACAGCTTTGCCGCCGATGGGACCGCCGCTCATGTCGTTCTCGAGGCCCCCGAGTCGGATGCCGACATGGCCCAGGCCCCGGCCGCCACGATCGCCGCCGAGCGCCGACTCCCGCTTGGACCGCTTCCGGAAGCCCTGTTCACCCTCTCTGCGGGCGATCCGGCAGGAATCGCCGCCGAAGCCGGGCGGCTGGAAGGGCTGATCCGCGAAACGCTCGCCCGTTCCCCGCACCTGCCCGTCGCCCGGCTGGCCGCCGACTGGTTGGAAGCCGGTCAGAAATCGAAAAAAAGCAATAACGATATAAATGCTGCTATTCTAGCCGGATCCGGCGAAGAGGTCATGCTGCGCCTCAGGGCCCTGCGCGAACATCTCCGGCAGAATCCGTCGAAACCCCTGTCCGGGGGTCCGATCGTGGGTGACCGCGTATTCTACAGCCCGGCCCCGTTGTCCCGCGATGGCCACATTGCGTTCGTCTTCCCGGGGTCGGGCAACCATTACCTCGGCATGGGCATCGAGACCGGGGTGGCCTGGCCGGAACTTCTCCGCGAGCTCGACCGCGAGAATCTTTGGCTGAAAACCCAGTTCGCCACGCGGCTGGTCGCGCCCTGGCGGCTGGCCTGGCCCGACGGCTGGGAGCGGGACTCCGAGGCGGCACTGCTGGCCGACCACAACTCGCTCGTGTTCGGCCACGTCTCCTACTGCTCCCTCGTCAGCGACGTCGTGCGCCAGTTCGGCATCGAGCCCCGCGCCGTCATCGGGTACAGCCTCGGCGAAACGGCCGGAAACTTCGCGACTCGCACCTGGCGCGCCCGCGACGAGATGGTCGAGCGCATGCGGAAGCTCACCCTGTTCACCAAGGATCTGATCGGCCGCTGCGAGGCGGTCCGCACCTCTTGGGGCTGGGCAGATGACGACCCGCGCGAGGTGGACTGGGTGCTGGGCCTCGTCGACCGGCCCGTGGCCGAAGTCGAGGCGCGCATCGCCGACCATCCATATACCTCGATATTGATTGTGAACACCCCCGGCGAGTGCGTCGTCGGCGGCAACCGGATGGCGGTACAGAAGCTCGTGAAGAGCCTCGGCTGCGTGTTCCTGCCGATCGAGGGGGTCTCGTCGGTTCACACGCCCGCCGCGAAGCCGGTCGGCGACACGTATCGCGGCCTTCATGTGTTCGAGTGCACTCCGCCGGACGGGATCGCCTTCTACAGCAGCGGCTGGGGCCGCCGGTTCACGCCCGAGAAGAACGTCTCGGCCGACTCGATTCTCGCCCAAGCCATCGGAACGATCAATTTCCCGGCGGGCATCGAAGCCGCCTATGCCGACGGGGCCAGGATCTTCCTCGAAATGGGTCCGCGTGCATCCTGCTCCCGCATGATCAGCCGCATTCTCGGCGACCGCCGCCACCTCGCCCGCTCAGTCTCGATGGGCGGTCAAGAAGAAACCAGCACGATCCTGCGCGTGCTTGCCCACTGCCATGCCGAAGGGGTTCCGGTCAATCCCGCGCCGCTGTATCGCGATACCGAGCGGAGTCACATGGCGATTTCGCCGGCCAAGCCCGTCATCACCGTTCCCATCGAGCGGGGGTTCGGAACCCTGCCGGCCCGGCCCGTCGCCCACATGGCACGTCCGGTCGCCGCTCCCATTGCTCCGGAGGTTCCCCCGTTCCGCCCCCCTGCACCATCCCAGGCGCCCACACCGGCTCCCGCCGCTTTCAGTCCATCCGTCGCTCCACGCGTCGTTCCCGATGCCACCAAGGAGTCCCGCATGACGCCACCTTCCTCTCTGCCCGTTTCAAGCGCCTCTTCGCCTGTGATCCCGGCCATTTCAGCCTCCCAGGACTCGAATCAGGGGAATCCGCCGGATATCTCGGCAGTCCTGGGAAGCCAGCCCGGATCAACCCCGGCCGAGCAGCTGCTCGGGGAGCTGGTTTCCGCCAGGAACGCCGTCGCCGCGGCCCATGAAGCCTTCCTGCGATGCACCAACGAGACGCTGCGCATGCAGACACGCTTGATTGAGCTTGCCAGCACCGATATCCCGCTCCCCCCCCCCGCCCTTCCGGCCATACCCACATCCGCCCCGCACGGAACGGGAAGCGGGCCGGCGGCGCCTGAATCGCGCGATTCAGCCGGTCTCGCCGTTCCGCCGCTTTCCCCCGCAGTCTCTGCAAAGCCGGCCGTTCCAGTCTTTCTCGACCGCGCCGGCTCGATGGAGTTCGCCATCGGCAAGATCGGCAAGGCTCTCGGCGACTTCTTCGCCCCGATCGACGCGTATCCGACGCGGGTCCGTCTGCCCAATGAGCCGCTCAACTTCGTCGACCGGATCCTCTACTGCCGCGGTGAAAAGGGTTCGCTCAAATCCGGCGAGCTGGCAACCGAGCACGACGTGCTTCCAGGCGCGTGGTATCTCGACGGCGACCGCATGCCCACCGGCCTCGCGGTCGAAGCGGGTCAGGCGGACCTGTTCCTCTCGGCCTGGCTAGGCATCGACTTCAAGACGAAGGGCATTGCGAAATACCGGCTGCTCGACGCGACCGTGACCTTCCATGGCCCGCTTCCTCGGCCCGGCACGACGGTCCGGTATGACATCCGTGTCGACCGGTTCATCCGCCAGGCCGACACCTATCTGTTCTTCTTCGAGTTCGACGGCACCGTCGAAGGACGGCAGCTGATCACGATGCGCGACGGCTGCGCCGGCTTCTTCACCGACCGGCAGCTGAACGACGGGCGCGGCATCGTCCTCACTGAGGATGACGTGCGGCCCGAGCCGCGCCGCCGCCCCCCCGAGCTCGACAGACTCGTTCCGATGCGGATCGAGTCATTCGGCGATGCCGCGATCGCGGCCCTGCGCCGGGGCGATCTGGCCGCCGCTTTCGGTCCCGAGTTCGCCGGTCTGCCCATCACCCGCCCCCAGACGCTGCCCGGCGGCAAACTCTCCATGATCGACCGCGTCACCTCGATCGATCCGACCGGCGGCCGATTCAATCTGGGCCTCATCAAAGCGGAGATCGACATCCCGGCCGATGCCTGGTTCCTGACCAGCCACTTCGTTGACGACCAGGTTATGCCCGGCACGCTGATGTACGAGTCCTGCATGCAGGCCCTCCGCGTCTACCTGCTGCGCATGGGCTGGGTCGCCGAGTCGCCCGCCAGCAGCTTCGAGCCGATTCCGGAAGTGCGCAGCCGGCTGCGGTGCCGCGGCCAGGTCATTCCCGGCACGAAAAAGGCGCTGTATGAGATCACGATCAAGGAGATCGGGTACAACCCCGAGCCATACGCGCTCGCCGACGCACTGATGTTCGCCGACGGCCGCATGATCGTCCAGTGTCTCGACATGTCGATCCGGCTCACGAACACAAACCGGGAGCAGATCGAGGCTCTCTGGGCCGGAAGAAGCACCCCAGCAGCTGTTTCCGCGCGCAAGCCTGAGCTGTTCACGGCCCGGCAGATTCTGGAATACGCGATAGGAAAGCCGTCGCTCTGTTTCGGCGACGCCTTCCGGCCATTCGATGCCGAGCGGTTCCTGGCACGGCTTCCCGGGCCTCCCTATCTGTTCCTCGACCGGATCACGGCCCTCACGACGCAGGCGCTCAGGATGGCGCCGGGCGGTACGGTCCAGGGTGAGTATGACGTTCCGGCCGATGCCTGGTATTTCCGGGCCAACCGGCAGGGCAGCATGCCCTTCTCGGTGATCCTCGAGTTCCCGCTCCAGGTGTGTGGCTGGCTCGCGGCTTACATGGGCTCGGCGATGACAAGCCGTGAGAACCTGCATTTCCGCAACCTCGACGGCAACGCGATCCTGCACGAGGATCTGCGGCGCGATGCGGGCACGCTGACAGCGGATATCACCGTGACAAAGATCGCCCAGTCGGGCGGCATGATCATCCAGGGGTACACATTCAGGGTCACCCGCCAGGGGCGACCGGTGTATGAGGGCGATACCGTGTTCGGGTTCTTCACCGAGGATGCCCTTGCCAACCAGGTCGGTATCCGGGGCGCCCAGTTGTACACCCCCACTCCCGAGGAGCTCGCGTGCCAGACGCTGCCGCCGGCCTGGCCCGACACGGCCCCGCTGCACCCGGGTGATCCCGCGACACCGCCGGAAGACGGCCTCGCGCTTCCAGGCAGGTCCTACCGTATGCTCGATACGATCGACCTGTTCATCCCGGATGGCGGCCCGAAGAAGCTCGGCTTCCTGCGCGGCACCAAGGCGGTCAATCCGAGCGAATGGTTCTTCAAGGCGCACTTTTACCAGGATCCGGTCATCCCGGGCTCGCTGGGCCTCGAGGCGTTCATCCAACTCCTCAAGGCGGCCGCGCTGCACCGGTGGGGAGCGAATCTCCCACCCGGTCCGTGGCATTTCGAGCCGATCGCGACGGGTGTGAAGCATTCCTGGTCATACCGAGGCCAGATCATCCCGACAGACCGGCTCGTAACAGTGGAAGCGGTGATCGAGGCATTCGACGACGATCAGCGGCTCGTGCGCGGCGCGGGATACTTGCACGTCGACGGTCGCGTGATATATAACATGAGGGAGTTCGCCATCCGGCTGGTTCCGGGCCTCTGAGGTCCGCGCCGTTCCAGTTGCGAGGCCGTCAGAAAGGCATCCGGTCACTCCATGAAATACAGCCGCGTCTTCCTCGAATCGATCGGTTACGAGTTGCCGCACAACATCATCACCTCGACCTGGATCGAGGAGCGGCTCTCGCCGCTGTACAAGAAGCTGTTCCTCCAGCCGGGCCAACTCGAGGCCCTGACAGGGATCCGCGAGCGGCGCTGGTGGGATCCGGGCCACCTGAACTCCGACGGTGCGGCAAAAGCTGCCCTGAAGGCGATCGCCGAGTCCGGCATCCCCGAGGAGGACATCGGCGCCGTGGTGTACGGCGGCGTCTGCCGCGACAATTTTGAGCCGGCCACCGCGTGCGGCGTCGCCGCGCAGCTCGGGGTCAAAGCCTCGACGGCCATCCACGACGTCTCGAACGCATGCATGGGCGTTCTGACCGGCATCGTCGACGTGGCAAACCGCATCGAGCTGGGCCAGATCAAGGCAGGGCTCGTCGTGGCGTGTGAAACCGCCCGCGAGATCACCACGATCATGATGGAGCGGATGCTTGCCGAGGGGACGATGGAGTTTTTCAAGCAGGCGCTGGCCACGCTCACCGGCGGCTCCGGCGCGGTCGGGGTCGTCCTCAGCGACGGTTCGTATGGCCCGGGCCGGCCGCAGCTTCTCGGCGCGTTCAACATGGGCGCCCCCGAACATCACCGGATGTGCCGCTGGGGCGCCGACACACATGTCCCGCCGCGGGCGTCGCAGATGATGGAGACCAACGCGATCGGCCTGCTCAAGCATGGCGGCGAGCTCGTTGCGCGCGTTGGCAAGGCCTTCTACAACGAGATGCAGTGGGCAGCCGGGGAGATCGACCGGCTGATCTCGCACCAGGTCGCCACGGCGAACCGGGATGCGATTCTCCAGGCGCTCGGCATCACGCTCGACAAGGATTTCTCGACCTTCCCCTATCTCGGAAACATGGGCACCGTCTCGCTGCCGGTCACGGCCGCCATCGCGATGGAGCGCGGCATTCTCCAGCCCGGCATGAAGGTCGGCTTCATCGGCATCGGAAGCGGCCTGAACAGCATGATGATGGGCTGGCGATGGTAACGGACGGAACGAACGATGAGCAATAATAAACCTTTCAATATAGAAGATTTCCGGCACCTGTATCCCTTCGGCAGCCACTGGTTCGAACACGACGGCCTGCGCCAGCATTATCTCGACGAGGGCGAGGGCGATCCGATCGTGATGGTCCATGGCAACCCCTCGTGGTCGTTCCTGTTCCGGGCGCTGATTCCCGCGTTCCGCCACGAGTACCGGGTCATCGTCCCCGACCACATCGGCTGCGGCCTCTCGGACAAGCCCGACGCGAAACGGTACAGCTACACCCTCGAGCAGCGCATCCGCGATCTCGAGGCGCTGATCGCCCACCTGAACATCACCCGCCCGATCACTCTCGTGCTGCACGACTGGGGCGGCGCGATCGGCATGGGCTTCGCGAATCGCAATGCCCTGCGCGTGAAGCGGCTGGTGCTGATGAACACGGCGGCATTCCCGCTGCCCGACGAGATGGAGTTCCCGTGGCCCCTGTGGCTGTTCCGGAACAGCCGGCTCGGCGAGTGGGCCAACCGCGGTCTCAACGCGTTCGCCGAGATCGCAGCCCGCACCTCGACCTACACGCCGCTGAGCGAGGAGCTGCAGCGCGCCTTCACCGGCCCCTACGACTCATGGAAGAACCGGGTCGCGACGACGCATTTCGTACAGGATATCCCACTGCGGCCAGGCGACCCGTCATGGGGCACAATCAAGCAGATTGAGAGCGGCCTGGCCCAGTTCCGAAACACCCCGGCCCTCATCTGCTGGGGCCAGCGTGACTTCATCTTCAAGCGGGCATTCCTGAACACATGGCGGAAGCACCTGCCCCAGGCCAGTGTTCACACATTCCCCGACGCCGGCCACTACCTGCTCGAGGATGTCGGCGAGAAAGTCATCGGCCTGATGCGCGAGTTCTTCGCGCGCCATCCGCTCTGATCCACCCGGAATCACGCACCCTCCGCGGGGTGGAAAGCAGGTTGCACCGATGAAGGTTGGCATCATCCGCTGCCGGCAGACCGAGGAATACTGCCCCGGCACGGCCGATTTTGTCTTCGCAGCAGCCGGAAAAGGCGCTTTCGCCGAGGTCGGCCCGTCCCAGATCATCGGCTTCGTCTCTTGCGGCGGCTGTCCCGGCAAATCCGTGCTCGCCCGGGTGAACCTGCTGATCGAGCGCGGGGCCGAGGTCGTCGCCTTTGCCTCGTGCATGCGGAAGGGCACCCCGCTCGGCTTTCCCTGCCCGCATTTCGATGCCATCAAGCGCTCCGTCGAACAGGGTCTCGAGAAACCCGCCAAACTTCTCGATCACACACACTGATATATCATAATATTTATATAGAGGCCTTCACATGAACATGCCACAACAGCCCGTGAACATGGCCGCCTTCATCCGGGACTGGGCCAGACGGCTCCCGAGCAAGCGGGCCGTTGTATTTCCGCAGAGCCGTGATGCCTCGGGCCGGGTCTCATACACCCACTTGACATTCCGGCAGCTCGAGGAAGAGAGCAACCGGCACGCCCGGGGGTTCCAGAAGCTTGGCATCCGGCGGGGCATGCGCACCGCGTTGATGCTGACGCCGAGCCTGGAGTTTTTCGTGGCAACGTTCGCCCTGTTCAAGCTCGGAGCCGTCATCGTGTTGATCGACCCGGGCATCGGCATCCAGAACCTGGGCAAGTGTCTCGGGGAAGCGGCTCCCGAAGCTTTCATCGGGGTACCGAAAGCCCACGCCGCCCGTGTACTCCTGCGCTGGTCGCCGGCCTCGATCCGCATCTGCGTCACTCACGGACGGCGGCTGTTCTGGGGCGGGGCCACGCTCTCCGATACGCGGGATCCGGACGGCTCGCCGTTCCCCATCGAAGACATGGGCGACGAGACGGGGGCGATCATGTTCACCAGCGGCAGCACAGGCATCTCCAAAGGTGCCGTGTACACACACAACATTCTGATGCACCAGGTGAAGTTCATCCAGGAACTGTACCGGTTCGACGAGCACGACGTCGATCTGGCCACATTCCCGCTGTTTGCCCTCCTCGATGCCTGCCTCGGCACAACCGTCGTCATCCCCGACATGGACGCGACCCGGCCGGCCGATGCGGATCCCGTGAAGTTGATCGAGGCGATCGAGAACAACGGCGCGACCGTGATGTTCGGCTCCCCCGCCCTCGTCAACACCCTGAGCCGCTACGGGGAAGCTCACGGGATCAAGATTCCGACGCTGCGCACCGTTATCTCCTGCGGCGCCCCGGCGCGGAATGACGTTTTGGCGCGGTTCCAGAAGATGCTGCCCGAAACGACGCAGATCCACACGCCGTATGGCGCGACGGAGGCTTTGCCGGTCAGCGATATCGGCAGCCACGAGATCCTGGGCGACACGGCCGCAGAAACGGCGCGGGGCGGCGGCACCTGCATCGGGCGCCATGTTCCCGAGGTCACAGTTCGGATCATCCGGATCACCGACGAACCGATTCCGGCCTGGTCGGAGGAGCTCGTGCTGCCGACCGGTGTGACGGGCGAGATCGCCGTGAGCGGGCCCATCGTCACGCGAGAGTACTACGAACGACCGGAAGCGACGGCCCTGGCGAAGATCCGGGCGGCTGACGGCACGGTCTGGCACCGGATGGGCGACTGTGGCCGGATCGACGCGAGCGGCCGGCTCTGGTTCTGCGGCCGCAAATCGCACCGCGTGGAAACCGCCAGCCGGACGCTGTTCACGATTCCATGTGAGGCCGTATTCAATCAGCACCCAAAGGTGTACCGCACAGCCCTGGTCGGGATCGGCACGCGCGGTCGCCAGACACCGGTACTGTGCGTCGAGCTCGAAAAAAACGCCGGCACGGTCGATCAGACGGCCATCATCTCGGAGCTTCGGGCTCTCGGAGCCGCTCACGAGCACACCCGGGAGATCACCACATTTCTTTTCCATCCGGAATTCCCGGTGGATATCCGCCACAATGCCAAGATCGGCCGCGAGAAGCTCGCGGTATGGGCGGCGGAACACCTCAAACGCTGAATCCATCAGGAGCACGAAATGAGCGAGATCCGCATCGTCGATCCGGGACTCAAAACCTGCAAGAAAATCCTCGTCACGGGAGGCGGTGGCTTCCTCGGGAAGACCCTCGTGAAGATGCTCCGCGAACGCGGTCTGCCGGTCCGCAGCTTTTCGCGCGGCAGGTATCCCGAGCTCGAACAGCTTGGCGTCGAATGTGTCAGCGGTGATCTCGGCAATCCCGCGGCTGTGCTCGAAGCCTGCCGGGACTGCGACCTTGTCTTTCATGTCGCCTCGAAACCCGGCATATGGGGTCCGTATGAGGAGTATTACCGGGTCAACGTCACCGGGACGGAGAACGTCGTCGCGGCCTGCCGCAAGCTCGGCATCCGGCGCCTGGTCTACACCAGCTCGCCGAGCGTGGTGTTCGACGGGAACGACATGGAAAACGCGACCGAGTCGGTGCCGTATCCCGACCATTACGAGACTCATTATCCGGCAACGAAGGCGATCGCGGAAAAGCACGTGCTCGCCGCGAACGGCCCCGACCTCGCAACCGTCGCGCTGCGGCCCCACCTGATCTGGGGCCCCGGCGACAACCACCTCGCGCCCCGGATGGTCGCGGCGGCGAAAGCCGGACGACTGGTGATGATTGGGGATAACAAAAACAAGGTTGACACGGTGTACGTCGACAACGCCGCCGATGCGCACATTCTCGCGGCCGAGCGGCTCGAGCCGGGCTCGCCCGTCGCGGGGAGGGCCTACTTCATCTCGAACGGCGATCCGCGGCCGCTCTGGGATATCGTAAACATGATGATCGGCTCCGCCGGCGTGCCGCCCCTAACCCGTTCCATATCCCCAACGACAGGCTGGCTGATCGGCGGTTTGCTGGAGCTTGTCTACGGGCTTTTCCATCTGAAGGGCGAACCGAAACTGACCCGGTTCATGGCCCGCGAGATGTCGACCGCCCACTGGTTCGACCTGACGGCCGCCCGGCGCGATCTCGGCTACGAGCCCCGCGTCGGCATCGAGGAAGGAATGCAACGTCTCGCCGCGTGGGTCAAAGACGGCGGCCTCGACCGCGCCCCCAGGCACTGACGACAGGCCCCATCATCACGAAAGCGGAAGTACGCACCACAGAGACACAGAGGGAAAGCCCCATCGTGACCGGGAGAATACCTGTGACATCTGCGGATCAGCATGGTCGGGGTGTGCGACCCCGGACGGATCACGATCCGCCCCTGCGGTGTTCGGGGATCGGAAAATTCGTATTGGCCGTTCTCTGTGTCTCTGCGCCTCTGTAGTAAAGTAATATATATTATATATTTACTCGGTTTCGGGGAGGCGGGCCAGGGCGATGAGGCGGTCGAGGTAGGCCGAGCCCAGCTGGCCGGCGGCCAGGGCCCGTTTCACCGGGGGAAGCCGCAGCACCGCGCCGAACAGGGCACCCATCGCCCGGTGGCTGAACTGGAGACGGTTGTCAAAAACGAAGTTCTGGAGTTTTCCGCGTTCGACCGCCATCCGGACGACCCGTTCGGCCGTATCGACCGGCGTGATCGGTCCCCGCTCCTGTCGGATCAGGCGCAGCGCCCCGAACGGGCAGCCCCGCACACAGACACCGCATCCGAGACACAACGACGCATTCAGCCTGGGGTGGCCCTCGTCGACCGACCAGGCGCCGACGGGGCAGAGACGCGCGCAGTTTCCGCAGGCCCGGCAGCGGTCTTCCCCCGAAAAAGCCGGCAGAAAGGGGGCTGGATGGACCGGCCGGAGCGTCGAGAATTTTCTGTATCCGACCAGCGCCTCGCAGCAGCAGCCGCAGCAGTTGCAGATGAAGTTCACCCCCGTCCGGACATTCTCGCCGAACTGGACGAGATGCCGCTCTCGACTCGCTTCGATCACCCGCATCGCCTCATCCTTCGTGATTTCACGGGCGTGACCATGCCGGATGAGCGAACCGGCTACCATGTTCAGCGTCAGACACGTGTCCTGGGGGGCATCGCAGGCCTTTCCGACATGCTCCATCTTGTGGCGGCAGTAGCAGATGCCGACGGCGACATCCGTCGCCTCCGCGATCATCCGTGACGAGCGCTCCCAATCGAGGACTTCCAGCGACGAGGCGACGGGAAGCGCACCCTCGTCGACGAAGACGCGGCCGATGTGCGTGGTGCCGCCGACGATCAGCCCCCGGATGAACTCGTCCTCGACGTTGACATACTGGTAGAACAGCTCGCTAAGCACCTTCTGATCGAGGTCTGTCCTCACCCGCATCAGGGAGAACTCGAAAAATCCGGCCATCGGGGGCGGCAGGATGTAGACGAGCCCCTCCGGCCCCGGGATGTCCACCAGAAGCGCGCGATGAGCCAGCTCCGCGAGCACGCCCGCGGCAGAGGCGACATCCATCTTCCAGCGGCGGGCGGCGGCGGTGACGGTGAAGGGGCGCATTGGCAGGGCGGCGATCAGGCCGGCCTCGCGTTCCGACACGAGCATGCGCAGGATCGCCGCGAGAAGATCCGATGGGGGCGCGCCCTGCGGGTGGCGATTGAGGCGCTCCGTCATCCGCGTATAGGCGTCTTTCATCGTGTGATGACCCATACCCTCACTCCTGAAAACCTTTCTCTCTGAACTAAAGTATACCTTTTTTAACCGAATCGTGCGCGGCTTGCCAGAGAAGCACAGTGTCGGGTAGGATGAACTCGTTGCGAGACTGCATGCTGCGGCCTAAGCGACACAAAGAGAGGGGATACCAGTGTCCAGCGAAGCCATCCGGACAGCCGCCAAGGCTGGCGAACCGTCGTCGCTGCGCATCTCTCCGCTTCACAGCATCAAGGTCAAAACCTGGTTCGGCATATTCCTGATCTCGCTCGTTCCCCTGGCCATTCTCGGCTTTTACGCAGTCTCCGTTCTCACAGGAATCACCCGTGATCTGCTGATCAAGAGCAATCTCCAGGCCGTGCAGCAGGTAAAGGCCGAGATCGACCGGTATGTCACAACCTACGAGGAGCTCGCGCGCCATCTCCGGAACGATGCCCGCCTGGCTGTCCCCACCTCGCCCGAGGCCGTCGAGGCCCTGCGGCAGATGGATTTCAGCTACGAATTCATAGACCGGATCGTCCTGTGTGCCTCGGACGGCGCGATTCTCGCCCACTCGGCGAAAACCGCCGGTGCAATCCCTGGGCTGTCTGAGATCGAGCAGCAGGTTTTGACGAGCAGCGACACCGTCCGGTTCGGCCAGAGTTCGTTCGCCATCCGTCTACCGCTGCGTGAGACCGCCGGCTCACCCACTCTTGTCATGACCGCCTCGTTCCTCAAGCTGCGCAAGACCCTTGAAGGTATGATGCTGGGAACCACGTTTCGCTATTTCCTCGTGACGAGATCGGGGGAAAATCTCCTCGAGCCGCCTGGGACCTCGGCGGGTCTCGTCGAGCGGCTGATGAACCTCGAGTTTGGGGGATACGACATCACCGGCCCGCGCCCCGAGGATCCGCCGCGCGTGGCGGTGATCCTGCCGATCCTCCATCACGACCTCCGCATCATCGTCGTCCAGGATGCGGGCGAGGTGTATTCTATCGTGCACCAGATAAAATGGAACATCAGCCTGGTCATCCTCGTCGTTATGATCATCGCCTTTTCGGCTGGCACGGCGTTCAGCATGCGCATCACCTCGCCCATCATCGCCATCGCCGACAAGGTTACCAGGATCTCGGGAGGCGACCTGAGGGGCAACGTCATCTCGAACAGACGGGACGAGATCGGGTTCCTCGCCTCGTGTTTCAACGACATGACGAGCCGCATTCGCAAGAAGGTGTTCGAGCTGAGCGCGATGTACCGAATCTCCCAGATCATCAACAACGCCCCCACCTACCAGAAAGCGCTCGACGAAGCCCTCGTCTACATCGTCACGATCTTTCTCGCGAAGAGGGGTTCGATCATGCTGGTCGCGGAACACGACGACCAGCTGGTCCTCCGGAGCGTCCACCGGTTCGGCGAGGAAAAGACGTCCGCCGCCAGCCTTCAGGAGCGGATCACCCTCCGTGTCGGAGAAGGAATCGCCGGCCTGGCCCTCTCCACCGGACAGCCGGTGGTTTCAAACGACTGCGCGACCGATCCGCGGTTCAAGAAATACCCTCCCGAGCATGAGGCCGCGACGCCCGGCCGGCTGCTGTCGCTGCCGCTGATCGTTCAGGGAAAGGCCTTCGGCGTCATCAATATTTCAGACTATTCAGACAACCTGAACTTCCCGATCGACGACCAGGATATCCTGCTGACCATCGCCAGTCAGGTCGCGATGTCCAGCGACAACGCCCGGCTTCACGAGCTCGCGATCACGGACGGCCTGACCCAGCTGTTCATCCACCGGTATTTCCAGATCAAGCTGGACGACGAGATCAAGCGCGCGAAACGGTATGACGAACCTCTCGCGCTGCTCATGTTCGACATCGACCATTTCAAGCGGTTCAACGACACCTACGGGCACCAGCAGGGCGACAACGTGCTGCGGGAAACGGCCAAGATCATCCGGGACGCCGTCCGGGGCTCGGATATCCCGTGCCGGTATGGCGGCGAGGAGTTCGCAGTCATTCTGCCCCACACGACGGCGGAACAGGCGCTCATCTTCGCCGAACGCCTGCGGGTTCGTGTGAACTCCCATCCGTTCCTGTGGGGGGAGGAGCAGCTCCATGTGAGCATCAGCATCGGCATTTCCGAATACCCGCTTATGGCAGCCGACAAGGTCACGCTGATCCGCAAAGCCGACAAGGCCCTGTATCACTGTAAGGAGCGCGGCAGAAACTGCACGAGCATCTATACCGATGAAGTATCGTAATACATATATATCTATTTCCCTCGTTCTTTTCCTCACCGCGTTCGTTCCATCCGATGTTGCCGGTGAGGCGGCAATGGGCACGACGACGGCATCCGCGGCGGGGCAGATCGAGACGCGGCTGGTGAAGCGGTTCCTCTCGATCGGCACCGCGAGCATCAACGGCGTCTATTACCCGCTGGGAACGGCGATGGCACGCCTGTTCAACGCCAACCTCGACGGGATCGTTGCCATTCCGGAGCCGACGGCCGGATCGGTGGCCAACATCGAGTATCTCCGGCGGCGCGAGATCGCCCTGGCGCTCGTCCAGAACGACGTAGCCCTGCATGCCTTCCACGGGCGGGAGCGTTTTGAGGGCAGGCCGTTCCCCGAACTACGGGTGCTCGCCTCGCTGTATTCCGAGGTGCTCCATATCGCGGTGCGACAGGATTCGGGTATCACCGCTCTCACGGATCTGCGGGGGAAAAACGTCGTGCTCGGCGAAGAGGGGAGCGGGACAGCCGAGAATGCCCGGATGATCATGGCAAGTCTCGGCTTTCACGCGGGGGAGTTCACCCCGACGTATCTCGGCTTCACAAAAGCGACGGCGGCGCTCGAGGGGGGATACGTCGATGCCGTCTTTTTCAGCGGCGGCGTTCCGGTCGACGGTGTCGCCCTGCTCGCCAGGCGCATCCCGATCCGGCTTCTGCCGTTCCCTGAGCCCGTTCGGCGCCGAGTGACCGCCCGCCACCCGTTCTGGCAGCCCGAAACCATTCCCGCGCACACCTACCCCGGCCAAGCGGTCGATGTGGAGACGATCGGGCTGCGCGCGCTTCTCGTGACCACGGCAGAGCTACAGAGGTCCCTCGCCACGCGCATTCTCGAACTGCTCTTCGATCACACCCCCTACCTGACAAGCCTCAGCCCGGCCGCCGCAGCCATCTCGCTCGATCAGGCCCTCAAAGGCATCCAGAGCGACATGCTGCACGAAGCCGCCCGCGACTTCTACCGGCAGCGTCTGAACCAGGTCCCCTGAATCCGGGGCGCTTGCGTGGCGGTTTTGGGGTGACTATCATGGGCGAAACGGAAGGGAGGGGTATCCTCGTGGAGATCAAACTCGCCAGAACCGCAGGTTTCTGCATGGGTGTCCAGCGTGCCATCGACCTGGCACTTCGCACGGCCGCGACGGCCGGGGACGGCATGCCGATCTACACCTGCGGTCCCCTGATCCACAACCCCCAGGCAGTCGCAGAGCTCGAAAGCAAGGGGATCCGCAGCGTCGACGACTGGAGATCGGTTTCCGCGGGGACGTTGATCATCCGGGCCCATGGCATGCCCGTCGCAGAGATCGAAGAGATGCGAGCACGCGGTCTGACGATCGTCGACGCCACCTGCCCCCACGTCGTGTCGAGCCAGAACCGCATCAAAACAGCGGTGAGCGAGGGATATTTCGTCGTCATCGTCGGGGATCCGCATCATCCCGAAATTCTGAGTCTGCAGAGCTTCGCGCTGGGAAATCATCTCGTGATCGCCTCCGTCGAGGAGGTGGCGTCCATCCCGCCCGTCCCCAAGGCGATCGTAATCGCCCAGACGACATTCCACGAAAAGCAGTATGAACTGATCGCGCAGGCCGTTTCCGACCGGATCCCCGAGTGCAGGATCATCCGGTCGATCTGCAAGGCCACCTCGAACCGCCAGGCGGAAGTCGAGCAGCTCGCGGCCGAGGTCGAGGCGATGGTCGTCGTCGGAGGCAGGGACAGCGCGAACACCCGCCGGCTCGCCGAAATCGCCGAGTCCCGGGGCGTGCGGACCGTCCACATAGAAACAGCTATTGAACTGGACCCGGCTTTTTTCCGGGGGGTGAAAGCCGTCGGCGTCACGGCCGGAGCATCCACTCCATCGTGGATCACGCGCGCCGTCATCGAACGACTCGAAACTCTGACCCCCTGAGGAGGACAGGAGAAACCAGTCCCTTGTCAAACGGCCAAAATTTCTATATTCTCAGAAGCGAAGGGTTCGGATGTTCATCCGAAGGTGAACCAGGATGGTCGGGCCGCCATCCGCATCAAGCGGGCGGCGGCTTTGTCTTTTCCGGACACGGTCGTTTTCCGCAAATGGCGGAAGGACGTGCAAAACGTATGCATGGCCCGTCATGCCTCGTCGTGTTCAAGGAGCCATCCCATGTCAGACAACGAACCCATCCAGCAGGACCCCAACCAGCTCCGGGAAAAATTTCTCTTCGCCGTCGTCGCCATCATCCTGATCGGGGGTGCAAAGCTGCTCCTCGGCTGGTGACGGAGCTCAGCCGGCGGCATGGTTCTCCAGGAGGATGGCGGTCATGTCGTCGGCCTGGCCCGCCCCGCCGCGCCAGGACGCACAGAGCCGGTGCAGATCGCGACACCGGGCCCTCGTGTCAGAACCATCCGCCTTCATCAGCATCGCCGCGAGACCCGGATATCCGAGCTGCTCACCCCGCGGCCCAAGGGTCTCGGGAAATCCATCCGTGAAGAACCAGACCCGGTCGCCAGGGCCAAGGCGAATCTCCTCGCACCGGTAAACGATGTTCCGGCGGGTGCCAAGCGGGTATCCGCCGACGACGGGGCGGATCTCCTCGGCCTTGTCCGCGCCGTTGCGAACGATCCAGGGCGGACAGTGGCCGGCGTTGGCGATCCTGAGCAGGCCGGTATCGGTCTGGAGAAGGCCGTAGCACATTGACATCATCAGACGGCGGCTCATCGAGGAGAAGATCATCTCGTTCAGTCCCGCGAGAACATGCGCAGGATCCCCATTCCGGCGACTCTCGACCGAGACGAATCCTTTGGCCATTGCCATGAGCAGGGCCGAGCCGGCGCCATGGCCGGCCACATCCCCGATCAGAATCACGACACGCCCCTCCCCGATCCCGAAGTAATCGAAGTAGTCCCCGCCAAGTTCGGTCGCGGTCTGGCAGATGCCCGTGATTTCCGCACCACCGGCACGGAGGGTTTCTGCCGGGAAGAGGCGTTCCTGGAATGCCCGCGCCGTCGACAGCTCCTCGAGCCGTTCGAGCGCCTGGTTGAACGAGACCGTCAGGGCGCCGAACTCGTCGTTCCCCTGAACGGGAAGCCGGGTGCGATACCGCCCGTCGCGCATCGCATCGACGCCGGATGTCAGCACGGCGACGGGGCGCAGGATCTGCTGAGCGAGGGCTGCCGCGACGCCGAGCGAGAGCAGCAGACAAAGAATACAACCCCATATTATATCTGATCGGAGCCCATCCACGGGGCCGGTCAAACGATCGACCGGCAGGGCCTGAACCAGCAGGTATTCCTGGAGTTCGCGGCATGGAACGCCCGCCAGCAGCCATCTCTGGCCGTTGACGACGACTTCGTCGAACAGCTGGGTGCGCCGCGAGCGAAGCCGCTCCACGAAACGCCTCAGCCAGGGCTGGTCGAGGGCGTCGGCAGGCACCGAACGCGTCGGGTCCCAGTCGTGAATGGCAAACAGGCGGCTGTGCGCGAGATTCCTCTGGCGGCGAAGGACGTCCTGCCGGAGATAGCTCAGAGCAAGGTCGCGCGGTTCCCAGGTGACGAAGAAGACGCCTTCCGCCGATCCGCCCGGCCCGAGAATGAAGTCCGTGCAGCTGAACTTGTCCTCGGTGCCGAAGTTGAGATGGGTGAGCTGACCGCGCGCCCGGATGATGCCAGTCATGATCTTCCGGGCCGTGTTGTCATCGAGGATGAGTGACGCGAGGGCGAACTTCTCCGGCTCTTTTGCGGACAGTCCCATGCCCCGGTTGTACCGCCGGATGAGCTCGATGCTGATCCCCTCGAGCATCGTTTCCCGCTCGATTTTGCCCTCCATGCGAAAGGCTTTGCCGGATTTCAGGAGCACCACAGGCGATTTTCCGTTCAGGGTTTTCGTGAGACGGAAGAGCTTCTGGGCGAAGGCGGGAAAATCATAGGGTTCCCCCGGCCGGTAGAAGGAGTCTCGAAGCCGCGCCAGCCGCATGGCATGGGCCCTGCCGAACCGCGCCAGGCCGCCCTCGATCGCGCGAAGGTTTTCGACGAGCTGCCGGCGTCCGCCGTCGAGCAGCACGTCACGGGTCTTCTGCAGATCGTCGTATCCCGTGACGGCGAGGCCGGACAGCGGTAATCCCGTGGCCATCGCGAAGAGCACCATGACCCTGAGCCGCAGAGCCATCGGGATATTCCAGCCGGCGACGAGCAGACCGAAACTGACGCCGGAGAGCGCCAGAAGCAGGCCGACGGACAACGCCAGAGCGCGTTTCCGCTGCGCGTCCCCACGGTGCGTCACATCGAGCGACGCATCGGCCCAGACCCGCCAGGCCGGATCGAGATTGAGGCGCATGAACAGCCGATCGTCGCGGATGCAGAAGGCATCTTCGGATGAGTCCTCAAGCCAGGCCAGCGCCTCACCGCGGCGGATGACGGCGAGCCGTTCCTTTCCCGAGTCCCGGGCACCGTATCGGGAGATGCCGAACCGGATCATCGTCTGCCGCCGGTTGGCCCGATCGATCAACCGCTGCAGGAGCTGCCATTTTCGGAGAACCCGCCGGTTCATCACGGCCATGACCCCGGCACGCGTGCCAAACCAGGCGCCGAACCAGGTGTGATGCCCGGCCGGATTCACCTCGGCGACCCGCTCCAGCAGATGCATCGAAACCAGGTCGAGAACCGGCGGTGCATCGCTGAGAAAATAGGCATACAAGCCCATATTGCGTTTGAGAGTGAATTTCGCCGCGGGGTCCGTTCCGATCACGCTCATCAGATCGGCAAGACGCCGGATCTGATAGGCGGAAACCCCCATGGGCATGCGCTCAGGCCAGACAAGAACATGGGCGCCGTCAACGACATACGGCTCGAACAGTCCGGGAATCGCGGCATTCATCCGGCC
>DATCTT010000315.1:0-1720 GCA_036567845.1 Candidatus Ozemibacteraceae bacterium | reverse complement strand
GCCCAGTCTTCTCGCGCGCGCGGCATGGGCGGGGCCTTCCTGGGCGTTTCGGACGACGAATCAGCCGCGTATTACAACCCGGCCGGCCTGTCCCAGATCCAGGGTCGGGAAGCCTCGCTGCAGATGAAGGTGAACGAGCGCGACATGTTCAACTGGACGTCTCTCGCCTTCACCGGCCACATCTACGAGGACAACCCCAAGGACACGTTTTCGATCACGGATTATCTCGAACACAACGTGCTCGAGGAGCCCGTCGCGCGACGGCCGAAATACAGCTATGGCGTCGCCTACACCCAGGACAACCGGGACGTCGAGTTCGGCAAGCTGGTCGGGGGCGAGTTCCGCGGGGTGAAGCGCGAGATCGAGGATTTACAGCTTGGCTTCGGCACGCGGTTTCCCATCGCGCGGCGGATGCTCGCCCGCGAGCAGTTGTATGGCGGCATCAAGCTTCGGGCCACGAGCGTGGACCGGTGGATCAAGTCGCTGGGCACCCATGCGAAGCGGGACACCCAGTCTCTCGGCCTCGGCCTGATGTATCACTACAATGACCGGATCACCGGCGGCATGACCGTCGACAATCTCGTGCAGCGCGTCGACGGGGCCGGTGAGGATCGCGACGGCGTCAGTCTCAATCTGGGCGGCGCGTTCACGCTGACGAAGGGCACGATCATCTCAGCAGACGCGACGAACATCACCAACTCGCATGACGCCAACGAGCAGCAGTACCGGGTGGGTGTCGAGAAGAAGTTCATCGAAAACGACCTGACGATCCGGCTCGGCTCGTGGAACGGCACGCTGACGATGGGGTTTGGCATGCACGTGCTGCCCAACGTGCGGTTCGACTACTCGTTCTACAACGGTGACGTCGTGAAGGAGCATTATATCGGCGGTCACATGACCTTCGACTGACGGACCGCAGCATGAACACGCGCATCCTTCGGATTCTCCGCCACGGCGCCGGCGCCCTGCTGGCGCTGTGCCTTCTCTGGCCGTTCGGCGCGGCCCGGGCAATCGAGCTGCCCGTCGTCGCATCGGTGACCGTGGATTTCGAGCGCCAGGTGCTGACGACCTGGGGGCTTGCCGGCCAGCCCTGGCAGGAGACGACTTCCTACGAGGAGGAAAAGGCGCGGGCCTGGATGGATGCGATGCACCACGCCTATGCAGCGGTCCTGGACGTGCCGCTGATGGAGGGACTCACCGTGCGGTCGGCGATCGCGGCCAACGCCGCCCTGAAGGAGCGGCTGGGCCAGGTTCTGATGGAAACCGAGCCGGTGTTCTACGACCCCGACGTGACCGGGCTGGTGCGGTGCCGCATGGAACTGCCCTTCGCGGGGAAGATGAGCCTGCGATCGGCCCTGTATCTTGCGGCGCTCCGGCCACGGCCACAGGAGCCCAAGGCGTTTCTCGCCTCATGGACGGCCGTGGCATCGGCAACCGTCCAGGCTGCCGAGACGGCCTCCGGCAGTGTGGAAGCAGCCCGGCGTGTGATCATCGATCTGCGTCGTACCGGCTTCGAGCCGTCGCTGTTCCCGCGGTTCTTTTCGGAAACCGGGGAGCTGCTGTTCCAGGAGGCCCAGATTCCAGGGCCTGAGCGGTTCAGCCGGCCCATCGTGCGGTTCACCGAGAAGATTGAGGAGGCCGCGCATGGGTTCGATGCGGGCCAGGTGATCTACGTCGAAGCCATGCTCGCACCCCTTGCCCGGCGCGATGTTCGAATCAT
>DATCTT010000314.1:0-7463 GCA_036567845.1 Candidatus Ozemibacteraceae bacterium | reverse complement strand
CTGTCCTCTGGATGCTCGCGCCGGAGGGGCTGGCGGCCGTTTCCGAACTCAAACGCCGCGGCTTTCCCGGCCCTCTCATCGGCGGGGACGGCCTGGCGACCCCCGCATTCTATGCGGGCAACAATCCGGCCGTTGAGGGTGTTGTCGTGACTTCGCCCTACCGTGCGGATGCCCCGACCCCCGGCAATGCGGCCTTCCGCCGCGCCTACATCGCCCGTTTCGGTGTCGAAGCCGACTCGTTCGCGGCCCACGCCTACGACACGGTCAGACTGCTGGCTTCCGCTGCCTCCTCCCTCGGCATGGCGCTTCCAGAAGACCTGAAAGAGCGCCGTTCGCGTCTTCGCGATGCTCTGGCCGGTATCGGCCGGTTCGAGGGCGTGACCGGGCTGCTTGGCTTCGACGCGACCGGCAACGATACACGGGATGTCAGCCTCGCCGTCTGCCGCGGCGCCAGGCTGGAACCGATCGGGGAGAGCTCCCGATGAGCCCCCGCGTGCGCCTTTTTACCGGGCTGCTGGTTCTGGCGACGCTTCTGGTCGTGATCGGCAGCTATCTCGGCCAGCCCGACCTGGTCGGGCCGCAGATGACCTACGGCAACTTCGACGAGCCCGGCCGCATCTCATTCGTGAACCGCCTCGAGCCCGGCGTGCCCGACCATGCGAGCGCCAAGGTGTATACGTTCGACCGCGTGCACTGGAATCCGCTCGTGATCCTGGGCGGCATCCTGTTCCCCCTGCTGCTGTTCCTGGGCTTGTGGCGCAACGAGGAGTTCTTCCGGCACGGCAGCACCCGCATCCTGACCCAGTGGGCGGCATTTGTCGTTGCCCGCCTCGGCGTCGTGCGGGTCAGCGGCGTCTGGCCGCTGCGGCGCTCCTGTCTCGGCACATTCCCCTTCCTCAACTGCCAGGCGTGCGAGATGGCGACTGGCGCCTGCCCGGTCGGGCTGGCACAGAACCTGCTTTCGAAGGCCATCCTGCCGGTGCACCTGATCGGCTCGATGCTGCTGTTCGGCCTCGTGCTCGGAAAGAGCATCTGCGGCTGGCTGTGCCCCTTTGGCTTCATCAGCGACATCATCGATCGGGTCAGCCTGAAACTCTGGAAGCTGCCGCGTGGCCTGGCGAATCTGCGGTACTGGGTACTTGCGATCGTCGTCCTCGCCCCGCTCGGTTTTGCCTGGACTGGCATTACCGGCCACAACTTCTTCTGCAGCACCCTCTGCGCCTCGGGCAAGGTGTATGGCATCTGGCCCTACTGGCTCACGACGGCGGCACCATCCGTCTTCCCCCTCTCGCGCTGGCTGTCCGGAGCCGGCGTCGTCGAGGGCGAGCTCCTGTTCCACGTCGCCTTGACACTCGTGATGCTGGTTGCTATGGTGATGGTCTCGGGCAGGATCTTCTGTCGCGTACTGTGCCCTCTGGGCGGGTTCTGGGGCCTCTTCAACGGGATCAGCCTCGTCGGGATCGACCACCGGCGTGCCTCCTGCACCGGGTGCGGGGCCTGTGAACGCGTCTGTCCGATGGGGGTTTCGCGGAACTTCGCCGACTTTGTCGACCGAAGCTCCTGCATGAGCTGCGGCCGATGCATTCCGGTCTGCCCGGGTGGTGCACGGCGGTACAGATTCGGCATTCCCGGCCCGGCGGCGGAGGAGAGAGGCAGTATGAGCGAGTCCTTGACGGAAACCTACGGCGGCCTCTGGAACCGGCTGCGTCGCGACCTGTATCTGCTCGTCATGACCCTCGCCGCGAAGTCCCCGATTGGCATGGCCCGCTATGCCTTCGAGCAGACTGCCTTCTACCGGCGACTGTATGGACGGCCCCCGGCCGAGTTCGAGGCGCTGCCCCTGACGTTGAAGAAAGCCCTCGGATCCGCCGACCCCTACGACGTGCTGGCCGACGCCGAGCGCGACCGGGTCGTCTATTACGGCGAAACCACCGGTTCATCCGGGTATCCGACTCCTTCCTTCTTCACTCTTCGCGAGTTCCACGGCGGCCGGGCGCTCGCCCGCATCACCCCGTTCATCGGCGAGCTCGACCGCGTGCTTTCCCAGAACCGTGCTGTCGTGAACGGCCTCACCTTTGGCTTCACCGTCGCCGGCATGACGTTCGGCGACCTGCTGCAAAGTCTCGGTGGCGTCGTCGCCAACGTCGGCACGCGCTCGACGATCGCAACCCCCGAACGCATGGCCCGGGCGCTGCGTCGCCTCCGGCCGGCGGTTCTGACCGGAACACCGATCGATATCCTCTGCTGGCTCCGCATCCTCAAGGAAGACGCGCCCGACCAGTATCCGGTCGTGCTCGAACAGCTCCGGCTCGTCCTCTCGACTGCCGAGCTCTGCGCCTCTTCGCGAAGCAAGGCTCTGGCGCGAGAGTTCGGCTTCAAACATATCGATGTCTATGCCTGCGTCGAGGGCTTCTTCTCGATGCCGTGCCCCTGTGGCGAAAAGCATGTCCTGCCCATCTACCATACCGAGGTGTTTGACGAGCATTTGAACCGCATTGGCAGCCGGGGCGAGGGCCGCTTCGCCTATACGAACCTGCTGAAGCGCAGCACGCCCATGGTGCGGTATCTCCTCGACGATTTCGTCACCGTCTCGGACAGTGCCTGCCCCTTCGGTTTCAAGACCAGCATCGTTCCGCACGGCCGCTGGGAGCTGACCGTCATCGTGAACGGCCGTCGGCTCGGCGTGCGGCATTTCGAAGAGGCGATTTTCACCCATGGTCTGTTCGGGGATTACCGGGTCGTCATCGAGGATGCCGGCATTCGGATCACGGCCGAGGAATACGGCATGCACGACGAGGCCGGCGTGATGCGGAAAACCCTCTCTGAAACGTTCGGCATGCCCGTGGAGGTCGAACTGGTCCCGTTCGGAACGATCACCAGGTATCGCGAGATCCGGCAGAGCAAGCCGATTCTCAAAGTCGAAGACCGGCGCTCGACCTCGACGCAGGTCATTCCCGAGTATCTCTGACCCCGCACGAGGAGGCGACGATGGAACAATCCCCGAAGCTCTGCCCGCGCTGCCAGCAGGCGAATTTCCCGATCGCCGAATACTGCCGCCACTGCGGGGAGCCGCTGTTCGAAATGGGATCCATTTCCCGCACGTCGTTTCCCGGCCGCTTCATTGGCCACTGCGCGGATGGCGTCCATTGGGCCATCGACGAGGTCTTTCGGTGGTTGGAGATCGGCAAGCTGACCGTGCGAGCCAAGTCCCTCCGGCGCCGACGGGCGGATCTGGTCGAGAAAGGCGGTGGCAATGCGGAAGGGGCCGCCCTGTCGGGGGAGCAGCGGGAGCGCCTGGTGATGCTGACCGATGAAATCGCGCGGCTCGAGACCCACGAGGAATTCCTACGGAAGCGGGTTTGGGCATTGACTCCCGAGATTCTGTTCCTGACCATCGTCCTCCTGTTCATCGGCGGGATCCTGATACTGAAACCCCGGACGGATCTCGCTCTTCCGGCAGCTGGCACGGGCATCCCGGCCGGAGGAGCGGGAACGCTCGGCCGCACGGTCGAGTTCCGGATCGACGGCCACCGGGTCGTCACCTCGGCTGCCTGGTGGCAGGGAAGCCTGTTCATCGGCGGCGACGGAGGTCTGACCCGGTTCGAGCCCGCAACAGGCTTGGCGACGCATGTCCCAGGCCTGCCGGAGGGGATGTTTGTACGGCATCTTGTCGTGGAGGGAAACCGTCTGCTCATCGCCGGGTATGGCGGAGTGTTCGCCCTCGACGGCACAGGGATGAAGCCAGTCTACGAGGGGGTGGGGCTGCCCGCCGATCTGGTGAACCGGATTGCGCCGACCAGCGACGGCGGCCATTTGCTGGGCACGGTCGGTTTCGGCCTGCTGAAGGGCCGCAACGGGGTCGCTGTGGTGCTGCTCGGCACGCAGGGGCTGACCCCGCGCGGGTTCGGGTGGCTCGACGGCGAGTTGTGGGTGGCGCATGAACGTGGCCTGCTGCGAGGGGACGGCACCAGTTTTTCCCCTGTTCACCTCCAGGTCCTGGCCGGGCGGAATATCACTTCCCTGGCGGCGGACCGTTCGACGATCTACGTAGGTACCGACGACGGCCTGGTGGCGGGGTTCAAGAACGTCCGGGATTGGGTCTGGACACCGCTTTCCCCGGGAGAGCCCCGCGTTATCCGCGACCTGGCGATGCTGGGAGACTCGCTGCTGGTCTGTTCAGACGAGGGCTTGTTCCGATATCGGGACGGTCGATTCGAGAAGCTGACCGGCAGTATCGGCCAGCAGGTTCTTGCCATCAATGGGGAGTTCGTGGCCACGGTCGGTCCGGGGCGCGTCATCCTGCACACGTTTGCTGGGATTCCTGCTGTTCAGTCGGCGACACCGGGTGTTTCCGCTCCGCAGACACCGGCTCTGTCTGCACCGGTTCCCGCGGCCGAGCCGGTTCCGATGATTCTGCCCACCGTTGGCACCTACGTTGCCGCGCCCGGTCCCGTCGCGCCCGTTCAACCCGCCCCGTCTGCCGCTCCGGCGCCTTTGCCTGCCGTCCAGGCTGCGCCCGTTCCTGCTGCTGTGTCGGCGGTTCCGCCGGTTCAGGCCGTTCCGGCAGCTGTCGCACCCTCGGATCCGGTGTTCGGAACGGTGCCCCTGCCGCCCGCCCTGCGCGGTCCGGCCGCTTCCAGCGTTATGTGGGACGGAACACGGCTATGGGTCGGCACGACCAACGGCGGGGTCTGGTTTTTCGAAAATGGCGCCTGGACCGGCCTGAACCGTTCCAACGGGGGTCTTGCCGATGATCAGGTCGTGGCCCTGTGGCGCATGGGAGGGAAATCCTACCTGTACTCCTGGATTCTCGGGATCCTGTCGCTCGAGAACGGCCGCGCCGTCCCTCTGCTGAAAGCTGACAGCGTCGCCGACCTGATCTCGGCGGCAGTATCCGGCACCGATCTGGTGCTGCTCAAGAAGGCCGGCCACCTTATGCGCGCTGCCGCGAACGGCGTTCTCGAGCCGGCGGGGCGGATTCCCGAAGACTTTTTCCGGGCGGCCCGGTTCGTCCAGATCCTGCGCGGTCAACCCGTGGTCGTCACGGACCAGGGCGTCCTCGAACAGGACCAATCCGGCCGGTGGGTTGTCACATTTTTTCCGGGTGAGCCGACGGTCGACGTGAAGGCGACCGCCTCCATCGTGGGGGACGACGGGCGGCTGTATGTGGGCCTTTCGAATGGTTCGATCCATGCCTATGCCGATCGGCGCGCCGTGCGGGAGGGCACGATCCCCGACGCCGTGCGCGTTCTCGCCTGGGATCAGGGCCTGTGGCTCGCCGGAGCCACCACGGTGTATCGCAGACAGGCGACTGGGGGCAGCCCCGTTCCCGTCCGAGTCCGGGCCAACTCCCGGATTCTCGGAATGCAGCCGATGGCGGCCAGAAATGCCGTCGTGGTCGTGACGATGAATGGGCTGCAAACGATTTCGCTGAACCCCTGACGCTTCTTTTTCCTCAGAAATCGGCCCCGACAGGCCGATACAAGGTGTGGAACACCTTATGAGCGAAGAGTATCTGCCGGTATTTGCCGAAGAAATCTTCATCGTGAACCTGTATGGCACCGATGAGGAAATTGCGGAGTTCAACCTGCTGATGCAGGATCCGGCCATCGAGCGCAACGTCATCTCGATGGCGCTGATCATCGAGGAGATCAAGCGGCGCAACTTCCTCAAGATCACTTGGCACTGCTGCTGGCGCTGCAAATACTATCCCACCTGCAAGATCAACTGGTACCGGGGGGAGCGGTGCATGGACCGCCGCAACTGCTGCACCTACTGCCAGAATTTCTGGGAATGCCATAAACGGTTTCTCGAAGAGAATCCCGGCGGGTCAGGCGAAGGGGCATGAGGATACTGCGCGTGAAGAGGACGCTCGTTCGGCTTCTGCTTGGTGGTGTCGTCGCGCTGTGTGCGCCTCTCGCCACTCCTGCCCAGGCCGATCTGACGCTACAGGGGCCGTCCGGCTACATTCAGACGCCTTCGGGAACGACGATTCGTCAGGGCGGCGTGGAACTGGCTGCCCACACGCGGATGTACAAAATTCCCGGCACCGACCGTGAACGGGCTCTGACGAACCTCGCCTTCGGATTTTCCCCGCTGCGGGATGTCGAGATCGGCGTCCAGAAGGCGGTCGACACCCGCAACGAGACGGGCGATGCTGATCCCGATGCGACGGTGAATCTCAAATTCCGGTTGCCTTCGATGGGCTCGGGCGAGTTTTCCGAGACGGCCGTAGGCATGGTTCTGGACACGAATCCGAACAATTATCACACGATGTATCTGACCTTCGGGGGCTTCGGTCTCGGCTGGAACTTTGGCGGGAATCCGGGGTCGGGCATTGCCAATTACGGCTCGTACGACCGCGGGAAACGCGAACCCAAGGCACTCTGCCTGATGGCGGGAACGGATTATCCGCCCGCGAAGGTTGGTGAACGCGGCTATCGGGGCCATTTCCTGGCCGATTACAACGGCGACGTCTTTTCGTTCGGCTGGCGCTACAAGTCCCATCGGGGTTTTTGGGGGGATCTAGCCGTCCAGACCAAGAGTTCCTACGCCGATTTTCGCGACTGGAAACCCGTCATCGTCGGACTTGGCGCTATTTTCTGATGGGTCCGCAAACGCCGATTCCCTGATTCCCGAAGCGTGCTATACTGCCGCCACCTGAGATTGTGGAGGGTGCGCGATGCGGCTCGTTACGGCGTCTGAAATGCGGGAAATCGACCGTCATGCGATCGAGAAAATCGGCATTCCCAGCCTGGTACTGATGGAAAATGCCGGCCTCAAGGTGCTGTTCACCTTGGAAAAGGTCCTTTCCGGGTTGAAAGGAAAGCGTTTCACCGTCGTCTGCGGTCGCGGGAACAACGGCGGCGACGGTCTGGTCGTCGCGCGGCACCTGGTGAACGCGGGCGTGCCGGTCGAGGTGTTTCTTGCCGCGCGCCCCGATGATCTTTCCCACGATGCTGCGGCGAATCTCGCGATCCTGATGTCATCGGGCACTCAGCCGACCGTGATGACGGATGTCGAGGATCTCGATCGGCTGCGTGTAGCGCTGAGCTTTTCCGACGTGGTCGTCGATGCGATCTACGGGACGGGTTTCACCGGGCGGATCGATGGGTATCAGCGTGAAGTGGTCCGGATCATCAATGACAGTCGCGTCTGGTGCGTGTCGATCGATGTTCCGTCGGGCCTGGATGCGACGACGGGACGTGTTTCCGATCCGGCGATCCGGGCGGGTGCCACGATCACGCTGGGCGCGCCGAAGCTCGGGATGTTTCTGTATCCTGGCCGTGACTACGTCGGAGAGGTTTGGGTTGCCGACATCGGCATTCCCCAGGTCTCGTTTGATGCAGCGCCCACCGGTCACCGGCTGATCACGGCAAATCTGGCCTCGGCGCTTCTGCCGGTGCGCCGCGAGTCGGCCCACAAGAACACGTTCGGCCACCTGCTCGTGTTGGGCGGCTCGG
>DATCTT010000313.1:0-3360 GCA_036567845.1 Candidatus Ozemibacteraceae bacterium | reverse complement strand
GGGTGAGGGTTTCGATCGAGAGGACCTGGTGATACCAGCGAAGCCGAGCGGCCGTTTCGGGATTGATGGTCGGGGAGACGCGGGAGAGGCTGAACCCGCCGTGGCCGAAGGCGAAGATGCCGATGAGCTCCATTCCGGCAGACGCGCAGCGCGCTTCGAAACGGTCGAGGAGGCGTTCTCCGGCTGCCGCATCGGTGACCGCCCGGTCCAGGGCCACCGGAAGTGCGGGATCATGGACGGCAGCCCGGCAGGCCTGGACGAACCGCTGGGTGAGTGCCTCGCTCCCGGTGTCTATCCCTTCAAGATGGCGCTGGAGAGTGGCACGGAGTTCATCGCGGCGGTTCACCGACTGGTCGGCCGTGAGCCGCTCCTGGGAGGAGATCAAAAGGGCTGCCGGAATCGAGGCGATCGCGGCCAGCCAGATCAGGAGCTCGGCGCGGACTCCGGGGGAGGGCGGGGGACGACCGCAGGCGGCACGGGTGGCGAAGAGGAGCAGAAGAACGAGAAGGGCAAACGCACCGGTATGGGCGAGCCGGGTCGTGAGCGAAGGGGAAACGGTCGGTGCGGGAGAGTGGATGATGCCGGCAAGCTGAGTAAGCGGGGGGAGAGGGAAAGGGAGCAGCCGGTGGCCGCCAGTGATGAACGGCCGATCAAGGGCAGAGAGATCGACTTCCCCGATGGAGGTCGGCGAGGGGCGGATGAGCAGCTTGTGGCCCAGCGCGCGGAGAACGCGTGCCGCACCGGGGGTTCGTGCAAGTGTCGCGGGAAGCAGGAGCCGTCGGCGCATACGGCGGCCGGGCGCGGGCAGATCAATAGCGGCAGGAATATAACGATGAGAGGGGAAAATCGTGCGCCAGTGCCGGAGGGCGAGCTCGAGGCCGGTCCGGGCGAACGCCTGGCGGAGGGGCCAGAAGAGCAGCACGGCGCCGGCTGGTCTGCCGGGCAATGCCGGCAGGGCATCCCACACGACAAGGCCTGCCTGTCGCTGGAAGATGACGTGGAACGCCTTTCCCCGCCAGGCTCGTGTGAAAAGCTCTGGTGGCACCCCTTCGCCAAAGGTTGCCCGGAGGCGGCTCGTCCTGGCTTCGCCCGAGGCATGGCTGCTCGCTCCATGTCCTTCGAGAGTGAGTTCCCGCAGCAGATTGCGGAAGAACACGCGGAAATCCGAGCGCAGATGCATGCCTTCGAGAAGCCTGAACAATTCGGGTGGTGAGGCCGGGCTCCCTTCGGCGGCCCATGCCTGCAGATTGCAGATCCCCTGGGCGCGGAGGCGTGCGATCATGCCGGAAAGGGCTGTCCCGGCCGACGGGAGCTGATGGGCGCCGGCGAGCGAGGCCCGGATCCGGCGCATCGACTCCTCGAGCCAGTACTCCGGGGTGGAACGCTCGCGGAACCGCTCGGCCAGCGTGCTGGCTTCGGTGAGCCAGGCACGGTGTGCGGCATCACGTGCGAGACGGTCGATTCCCTCCGACTCCCGGTGAAGCAGGAACAGAGGGAACATGAAAATCAGAAATGGCAGCATCGCCGCCAGCCAGCCGCTTTCCGGATGCGTCGATTGATCTTCTCGCATGATGTCTCTCGAGGAGATATGGTAGTCGAGATGCCCGGGGTCGGCAACGGCGATGAAAATAAATTGTTAGAAATAGTAAAATCCACCCTTGACGGGCATGCCTGAAGGCGGTATAACATCCCGCATTTACAGGCGGCCCTCGGCTGACCGGCAGAAAAGGCGAATCTCGCAATGACGTTGCTCGCTCTCGCATGGGTGTGTTTCGGTTTCAGTTTCCTGACCGGTTTGTTCGGTCACGACGTTGCCGTGCGGTGGCGCAGGATTGGATGCCACGCGGCGTCTGTCGGAGCGGGCCTGGTGCTGGTCTTGGGCGGCCTCGGCCTGGCGGGATACGAGTGGCGTGTCGCCTGGGATGGCCTTGCCGTTCTGGGGCCGGTGACCATTGCCCTGGACCGTGTCTCGGGCTTGTTCCTCGCGATGCTTGGCGGGGTCGGGCTTTCGGCGTCGGTGTTCGCCGACGGGTATCTCGAGCATCTCGAGAAACGGTGGAACTTCCACTGGATGCCGATGTGCCAGGCGATCTTCCTAGCCTCGATGGCCGGGGTGTTCGTCGCCGACTCCGTGCCGACCTTCCTCTTCTTCTGGGAACTGATGGCACTCAGCTCGTTTGGTCTCGTCATGCTCGATTCGCTGACCGAGAGCCGACGCCGCACCGGCTTCATGTATCTGGCCATGACCCATGTCGCGGCCGCGTTCCTCACTCTCGGGCTGGTGTGGCCCTGCTCGCACGGCGGGGCCGGCTGGTCGTTCGCCGACTGGACGGCCGGATTCGCTGGCCTGGGCGACTGGCAGAGGATGGTGGTTGTCATCTGTCTGCTGATTGGTTTCGGCACCAAGGCTGGCATGATGCCGCTCCATATCTGGCTTCCCCGCGCTCACCCGCAGGCCCCTTCCCATGTCTCGGCCCTGATGTCGGGCGTCATGGTCAAAACCGGGATATACGGTTTGTTCCGCTTCCTTGCCGTTTCGGGCGTGATTCTTGGGGCCGAATGGGGATGGGTGATTCTCGCCATCGCCGCCGTCTCGATGCTGCTTGGCGTCCTCTACGCATGCAACGAACATCATCTCAAGACTCTGCTGGCCTACTCGAGTATCGAGAACGTCGGGATCATCCTGCTCGGTCTCGCGATGGGGCTGCTGCTCCGGGCCTGGGGGTGTGAGGTCGACGCCGCGATCGCTTTTTCCGCCGGGCTGTTTCATGCCTTCAACCACGCCTTTTTCAAGGGGCTCCTGTTCATGGCGGCTGGCGGCGTCCAGGCGACAACACATCACGGGAACATGGATGAGCTGGGCGGCATGGCGCGCACGCTTCCCGGCATCTCGATCCTGTTCTTCATCGGTGCGATGGCGATCTCCTGTCTGCCGCCGCTGAACGGCTTTGCGGGGGAGTGGATGATCTACTTCAGCGTCCTGAGCGGATTCCGCCTCCCCGGCATCGCGGGGAAGATCGTCCTTCCTCTGGTCGCGGCTGGTCTGGCGCTCGCGGGGGCTCTTGCCGCAGGCTGTTTCGTCAAGGCCTTCGGCGCGATCTTCCTCGGGAAGCCGCGCTCCGAGGCCGCCGCCCATTCCCCGGCCCCCGGCATGAAGCGCATGATCGCCGGCATGGTCCCGCCCGCAGCCGCCTGCGTGGTGTTCGGGGTCTTCCCCGATACGATCCTCCAGCCCCTCCGAATGGCGTTCACCGCGTCGCGGAGCCTGGCGCCAGCCACACATCCGCTCTCCTGGCCGGGCATGGAAGGGCAGGGCGTGCAGCCGATGCTCGTCCTGAGCTGTCTTGCCGCCGGTGTGGC
>DATCTT010000312.1:0-2018 GCA_036567845.1 Candidatus Ozemibacteraceae bacterium | reverse complement strand
GCGGGTGGTCGAACGGCTCGAGGCCCTGCCGATGCGATTTCGCCTGACCGCCCTATTCCTGATGGCGACGGCCCTTCCTCTCGGCCTTGCCCTGATCCTGGGCGGCATCGGCGTCATGGACCGCACGGAGGTAATCGCCACCGAGTCCGACCGCCACGCCCTCGACCGGCTGCACCGCGCCGAGACCGGCTATTCTCTTCTGGTCGACCGCTTCCGTGTCGTTTCGGAGCGGCTTCGCGACTGGCGGGCAATGCGCGAGGCCCGGATCGGCACCCTGGGGCCGGCCGCCCTCCGCCTCCAGGAACGTGATATTGTACAGGATATAGAACTTCGCGACGGCAGCGCCGCGCCGATCTTCACCACGATCGATCCGGTGGTGAAGGGCAGCAACCAGGCCATCGACGCGTTCAGCCGCATTGCAATCCGGCGGCACGCACCGAACCGCATCACCGGCTCAGCCGACAAGGTCGGCGCCAATGAGCTGATCGGCGAGGCACTCCTCTCCTCGGACGACGTTGGCCTCGCGAGCATGCTTCGGTCGCGAGGCAAGGTCTGGACGTTCAAGATGGGCACGAACCCGACCCTCTGGTTCTGGGACGTTTACGCCGACCAGGCGACGGGCCCCGCCTTCATCTGCACGACCAACCAGCTCGAATGGATCTACTCCTCCTACCTCCGCACCCGTGCCGCGAAACCCGCGGAGAGTGGCTCGCCGCATATTCTTTCGATGCGATATGGCCCCGACACGGCCTTCGACCACTTCCTTCCGGCTCTGCGCGGATCAGGCGCCGAGGAGCTCCGGCACGCCGTGATCCGGAGCCAGGAGTCGGGCCGGATCCTGACCCGCTCCCTCCGCATCGGAGGCCAGGAATACTGGGTGGTCATCAAGCCCGAGACGGTGCTGGGCATGCACGTGTTCGCCGATCTCACACCGGCGGCCGACCAGCTGCACGCGCTGGCCCCGTTCCGGAAACGCCTCGCGTTGACGGCGGGCCTGGCCCTGCTTCTGTCGCTGCTCAGCGCCTCGCTTCTCGCCTCGCTGTTCCTCGTTCCGATCAGCGATCTTGGGGAAGGGGTCAGCGCGATCCGGCGCCGCGACTCGAGCTTCCGCATCCCCCTGCGCCGGCCCGACGAGTTCGGAGCGGTCGCGGCTGCATTCAACAAGCTGCTGAGTGAGTTCGAGGAGCTGGAGTATGGCCGGGTCGTCCAGGAAAGCCTGCTGCCGGTCGAGCCCGAAGCGCCGGAAGGATACGAGATCCGCTCGTTCCGCCGTGCCGCGACGGATCTTGCCGGGGATTACCACGACGTCGTGCGGCTCGAGGACGGGCGGCTCGCCGTCGTGCTGGGCGACGTGACGGGCCACGGCATCGCCGCAGCGCTTCCCATGGCGATGGCCAAGGCAACGGTGGAGTTTGAGACGATCGCCCGGTGGGGCTACCCGGGACCGTTGATGGGGAGGCTGAACGCCCTGTTCAACCGTGAGCTGAAACCGCGCCAGAAGTTCATGACGATGGCCTCGATCCTGCTCGACCCGGTGAAACATACGGTCGAGTATGATAACGCCGGCCATCCGTATCCGCTGGTCTATGTGGCGGCGGAAACCGCTTCCCGGGAACTTCAGCTCCCCTCGATGCCGCTGGGCATCCGCACCAACCGTACAAGCAAGCCCGTCCGGCAGGAGCTGGGGCCGGGCGATGCCATCCTGCTCTACACCGACGGCCTCGTTGAGTGTCCAGGCCGCGTGAACGGCGACCCCTTCGGGTATGACACGCTTCAGCGGCTCTTCACAAGCCTCTGCGCCCGGCCCGGCGCGACGGCCTCGACGATCCTGGCAGGGCTCGTCGAGGCTCTCGATGCGTGGCGGCAGGAAGGTCCGCTCCCGGACGACGTGACCCTTCTCCTGCTTCGGCGCCGGGAATCCGGTTCCCGTTGACGCAGAACGGGGCGCCCGAAGGCGCCCCGTCCGTCATGAAAGCGGAATTACTTGCCTGCGGGCGGCTCGGCGGCCGGAGCCGGAG
>DATCTT010000311.1:0-2649 GCA_036567845.1 Candidatus Ozemibacteraceae bacterium | reverse complement strand
CGCTCAAGGCGATCATGCCGGCCGAGGAGTTCCGCCGCATGGAGGAGCTGCTCACGGCAACCCGCCGCAAACAGGAGGCCTTCCAGGCACATTTCCAGGAAGGAATGCGCCAGATGCGGCTCGGCGCCATGGCCGACGGGGAACGCGAGCTGAAGGCGGCGCTCAGGATCAATCCGCGCGCCGCGTATGTGTATTCGGCCCTCGGAAACCTGTATTACAAGACCGGAAAGCTGATCGACGCGACCAAGGCCTATGTCGCAGCTGTCCAGGTTGAGCCGCGCGACATCACCCTCCGCCTGAACCTCGGCATGGTGTATTACCGGCGCCGCGCCTATAAAGAAGCGCTCGAGACATTCCAGACGATCGCCAAGGCCGTCGATCCGCGCAGCCAGCACGGTCTGTATGCCGCGAAAATGCTCGACAAGATCCGCGTCGAGTCGAAACAGCTGCTCGGGGGCTCCTGAGCCTCCGCCGGCAGCCCTCGCGCATCGCCCGTCAGCCACGATGAGCACCGACACGCCACGAACCCCCGACCATGGGATCTCCCCATTCCATGGATCGGGGAAACCGGCACCCCGGACTCCTTGCCGCAGCGCAATCCTTCACTTTGTATTTATATTGATATATTTTGCATTGTCCGTTTCACCAGCGGCGGCGAAGCTGTGCCCGGCCTGCAACGTGGCAATTCCGGATGCGGCGTCTATCTGCCCTTCCTGCCTGAGATCGATCGGCTGGCCTGCCGCTCCGGGCCGGTCCCGGCCCGCGAAGGTCGTCGTGCGTCGCGGACGGGATGCGTTCATCCGGGGACCAAACGATGCGGAACCCGACCGGCGATCGACCGGAAATGCAGGCGGCCAGTTCCGGGGGCCAATCGGTTCCTGGTATACCGTGACCGGCCTCCGGTATCTGATCCGGTTCGACATTCCTGCAGCCTGTCTGGAAGCGGGAATCGACCCCGCCGACTGGACCCCCGACCGCGCCACGCTCGTCGTGCGAGTCGTCCCGGAGGGGGATGCCCGCGAGGATGTTCCGCTCGTGGCGTATGCCCTCGCGCGCCCCTTCGAGGAGGGCACCGGCTGGCACGGCCATAACACCCGGCACGAGCGCGGCTGCAGCTGGACGATGGCGACCGGCGATCTTCCCTGGGCCAGCGCGGGCGGCGATTATTTCTTCCAGCCCCGGGCCTGGGGAACCCTCCCCCGGAGCGGGACCGCCGAGGTCGAGCTTGACGTCACCGATATTCTGCGAACGATCTTCGAGGCCTATCATCGCACCGGAACATGGGAGGACTTCGGCCTGATCCTGATGCGCGACCCCGAAGCCCCTGCCAGATGCACGTTCCGTGAGATCTACAGCCTGGAGAACGTGCCTTCTCCGGCCGGCCGGGTTCTCTCGCCGGAGCTCTTTCTCGAGTAGCTCTGTAATCATCGTTTGTTCCGTGCGAATACCGAGATGAAAGCCCTCGGCGGAACCCATTTTTCGAAAGAATCCCGTAAATGAGTTCTTGCACTTGTTCATGCCCATCACAACGCATGATCGCCCCCGAAGAAGAGTTCGAACGATGGTGAAGGTGCGACGGCGGAATGTTCGAGATATTTGCCAGCTCCCTTCCAGATACGAAACATCCTGAGAACTTGGGCCACCACAACCATCCCAGTTCACCAAGACGTTGGCGTCATGAGCGGGTGACGGCATAACCGTCTGTGACGTCGCGGCGACGTCGCAGGGCTCGGGAAGAACCGGCAGGGAACCGGTCATTGCCTCTTCTGAAGCGGGTTTTCATCTTTTGGCATGGGCGTTGCTATATTCCTGGTCGAGGTTGAAAAACCACTTCGAATCACAAGGAGGTACGACATATGAATCTCTGGAATTTCTTCAAGGAAATGGAAGACCTGCAGAGCCAGCTCGGCGAGCTGTCGCGGGACTTCTCGATGGGCCGGTTCCCGAAGCTGGCGTTCCTGCCCGGCCTCTCAGCGCGGCACTTCCCGCTGATGAATATCGGCAGCGATGAAAACACGGTTTTCGTCGAAGCCATCGCCCCCGGCGTCGATCCCTCGAGCCTCAAGGTCAGCGTCGTGAAGAACTCCCTCACAATCAGTGGCGAGAAAGCCAAATCGAGCATCCCCGAGGAAGACTACCATCGCTGCGAGCGCGCCGCTGGCAAGTTCACCCGCACCGTTGAGCTGCCCGTCGACATCGACGCGGAAAAGGTTTCGGCTGAGTACAAGAACGGCATCCTGAGCCTCACCCTGCCGAAGGCAGCCGCCGCCCGCCCGCACCTGATCGAGATCAAGCACAGCTGATAAAGGAGGAAAGACGTATGGCTGAGAAGACTGTTCCCGAAATCAAGAAGGATTCGCCGGTCATTCAGCGCGAAGTGACCCGCAATCGTGAATATTTTGCCACGCCGCTTGTCGACATCTACGAGACCCGCGAAGGGCTGACGGTTCTGGCCGATCTGCCCGGCGTCACGAAGGAAGGGCTGAAGGTCCAGGTCGAAGACGGCATTCTCACGATCGAGGGCAAGGCCTCGACCGCCGAACGCGAAGGGCTGCTAATCCGGGAATTCGAGCCTACCAATTTCTTCCGGCAGTTCGAACTTTCGGAGAGTGTCGCCCAGGACAAAATCATCGCCGAGCTGAAGCATGG
>DATCTT010000310.1:0-3084 GCA_036567845.1 Candidatus Ozemibacteraceae bacterium | reverse complement strand
CGCCGCCCGGCTTGGAGCGCCGCTGCTGATACTCGTCGGCCTCCTCGTTATGGGTTGTGCGGTGCGGCTCGCCGTCCACGACGAACTCACTTCGGGCTACCTCTTTTTCTACTACCCCTCGCCCATCTCGGATATGGCCATTCATCTGGATCTCGCGCAGACCGTGGCTTCCGGCCGGCCCGCCCAGGCGATCCTGTATACGAATCCGGGGTATTACCACCTGCTCGGCCTCGTCCTATGGCTGGGCGGCGACCAGGAGACGATGTTTTCGCTGCAGATGCTGCTCGGTGCCACTCTCGGACCACTCCTCTTTTTCGCCCTGTATCGGGCAGGGTTCGGAATCGCCGCCCCGGCGTTTGCGGGAGCGTTCCTTGCCCTGAATCAGTCGCTTGTCTTCCACGAGCAGTTTCTGCTGCTGGAACCGATTCACGCCGTCTGCTTCACCCTTCTCGTCGCAGCCCTGGTCGGTCTGCGACCGGGCTGGCGGTCAATAGCGGCCGTCGTTCTTCCAATGGCCGCCCTGCACCTGCTCAGGCCGAATATTGCCCTGTTCTGGCCCGTGGTGCTCTGGTGGGCCCGCAGACGAGGGTTTTCGGGCCGGGCCCTCGCGCTGATGGTCACACTCTGGATGCCCGTTCTGCTCGTGGCACCAGCACTGACCTGGATACAGAGCGGGGAATGCGTCTTCGGCACCCTGAACCTCGGTGATAATTTTTTCATCGGCAACCATGCCGGCGCGAACGGAACCTTCCAGGCAGGCGAGGCATTTCACCGCATCAAGGCAGAGGCGGAGACGCTGCCTCCCGCCAGCCGGACGATGCACTGGGTCCGGTCAACGCTCGTCTCCTGGGACAGTCCCTGGAGCTGGCTTCGCCTGGCAGCCCGGAAGACGGCTTTGGTCTGGGGGGCCTGGGAGCTTCCGAGCAACGTCAGCCTGCTGGCCATGGAGGAGATCTCCCCGACGCTTGCCGGGGCGCTGCTGATGCGGTTTGGCACGCTTGCCCCACTCGGCCTCACCGGCATGTTCCTGCTTCTACTGAACCGCCGCGACCCACACAAGCGCGAGCTCGGCAAGCTGCTCGCAGCAGCAGCCCTTGTTCTCACCCTGATGATCGCCGCGTTCTTCGTCCTCGGCCGGTATCGCCTGCCGCTCACCATCCTTCTTTCGATTGGCGCGGGCCAGGCCGCCGCAACGGTTTTGTCGGCCCCGCGGGCACGCTGGGCGATCATCCTGACAGTGGTCGGGCTGTGGCTCCTGGTCAACGGCCCCCTGGACCACTCGACCTCAGCAGAGATCGTCCCTTACGGCTTCCCGCCCCGGCTTCGATACTGATTATATAATTAATTATATATCGAATATTTTTCCCGGATTGAGGATGTTCCGGGGATCCCAGGCCCGCTTGACCCCGCGCATCAGCTCGAGGGCCGCCGGAGAGCAGACCATCGGCATATACCCCTTTCGTTTGTGGCCGATACCATGCTCACCGGACAGGGTGCCGCCAAGCCCGGTGGTGATCTCATACAGGCGGGTCAGAATGCGCGGTAGCCTTTCGGCCCACTCGGCCTCGCTCCAGGCCGGATTCATGACCGGGGTTGCGTGGAGATTGCCATCCCCCGCATGGCCGTAGCACGGGATCTCGATATTCCACTCGCGCGCCAGATCCTCGATCGCGGCGACCATGGCGGGAATCGCGGCGATCGGCACCACGATGTCCTCCAGACTCTGGCGTGGGCTGCGGACCTTGAAGGCCTCGGCGATGTTGCGGCGTACCTTCCAGACCCGTTCCGAGGTGGTGGCGTTGTCGGCCACGTAGACCTCGATGGCACCGCCCGCGAGGCACCGCTCCCCGACGACCTCGTATTCCCGCTCGACCTGCGCGGGATCCGAGCCATCGAGCGTGATCAGAAGCATCGCGCCAGCCGCCTCCCAGGGTAACGACTCGTTCAGATACCGGCAAGACGCCTCGATGCTCATTCGGTCCATGAACTCGATGGCCGTCGGAATGATTCCCCCGCCGGCGATGATGGCAGGAACGACGGCGATCGCCTCTGCCGGGGTGCGGAACAGCACAAGCAGGTCGGTGTTCGCTTTCGGCAGGGGCATCAGCCGCAGCGTGATCGAGGTAAACACGGCAAGAGTGCCCTCCGAGCCGACCAGCAGCGGGATCAGGTTGTAGCCGGTCACATCCTTCATAAGCTTGCCGCCCAGCTTCACGATCTCGCCAGCCGGCGTCACGATCTCGAGGCCGAGGACATACCGCCCGGTCACGCCATATTTCACGGCTTTTCCCCCGCCGGCGTTCTCGGCGACGTTGCCCCCGATGCAGCAGGTCTCGAGGCTCATCGGATACCCGGCGTAGAACAACCCGGCATCGCGCACACAGGCGTTGATCTCGTTCGTGACGACGCCGGGCTGGACCGTGACGGTCAGATTCGCCGGATCGAACTCGAGGATGCGGTTCATCCGTTCGAACGTCATCACGATACCGCCGTGCACCGGCACGGCACCGCCCGAGAGGCCGCTGCCGGCCCCGCGGGGAGTGACCGGGATCCCCTCCCGGTTCGCAAATTTCATCACGGCCGCTACCTGTTCGGTGTTCGCCGGCCGGACCACGGCTTCGGGCAGGTGATGCCGGGAATGAGCCCCCGCGACCGCCTCGTCATGCGAAAACGGCTCGAGCCGGTCCGGATCGCCCCAGATCACCTGTTCGGCCCCGAGAATCGATTGCAGCTCGGCGATATGCGCCGGGGCAATTACAGTATACTTATACATATTATACTTCCCGTGTCCCCGTGACCGGCGGAAGCGCCTCGATGATCGCCGGAACGGCCTCGAAAAGGTCTCCCACGATCCCGAAATCGGCGAACCGGAAAATCCAGGCGTCGGGGTCGGTGTTCACGGCCACGATGGTTCCGGCCGTCTGCATGCCGGCAATGTGCTGAATGGCCCCGGAGACCCCGAGGCCGACATACAGCGAGGGGCTCACGGTCTTCCCCGAGAGGCCGATTTGGTGTGGATACGACAGCCACCCTCGGTCGACGGTGTCACGGGTGCCACCGATCACGGCGCCGAGCCGCTCCGCA
>DATCTT010000309.1:0-2076 GCA_036567845.1 Candidatus Ozemibacteraceae bacterium | reverse complement strand
GGGGTGGTGCCGTGAGGCACCACCCCGGTCTGGTTCTATGTGGAAGGTTATTGTTCCTCGTCGTCCGAGGGGTCGGGGCTTTCGTCCTGCGGGACGTTGTCCTCCGTGGTCGTGAATTCCTGGTCCGACTGGCGCATTTCGCGGGCCTGGTTGACGAACCAGAGCATGATGCCCTGGGCACCCGAAGCCCCGTAGATGATCTGCTCGAGGAACTTGTTGCTGGAATCTATATCGCCAAGTTTTCTATGCGCACCGGCGAGGATATACATGATCTCGAAGATGCGAGACTCCGGCATGTTCTCCTTCGGAATGCGCGACCCATCGGGCATATACTGGTCCTCGATGCTGGTCGCCTTGTTCGTGATCGTGAGGAAGTTCACCGCCTCGCGCAGGTAGGCCGTCTCGAAATCGCGGTAATCCTTCTTCTTTGCTTCGTCGGTGGTCAGTTCGGAGGCATCTCGGCTGGCCCAGGCACCGTTGAGATACGTGTATCCGAGGATCCGGTGGTTGGCGCGACGAGCCTTGTAACAAATCGCGGCAAGTTCATAGGATCGGACCGCTGCGTCGAGATCGCACTCGCGCTGCAGCTCGTTGTAAGGCTTGCCCTTGGCGATGATGTTCGCCGCGGATTTCTGCAGCAGCGGGGAAATGCGCCGCAGAATCGCGAGCTCGTCGGGAGCGAGCTCCTTCAGCTTCTCCGCCGCCTGGTCCTTCCAGATCTGCTGGCCCGAGCTGGCCGCCCGGACACGGTTCTGGGCTTCCCACTGAGCCTTGTGACTCTGAAAATACTCTTTGCGGCGCAGATCGTCTTCGGTCATGCGCGGGCAGAAAAACTTGTCTTCCCCGGCATAAAAACAGTGCGGACAGACACAGATCGCGAAAAGACGGGGATTGATCTGACCGAGATACAACGGCCGATAGTCGAAGTCCCGCTTGGAAATGCTGAACTGGGTCTTACGCAGGGCATACCGCACGAATGACTTCTCACAGACCGGACAGGTGATCTGCTTCGGAAAGAACAGTTTGTCATTTAATGCCACGACGTTCCCCCTGTGTGATACGTCCATGGATGGGTTGATTTCCGCAAGGATACAACAGACTCAGGGGATCCGCAACAGTTTGTGCACCTGCGGGATCCAGCGGACTTCGGAAAAATGCGGCCGCAGCACCTGAAGCCACTCCAGAATGAGCCTGCTGTCCCAGTCCCCGAGCGATGAGGCACTTGCCGAGAATGGCTGGATCACAGCTATATAGCGATGCGTATCTATCTTCTCGAGGCCCCGGACGATTTCGTCCGGATCATCGACAGCGTCGACGACCAGCTTGAGATACGAGCGGTCCGGGGGTACCGAGGTGAGGAAACGCCGGTGTCGCTCAGCCGTCCGACCGTTCAGGCCCCATGTCTTGGACAGCTTGAGATCGACGCTCCAGAAATCGACGAACTCCGCCACCTCGGCCGCCTCGGCAACAAGCGTGCCGTTCGTCTCGAGAAACACTTTCACCCCGTCCTGCCGGCAGCAGCGGGCGAATTCCCGCACAAACCGGGCCTGGCCCAGGGGCTCCCCCCCGGTCAGCGAGACGCTGTGAAAATCCCCCAGCGGATACTCGCTTGAAACGAGGTCGTAGAGCGCCGTTGCACCGATGGGATTCGCGATCTGCTGCGACCGCCGTCCCGGCCAGGGCGCGAGAACGAAGCCTGGTCCGGCTGTCCAGGATTTCCGCGTGTCGCAGGTCCGGCATAGCAGGTTGCATCCGGCGAACCGCACGAACAACTGCATCAGGCCAACCTGCATCCCCTCCCCCTGGATCGAGGGAAAAACCTCGACCAGTTCAGCCGTGGATTCAGCCATGGGATCCTCCTTGGTTCTCGGAAGAGGCCGCCATCGCCATCAGGGCGTGCTCATCGATGATTGCGATGCCGAGCGACTCGGCTTTGGTCTTCTTGCCCGAGGTGTAGCCGGCCCCCTCGAGGGAGCCGATGACCAGATAACTCGTCCGGGCTGATACCGAGCCGCTGACGCGGCCCCCGTGGCGCTTGACGAGCGCCTCCAAATCGGCGCGCGGAACGCTTGCCTC
>DATCTT010000308.1:0-12681 GCA_036567845.1 Candidatus Ozemibacteraceae bacterium | reverse complement strand
GATCGGCCGGCCGCCATACATCAGCGTCAAGGGGATGATGCTGGCGGTTCGGGGGCTCGTCGGATTTCTCAGACAGGAAACGGGGGCACAGGATGTTCGGCTGGTCACACCGAAGGATTATGCCGGCGTTCTGACCGCCCTCGAGCACGGAGCGG
Source organism: Candidatus Ozemibacteraceae bacterium (assembly GCA_036567845.1). Classification (GTDB taxonomy): domain Bacteria; phylum Muiribacteriota; class Ozemobacteria; order Ozemobacterales; family Ozemobacteraceae; genus MWAR01. Next base: position 12,526 of record DATCTT010000308.1, on the reverse strand, counting down.
TCGATTTTGCCTGGCTCGGCCCCACCGCCTATGTCATCGGCTCCGAGAAGATTCCCCTGATCCCGCTCGCCAAGGCGAAGCGCCGGACCGGCGGGAGCTATTTCGGGGTGATCGTCGCGCGGAAGGATTCCGGGATCAGCCGGCTCGAGGAGATCAAGGGAAAGACCATCGGCTTCGTCGATCCCGAGTCAGCAAGCGGGTATCTGTACCCGCTCAAGGTGCTTCTGGACTCGGGGGTCGACCCGCAGAAGGATTGCAAGGCCGTGTTTCTCCAGAAGCACGATGCGGTCCTGTCGGCCGTCTGGTCGAAGAAGATCGACGTCGGCGCCGTTATCGAGGACTCGATCGCCGGAATTCATGACCAGAAGATTCTCGACCAGCTGCTGGTGCTGGGGAAAACAGCCGAGATCCCGACCGACATCGTGGCCTGCCGCAAGGACTGCGACCCCGTCCTGCGGGAGGCGTTCAAGAAGGCCCTGTTGAAAACCGGAACGCTGAAGCAGACATCGCTCGCCTCCTCCGGACTCCCTCCCATTATGGAGTTTCTCCCGGTGAACGACGATGACATCGCGCGTGTCAGAACGTTTCTCAGCGAGCTGCGCAACGCCCTGCAACCCCGGGCGTCCCGCTGATTCTCCATCACGCTTTCCATGCCTGCCAGGGCGATGGGAAACACGCACGCCTGTGTTGCTCTGAAAAATTGCGGGGTGGTATCCTGCATCGGGAGATTCTCATTCCCAGCCGGGGTGGTTCGAACGTGATGCTGAACAGCGGGAACACCGGCTCGAATCCAGGCAGTCGCGGGGATCGATGGCGGGGAGATTTCCGTCGTGGGCCCCACACAGGCAGGTCGTCGGGTGATCGGGAATCGTATCGCCCGGTAAGGAGTCGAAAGTGGCGCTTCCAAAAATTGGCTACGATGTCGGGAACGAAAGTTTGCGGAACAACTGTTTCTGTTTCCTCCAGGAGCACTACGAGAAACATCCCGACCGGGTCTGCATGAAGTGGGTCAACACGAAGAACAAGATCTGGTTCGATTACAACCCGTTCGCCCGCACGCTGACCCACGACCCCTTCACATATAGAGACATCTATAATATGGTCGTCCACGTGGCCGCCGGTTACAAGAAACTTGGCATCGGGAAAGGCGATCGCGCGCTGGTTTACGTTCCCATGATCCCGTGGCTCTACACAGGCATGTTCGCCTTCCAGATGCTGGGGGCCACGTGCATTTTCCTGGACTCGTTCGCCCGGGCCGATCAGCTCGAGTACGTTGCCGGCCTGTGCAAGCCGAAGGTCTGGCTGTCGGGCGAGCGCGGGTTCGCCATGGGCGAGGGGAAACCCGGCCTCGAGGCCATTCCGATCAAGATCAACATGGGGCCCTGCACGAAAACCTGGACGGCCCGCTTCGAAGAGCTTCTCAAGACACCCGAGACCGCCGAGCCGGTACCGGTCGCGCAGGAGCACACCGCGCTCATCACGTTCACCACCGGCTCGTCCGGAACGCCCAAGGGGGCTGACCGGTCCCACCGGTTCCTCGCCGCGCAGCATTACGCCATCGACGCCTGTCTGCCCTACACCGAGAAGGATTTGGATCTGCCGGTGTTTCCAATCTTCTCGTTGAACAATCTTGCAGCGGGCGTGACCACCGTTCTGCCGGCGATCAACGTGGCAGAGCCGGCCGCCAACGATCCGTATGTTCTCTACACGCAGATCAAGGGGGAGGGCATCACCACACTCACGCTGAACCCCTCACTGCTCAACGGACTGAACAAGTATTGTCTCGAGAAGGGCGTGACCCTGCCCGGGCTGCGCCGGGTTGCCGCCGGCGGCGCCGCCGTGTCACGAGACGTCGTGGAGGAGTTCACCAAGATCGCGCCGAACGCGGATCTCGTTGTCATGTATGGGTCCACCGAGGCCGAGCCGATGACCCACATCACGGGCAAGGAGATGCTCGCCCAGCGGAGCGTCACCGAGGATGATCCCGAGCTGGTCGACGCCGGCGTCAATGTGGGCCATTTCGCCGACGGGCTGAAATACAAGTTTATCAGGATCGTGCGCGGCCCCATCGAAATCACCTCCGCCAGCCAGTGGGCCGAACTCGAGGTGCCGCAGGGAAGCGTCGGGGAGCTGCTGGTTGCCGGGGAACATGTCTGCCGTGCGTATTACAACGACCCCGAAGCCTTCAAAAAGTCGAAGATCCGCGATCACGACGATATCGTGTGGCATCGCACCGGGGATCTCGGGCGACTTGACGGAAAGGGGAACGTCTGGATCGTCGGCCGCATCCATAACGCAATCGAGCGTGACGGAACGTATCTCTTTCCGGTCCAGGCGGAAGTCGTGCTGAAGCGCCAGCCCTACACGCGCCTGGCCGCCTATCTCGGGGTGCCCGACGCGAAGCTCGGCGAGAAAACCGTCTGCGTGGTCGCCCCGAAGAACACCGATGACATCGGCAACAAGAGCCTCTGCGCCGAACGCGAGGCCGAGATCCGGCGAATCATGACCAAGAACGGGATTCCGGTGGATCAGGTGATCTTCCATCCGGACATCCCGATGGACCTTCGACACCGCTCGAAGGTCGAGTATGGCATTCTCCGCGACGAGCTGAAAAAAGCCGGCCTGGTGTGATGGCGTTCGGGCGCACGCATTTTCGAAGGCGGCGGCCATGAAATATATTGACATCGATACGTGGAAGCGGAAAGAGCATTTCAGGCACTTCTGCGGGCTCGACGATCCTTACTGGGGATTGTCGACGGCGATGGACGCCACGGGGGCCTGGCGGGCCGCGAAAGAGTTCGGGGGGTCGTTCTTCCTGCGATATCTGCACGCATCGCTCATCGCGGCGAACGATGTCGAGGAGCTGAGAATGCGCATTCTCGGCGGCAAGGTCGTCTGCTACGACCGGGTCCACGGTTCGGCAACGGTTCTGCGCCCCGACGAGACGTTCGGCTGCTGCTTCATCGAGTTTTCCGAGGATTTCCCGACGTTCGCCCGGGAAGCGGCCGCGCGGATGGCAGAGACGAAGGCTCGCTCGGGAATGTGTATCGATCAGAACGACCGGCTCGATCAGATCTACTATTCGAGCATCCCCTGGCAGTCTTTCACGGGACTCACCTATTCAAAGTCGCTTCACTCGGAGGATTCCGTGCCGAGAATCACGTTCGGAAAACTCCACCTGGTGGGCGACAGACAGATGCTTCCCGTTTCGATCCAGGTGCATCACGGACTGGTCGACGGCCTGCACGTCGCCCGGTTCCTGGACCGCTTCCAGGCGATTTTGAACGGCTGACTCCCCCCACCGGCACCTTCTATATCTTGAAATATCCAGGCATCCGGTCGTACAATGACAACATGCAGATCATCCCCGAGAGGTTCTCGTGATCGTTTTCCTTCTTTTCATCCTGGCGCTGGCGATCGTGTTCGGCTTTCTCGCCCACCGGGCATATCTTCGCGACCGGCGGCAGAAAAAGCATCTTTCCGGCAAGGTCATCTTTTCCCCGAAGGCAGGAGACGCCTGACGGTCCGCCGGGCCCCGGATCCCGGCATAGAGTGATATCACAGCTGCGAGGCGGGTTCCCGGATGGATCGGATTGTGTGTCGGAGAGAAACGAGATGGAATCATGAATGACGCAAGAATGACGAAAGCCCGGCTTCTGGAAGAGATGCAGAGGCTTCGCGAGCGGGTTGCGGAGCTCGAACGGCAGGTTTCCGGCCGGGATCCGCAAAAAAGCGGCACGCTCCTCGCGTCGGCGCTCGAGAATATGTCCGATGCCGTGTTCATCTCGGATGCCGCGGGAAATTTCATCGAGTTCAACGAAGCCTTCGCGACCTACCACCGGTTCAGCAGCAAAGAGGAGTGCTCCCGGCATATTTCCGCATGCTTCGATCGGTTCGAGGTGTTCACGGCCGACGGCAAGCCAGCGCTTCCTGAGATGTGGGTGGTTCCGCGCGCGTTGCGGGGCGAGTCAGGCAAGAACGTCGAGTACACCCTCCGGCTGCGCAGCACCGGTGAAACCTGGGTTGGAAGATACAATTTCAGCCCCATTCGTTCCCCCGAAGGGATAATCCTGGGGGCGGTGGTCGTCGCCCACGAGATCACGGAGGAGCGGCACACCGCGGAGATTCTTCGCGAAAGCGAGCAGCGGTTGTCGTTCCACATGAACAACTCCCCGCTCGGGATCGTGGAGTGGGACACGAATTTTATCGTGACCCGCTGGTCCGGTGAAGCCGAGCGGATCTTCGGGTGGACAGCCCAGGAGACGCTCGGAAAGCGGATCATGGATCTGAACATCGTCTTCGAGGACGACATCCCGCATCTGCTGCGCGTTATGACGCGCCTCACGAGCGGTGTTTCCCGCCACGTCTTCTCCTGCAACCGCAATTACACGAAAGACGGGAAAGTGATCATCTGCGAATGGTACAACTCCGTCCTGGTGGACGATCAGGGGAAGATGCTCTGGGTCATGTCCCAGGTTCTCGACATCACCGAGCGGAAGATGACCGAAGAGGCGCTGCGGCAGGCCAACGAGGATCAGGAGCTTGCCGGACAGCTCCGGGAACTCGCCACCGAGACCATCCAGACGGAGCAGCGCGAGCGGCAGCGCATCGCTTCTCTGCTGCACGATCACGTCCAGCAGCTTCTCGTCAGCGCTCAGATGCAGGCCAGTCTCCTTCGGCGCAGCTCGTCACAGCCGCATAACGCCACGTTCAACGTCCTCGAGGATATCCTGAAGGAAGCGCTCCGGGTGGCCACCACCCTGACGATCGAGCTGTTTCCGCCGGTCCTCACCCAGTCGGGCCTGAGCGCGGCTTTTGGCTGGCTCGCAACCTACATGAAAGAGAAGCACTGCCTCGAGGTGCACATCCACGCGGAAGCGGAGCGGGAACCGACCGCCCCCGCCGAACGGACCTTCCTGTTCGAATCGGTCCGCGAGCTGCTGCTGAACATCAGGAAACACGCCGGAGTCCGGGAGGCACGGGTGCTCATCCCCGCGGAAACGGAGAAGCGGTTCACCGTCATCGTGGAGGACGATGGCCACGGCTTCGTTCCAGGCACCGTCAAACCCGGCACCAGAGGCGGATTCGGCCTTTTCTCGCTCCAACAGCGACTCCTGTATCTGGGCGGCACGCTTCTCATCGACACCGCCCCCGGGCGCGGAACGCGTATCACTCTTTCGATCCCGCTTCGGGAGGGCCATTCGGGCGAGTATGGCCAGAGATCGTCACCATCGCGGAAATTCGATCCGATCAGGGTTCTTCTGGTCGATGACCACAAGATGGTCAGGCAGGGTCTGACCAGCCTGCTGGAGCTGGAAGCGGACATCGAAGTCGTGGGCGAGGCGGAAAACGGGCGTGAAGCCATCGCGAAGGCCCATCAGCTGCATCCGGAAGTCGTCATCCTCGACGTGAACATGCCCGAGATGGACGGGATCCAGACCGTATCACGCCTCGTCAAGGAGCTGCCCGAAACCAAGGTCATCGCCATCTCGGTCTATGCCGAGGAGCATGCCGCGAACGTGATGCGCCGGGAGGGCGCGATCGAGTATGTCGCCAAGGACAGCCCGATGGAGCATCTGATCGCCGCGATCCGCTCCTGCCATGGAACGCCGCTCTGAAGCCGCAAGCTCTGCCCAGCCGGTACCGCCGGGTCAGGAGACATTTTTCAGATGCTCGGACGAACGGGAGAGATAGGTCACGTCATCTCCCGGACATGCCCGGAAGCAGTGTTTGGGGGCATGGCAAACGGGACACTCCCAGGAATCCAGGATGTCGGCGAACACCGTGAATGGCGGCACATGATGCACCCTGTCCCCGGTTGCCGGCCGGTACACATACCCGCACCGGGAGCATTCGTAGTCTTTCATCTTGGCTTCCTCTCATATATACATATATCTATATTTTTCAGTTTCCACCGACAAAAACCCCCGTTTCGGATCCTGGCCGGAATGGGAGCGGGGGTTTCACGGCCCGGCATGTCTCTTCTGCGCCGGGAAACTCAGAAACCTCACATCACTTCGCGGGTGTCTCTCACTTTCACCCACCACAAGCATACCCGATGCCCCCGGGGGAAAACATCCCGCTGTACTTCCAGATTTCTAGTGGAAAGTCACTATTTTCACGCCATTCAGGCAAGACCCTTTTCGAGGGCGTACCGGAGCAGGCCAACCACGTTGCTGATGCCCAGCTTTTTCATCATGTTGGCGCGGTGGTTTTCAACGGTATATCTGCTGATATGAAGTTCCTCCGCAATGCCGCGGCTGGTCTTCCCGCGGGCAATCATTTTCAGGATTTGCGCTTCGCGCCGCGTCAACAGCTCCAGGGACGGCGTGCCGGACTGGCTCATCAGCCGAATCTGGCGCTCGCCGAGAAGCCGGGTCACGGAGGGGGAGACGTACAATTTCCCCTCCCTGATCGACCGGATGGCGAGGAGGGCGTCCTGGGCGGCATCGCTCTTCGTAAGGAATCCGGCCGCGCCCAGGATTTTCGCCTGTTCGAAGTGTTCAAAGTCGTTGAACATCGAAAGAATGAGGACTCGCACGTCCGGATACCGGCTCCTGATCTCGCGCAGAGCTGTCAGGCCGTCCATCTCGGGCATGGCGATGTCCGTGATCACAAGGTCGCACGGGGTCACCTGCAGAAGGGCCTCGAGCTGCCGGCCGTCTCCAGTCTCCCCAACGATACACAGATCCCCGTTTCCCTCGATGAGGCTCCTGAGACATTCCCGGAACATCCGATGATCATCGGCCAGAATGATTCTGTATGGGCTCATGATCTCTCACCTGCATCTGCCTTCCATTCTCTTTGTTGAAGGCTTTTCCCTATGATATTCCATTCCCATGCGGGGTGCAACCAGGCTCCGGGTCGGTTTCATCGTCAGTGCCGAGGGGCTTCCTCGGCTCATCGGTAAAGCCGGTGGGCGGGGCGGAACCGGTGGACGATCGTTCTTCGGATGGGGTATACCTCTTCCATCATCTTTGAACAGGACACATCATGACAAGTGCCACCCCAGCGGACGCTCCACGGAGTTTTTTCCAGATCTTCACCAGTTTCACGCGCGCCTTCTGGTGCTCGAACGTCATTGAACTGCTCGAACGGTGGGCCTACTACGGTGTGCGTGGCGGCATCGCCGTCTACATGGTGGCCGCAGCAACCGTCGGCGGACTCGAGTTCTCGCATCTGCAGAAAGCGAACATCTTTTTCTGGTGGGCGGCCTTCCAGTCACTGCTCCCGACCGTCATCGGCGGCCATGCCGACCATTACGGCCACAAGCGCACCGTCGCGTTCGCGATCGCCGTTTCCGTGATAGGGTACATCAGCATGGCCCTGGTAAGCGGCTACTGGCCGTTCTTTTTCGCCTGCATGATGGTCGCGACCGGCACGGCGGTGTTCAAGCCGGGAATCCAGGGGATTCTCGCCAACTCGACAACCAGGGAGAACGCGACGCTCGGCTGGAGCTTTTTCTACATGATCGTCAACATCGGCGGCTTCACCGGGCCTCTGATCGCCGGGTATCTGCGCCTCATGAGCTGGAAGTATGTGTTCATCACGAGCGCCAGCATCCATTCTCTGAACTTCCTCGCCCTGTTTCTCTTCGAGGAGCCCGATCGGGGGCACACGCAGCTGGCGCACGACGACAAGAGCATCAGCGAAAAATTCGCACGAATATTCAAAGAATTCTGGCAGGTACTGTTCCGTTCACTGAAGAATCTGTTCGATCCGCCGCTGATGATGTTCCTGGCCGTCTTCTCGGGTTTCTGGCTGATGTTCATGCAGCTGTTCGATCTGCTTCCGAACTTCATCACTGATTGGGTCGATACGGCACCGGCCGTCACGTTCTTCGGCAATCTGCTGGGGAAGGCGAACTGGGTCACCCTCGGCCAGGGTGGCCAGCAGATTCCCGCCGAGTGGCTCATCAATCTCGATGCGTTCGCGATCATCTTCCTCATGCTGCCGATCGGCTGGATCTTCGGAAGGATGCGGCCCGTGGCCGGCATGATCCTCGGCATCTTCATCGCGAGCGCCGGCCTCGTGGTCGCCGGATACACCCGCAGCGTCTGGATCTGCGCGCTGGGCATTTTCGTCTTCGCGATCGGCGAGATGATTGCCAGCCCGCGCAAGAGCGAGTATCTGTCGATGCTCGCCCCCCCCGGGAAGAAAGGCCTGTACATGGGCTACGTAAACTTCCCCCAGGGGATCGGCTGGATGCTGGGCAGCAGCCTGGCCGGCCCAATCTACCAGTATTACGGCGACAAGACCACGCTGGCGCGGCAGTATCTGGTCGAGCACCTAAACATGGCGAAGGACGCCGTTTCCCAGCTCCCCGTCGACCAGGTCCTGCCGATGCTGGGCAAGGCGCTGAACCACCAGACGGTCCAGGAGACAACGCAGTTCCTTTTCTCGACCTACCATCCGGAGCGGATCTGGTTCGTGTTCGCCGCCGTCGGCATTCTCTCGATGCTCGGAATGCTCGCCTACGACGTTGTCTTCGAAAAGAAGCGCCACCAGCAGGCGGCAGCGGAGTCTGCCAGAACCGGTTCCTGACGAATATTTATAGACTTACGAATATTCTTTCATCGCCGGGCATCACAGCGGATGCCCGGCGATGTCATATTTTCTGGGGTGACGTCGGTGTCGGTCTGCCGAGGGCTATCCAGACCATCAGCGCAGCGTAGGCATCGTTGGCGGCATAGGCAAGCTGCGTCGGGGAGAGTTGCGAACGGGACCAGTCGGAGGTCGTCACGTGCTTCGCCTTGCGGAAATTCTGCCCCAGGAGGAGCCCGACGGCGGCCCGGACGCCGATGGTGTTTCGATATCCCTTCTTCCGGAAAACGGAGCCGAGATCGAGCACCGCCTTCGCTTCCAGCCCGCACCAGCGGCGGAGCAGCGCCCGGTCTTCCCGGAGATCGAACCCGACCTTGAGAACCTCCCCGGCCCCCAGAACCTCCGCGAGAAACGGCCGGCATTCGGGCCGCTGCGCCTGGAAGATGAACGCCCTGTCCCCGGTGGCAAACTGGACGATATCCGGCCCCGGCCGGACCACGCCCTTTGCGAAAACCGGCTTCGTCTCGGTATCGAAACCCACGACACCGGCAGCCCGGATCTCGGCCACGGCCGACGCGAACTGCTCCGGCAGTGCCGGGGTGGAAATGCGGTCTGTGGAGATCCCAGTAAAGGGCTCCAGCAGCTCCGTTTCAGCTTTACATGGTGCGGTTTTTCTCATGACCGGGACATGGTAGCCCTCTCTTGCCCGTGGCGCAATGCCGAACCGCCCTCCAGCCCGGCCACAAAACTGTTTCACCCGCCGTGAAAACATGGTTAGATGGAGGCATGACATCCGATCTGCCCGGCCCGAAGCCGCCGCCCAACGGATCCCGAAATCATTCCGGCTCCCCCGGGCAACCGCGTCTCCCCCTGGTCAAAAAGGGGCCGCAGGGCTGGCAGCTTCCGCTGGATCCGGCCATCCGCGTGGAGCGTCGGAATTCGCTCAGGCGGAAACCGGCCCCGCCGGACCGCACGGTTCCGTATGTCCTGCTGGCAGGCCTGGTGCTGCTGGTCGTTCTTGCCGGCTGTCTCATCACCTGGCGGGAGTCGATCGAGGAGCTTTTCCAGAAACGGCCGGCGCGGCCCAGAACAGAGGCGGCAGGGGCTCCTCCGGCCCTGGTCACGCAGCCTTCCCTTCCGGCGACCCACACCATCCAGGCCGTCCGGCTTCCGGCAGCGTCAGGAACGCCTCTTCGGCATCCGCAGGTCATCCCCATCCCGCTCTCGATCTCCCGCGCGCCGATCCCGGCTTCACAGCCCACCGCTCTCCTTCCAGCCCTCCCCGCCCTCCCGGAACCGGCCGTGTCTCTTCCACCGGGACCGGCAGGCGAAGGCGAAGCCTACCGGCAGACCCTCGGCGAGAACAATCTCATCTTCGCCGGGAAGCCGCGGGCGATGCGCCCGGACGTCGGCTTCGAAACCCTGTATAATCGGGCATATGCTACCGGCTACTCGAGAATGCGCCGCGAAGCCCTGTGGGTCGGCTATCGTCTGGACAGGGCACTGCCGGGCGGTTCCCTGCCCCGGCCCAAATCGTTTTTTCCTGACCCCCGTCTTAAGGAGGCCGTGAAGCCAGGGGAATACACGCACTCCGGATTCGACCGGGGCCATCTCGCGCCCAACGCGGCCATCGCCCGAAGGTTCGGAGCCGAGGCGCAACGCGAAACCTTTTTGATGTCAAACATCGTGCCGCAGCGGCCCGCGCTTAACCGCAACCTCTGGCAACGGCTGGAGCGGCTCGAAGAAGACCTCGCCGACCGGTTCGACCATCTGTATATCCTCACCGGTCCCATTTTCGACAGCCGGCGAGAGATGCTGTCCGGTTCATCCGACGTGGAAATTCCGGACGAGCTTTACAAGATCCTTCTCGACGAGGAGGCAGGAACCGTCCGCATGCTGGCATTCCGTGTTCCGCAGACCGTTAGCGGGCGAGAGCCCCTGGAACAGTTTCTGACCAGCGTGGACGATATCGAGCAGGCCACAGGCCTCGATTTTTTCTGGGCTCTGAGCGATCCCTGCGAGGAGCAGGCAGAAGCGGTCATACCCCGCGAAATCTGGGGGGAAAACCCGGACCGGCTTTCGCTGATCACACCGGCTGAGTGACCCCGCAGGGAACGACGTCGAACTCCTCGAGCCAGCCGTGCGCGCCCTCTTCGATCCAGTGTATATCGTCGTTCCGGACGAGCTTTACACGGGCCGGAACCATCAGCTCGGGATACTTCTCGCCGACCAGGCCGTTGCGCGGCTCGCCCCGCTGGCCGGGGATGCAGAGCCAGTCGGTGTAGAGCTTCCTCGTGCCGAGCCTGTCGAGGACGTTCGCCAGCCACGTCCCCTGGGTTTTCCCACCCGCCCAGTTGCGGGACCAGATGAACGGGACGCGGATGCCATGGGCAAGAAAGACCTTCGATACGAGCGCCTCGTTTTCGCAGAGACAAAAGATCAGCGTTTTCGTTTTCTCCACGCCCCAGACGCGCAGCCGGTATTCGAAACATTTTCCACTATATACGAAATTATCGCAGATCGCGTTTGGAGCCTCGAGGGGCGGCAGTTCGCGGAACGACACCACTTCGGAGGCCCCGTGGATGCCGCACTCGGCAGGTGCCAGATCGGCTCCGGCGGCAAATTCCTGGTAAAAATTGATATCGGTATGGATGAACAGGTCGGGGTCGTTCGCCGCCCCGGGAGCTGCCGGACCGCCATCTCGGCGTTCCTGCCACCGTTTCCTGCCGGAGCCGAAAAAGTCAATATCGCCCAGATCCGTTCCTGCGGACGGATAATAGCATATGCTTCGATATTTTTTTATTTCCCGGGCAAGAAGCTCCACGCCGGTCATGGCCAGACGTTCTTTCTGGAGGCAGGGCAGACGGTATTTCTTGGGGTCATCGGCCGAGTTCCCTGCGGATCCAGCCTTCCACCTTTTCGGCGATGACGGGCTTGCCCATCGAGTAGATCTTGCGGTTGATGACCACGACCGGGGTGGTGATGATGCCGAAGCCTGAGGCCTCCGGAGTGCCGCTGGCGATCAGGTCAAGTTTGATCTCCTCACCGGGAAACTTCGTCGTCGCCTCACTGACGATGCGGGCTGTCTCCTCGCACATCGTGCAGCCCGCGGGGTTCTTGATCACCGTGATGTTTATCATGGAACGCCTCCCGGCAGTGGTTTCCGGCCCGTCAACGGGCTTTCAGCAGCCCGACGATCTCATGGTATCCCCGGCCTTCGGCAAGGTCAACCGCCCTCCGACCGTCCAGATCGCGCACGGAGGGATCGGCTCCCCGTTCCAGCAGAAACCGCACGGCCGCTGCATGGCCCTGCTGAGCCGCCAGGTGAAGCGGAGTCCAGCCATCCTTGTCCGGCAGGTTCACGGCCGCCCCCGCATCGAGGAAGAGTCTGGTCATCTCGACGTGTCCACGGAAGGCAGCCCAGTGAAGCGGCGTCCAGCCATCCCGCTCGAGGGCATGGATCGACGCCCCGGCTTCGAGAAACAGGCGGGCCATGGGGAGCTTTTCCTTCGCGGCCGCCCAATGAAGCGGTGTGACGCCGTCGAGATTCGCCTTGTTCACCGATGCCCCGGCCGCCAGAAGGCGCCGGGCAATCCCTTCGTTCGCTGTCTTCGAGACATTGAGCAGGGGCGTCTGGATGCCGTCTGCGTCGGTTTCGTCGGGGTTCGCCCCCGCGGCCAGCAGTTCGGCCACCTCTTCCTCGCGCCCTGCCGAAACGGCCACCAACAGCCGGCCGATGGTCTCTCCCGAAACCACGGATTTCTCGTTCATCGAACATTCCTCCACAGCATTCTCATTCCACCGCATGATGCACTCATCCGCCATCTTCGCGCAATGGGCGGGTCCGGCTGAACCGCGTCATCCGGGCGCCGCCGGCCCACTCCCCGCCTCCTGCGGGTCGGATCTCACAGCGATATTCCAGAGCGTGGAAAAGAACGAACCACAGAGACGCGGAGGCACAGAGAAAATACAGGAGCACTCG
>DATCTT010000307.1:0-43017 GCA_036567845.1 Candidatus Ozemibacteraceae bacterium | reverse complement strand
TGGGCGCCCGCGCCGTGACAAAGGCGCGGGCGCTTTTGTGCGACAGGCGAATCGGAAGGAATGACGACGGCATGAGCCACAACGCCCACTCCGCCGGGAGCAAGCTCCCCATCGCGAAGCCCGTGTCCCTTGCCGAGCTCGCCCGCCTCCTCGGCGGCCGGCTTGACGGGGAGACCCCCGGGCCGGTCATTTCGGGAATCGCCGCTCTTGCAGATGCCTCACCCGGCGACATCACCTTCCTCTCCGACGCGAAGCAGTACGCAAAACACCTCGGACAGCTCGGGGCATCCCAGGCCGCTGCCGTCATCGCCCCGGAAAAAGCCGGCCCGCTTCCGATCCCGTCCATCCGGTTCGCGAATCCCTACCAGGGCTTTCTGGCGGCGCTTCGCTACTTCCACCCCGAGCATCGCCCTCCCCAGGGCATCCATCCGACGGCCTTCGTCGATGAGGCTGCCGATGTCGATCCGACGGCGATCATCGGGCCGATGGCCGTCGTCGAGGCGCATGCCGTAATCAGCGCCGGCGCCTGGATCGGCGCCCAGGCCTTCGTCGGCCGCTCAGCCGTCGTCGGCGAAGGCGCCCGGCTGCACCCCGGTGCCCGGCTGCTCGAACGCTGCCGGGTCGGGCCGCGTAGCATCATCCACGCCGGGGCCGTCCTCGGAAGCGATGGATTCGGTTTCCTAACGACGGCCGAGGGCCATGCAAAAATTCCGCAGGTGGGCATTGTCGACATCGGTGCCGATGTTGAAATAGGGGCCAATGTCACGATCGATCGTGCCACCATGGGTGCGACCCGGGTCGGAGACGGCACCAAAATCGACAACCTCGTTCACCTCGCGCACAACGTCGTGGTGGGAAAGCAGTGCATCATCGTGGCCCAGGTAGGCGTTTCCGGCAGCACCATCCTCGAAGATCGGGTGACGCTTGCCGGCCAGGTCGGAACCGTCGGCCACGTGACCGTCGGCCGCGGCAGCACGATCGCCGCCCGCGGTGTCGTCACCCAGGACGTCCCACCCGGCAGTATGATGTCCGGTTTCCCGCTCAAGCCACACACCGAGGAAAAGCGGGTCATGGCGGCCCTGCGCCGACTGCCGGAGATGCTCAAAACGCTCCGCGTGATCCAGTCCCGGATCGGGGTTGAACCAGGCGAGGAAACGGAATGAAACGAACCACTCTTGCCCTTCTGGCCCTTCTCACCAGTGTGCTTCTGGCGGGCAACGCCGACCCGGCCACTGCCGCCCAGACTTCTCGCCTGCGGTATCTCGGCTCGTCGAACATCACCCTCCCGACGGCGTATTTCAATCGGATGACCACCTATGTCAACGATGATGGCCACAACATGATCACGTATTCCCAACCGTTCGGGAAATCTCTCGAGCTGTCGGGGGTCCGCCACATGAACGATGCCGAATCGGGAAAGACGGTCCTGAACTTCAAGATGACCGTTCTCGAGGAGGACAAGCTGTTTCCCAACGTTGTCTGGGGCGTCGGGGATGCCGGGATGACCCTCGGCTCCCGCGTCTTCTATTTCGCCGGTTCGAAGACGTTCGAGATGTTCGCTGCTTCTGTTCATGGCGGCATCATCAAGGATCCCGTGACTACCGAGAAGAAATCCTTCATCGGTGCCGAGAAAACGATCCTTCCCCTCGTCATCCTTGCCGCTGAGCGAATCGACGGCCTGACCACCTATGGCCTCAAGATGCGTCCCTATCCCGGTGTGAGCCTCGAATACGCCCGCCGCGACGATGGAAGCGGCGGCAACGATACGGCCATCTATCAGATCCAGTATATGCAATCGTTCTGAGCCTCTCATGACGCACCAGCCGACCCAAAAAACCCTCAAACGGCCTGTTTCACTTTCGGGAATCGGCCTGCACACCGGCGCCCCGGCCCATCTGACGCTCAACCCCGCTCCCGCCGGCACCGGCGTGATTTTCCGGCGCACGGATCTTCCCGACTCCCCGGAAATCCCGGCCCGGGCCGAGTTTGTCCGCGAAGTCCTTCGTGGAACCACAATCGGGGCGGGAGATGCGGCGATACATACCGTCGAGCACCTCATGGCATCCCTCTACGGCATGGGCGTCGACAATGTCGCGATTGAAATCGACGGCCCCGAACCCCCGGCCATGGATGGCAGCGCCTTCTGTTTCGCCGATGCGATCCGGGAAGCCGGAGTCGAAGACCAGGGCGTGCCTGCCGACGTGTGCAACGTTCGCGAGATCTGCGAATGTTCGGAGGGCGACAAGAGCATCATCTATCTGCCTTCCGACCGGTTCGAAATCACGTTCCACCTCTCCTACAAAGACGACATCATCCCCCCTCAACGGGTTCACCTCGTCATCGACGAGCAGACGTTTTTCGACCGCATCGGCCGTGCCCGCACCTTCGGCTTCGAATACGAGTTCGACATGCTGAAGGAGAAGCGGCTCGCTTTGGGCGGCTCCCTTGACAACGCCGTCGTCGTGCGGCGGGACGGATCGGTCATGAACCCCGAAGGGCTGCGCGACCCGCAGGAGTTCGCCCTCCACAAGATTCTCGATCTCATTGGCGACCTGGCTCTGACCGGCCGCCGCATGCACGGACACATCATCGCCTGCCGGACGGGGCATGCCTGGAACGTCAGACTGGCACGCCGCCTGTGCGAGGTGTATCATCAGCAGAATGAAAGGAACTCTGGCTCCATGATGAAAATTGAAGAAATCAAGCAGATTCTGCCGCACCGGTACCCGTTCCTCCTCGTCGACCGCATGGTCTCGATCGAGCCCGGGGTTTCCGCCATCGGCTACAAAAACGTCACGGCCAACGAAGAGTTTTTCAACGGGCATTTTCCGCAGCGGCCGGTCATGCCCGGCGTGCTGATCGTCGAAGCCATGGCCCAGGTCGCCGGTGTCCTGTTCCTCTCCCAGCCGGAACATAAAGGGAAAATCCCCTTTTTCTGCGGCATCGATGGGGTGCGGTTCCGGAAGCCGGTCGTCCCCGGTGACAAGCTGGAAATGCACGTCAAAGTCTTGAAAGTTCGCGGCGCCACCGGTAAAGTGCAGGTGGAAGCCAAGGTCGACGGCGAAACCGTCACGGACGGCGAACTCATGTTCACGATCGTCTGAACACACCTGCGGAAGAAGGGAAGCGCACCATGAGCATTCATCCCACCGCCATCATAGCACCGGGGGCGAAACTCCATCCGACGGTCGAGGTGGGGCCTTACACGGTTATCGGCCCGAACGTCGAGATCGGCGAAAAAACGGTCGTCGGGGCAAACTGCCATATCGAGGGATACACCACGATCGGTAGCGAGAACCTGATCTCCCCGTTTGTCTCGATCGGCTGCCCTCCGCAGGACAGAAAGTTCGGCGGGGAAAAATCCTTCGTGAAGATCGGCAGCGGCAATCATTTCCGCGAGTTCGTCACCGTTCACATGGCCGAAGGGGCGGGGAACGAAACCGTCATCGGCGACAAAAACCTGTTCATGGCCTACGTCCACATTGCCCACAACTGCCGGGTTGGAAGCTACGTCACCTGTGCCAACTGCGTGACGCTCGCCGGCCACGTTCTCGTCGGCGACCGGGCCACCCTGGGCGGCTTCACCGGCATCCACCAGTTCTGCAAGATTGGCGGGCTGGTCATGATTGGTGGTATGAGCAAGATCGTGAAAGACGTTCCGCCCTTCATCAAGATCGACGGCAATCCGGCCCGCGTCATTGGCCTCAATTCCATCGGCCTCAAGCGAAATGGCGTTCCCCGTGAGTCGATCGAGGCGATCCGGAACCTGTTCAAGATGTTTTTCCGCTCGAATCTGAACGTGTCCCAGGCAAAGGAAAAGCTCGCCGGGATGCCCGAAGCCGGCGATCCCTACGTCCGGCAGTTCGCCGAATTTCTCGGAACCAGCACGCGCGGTGTCTACAAGCGCACGCGTGAGACCTCCGCCGACCGCGAGGCTGCCGAGTAGCAACAGGTTGTTTCGTGTGACACGATCACAGAGGTTTCCGCCTCTGTGATTTTCTTTTCCGGGAGGGGTGATGCTGAAGAGAATCGCGACCTGGCTGGAAGCGGCGGTCGAAAGCGTCATGCCGTTCTCCTGCCATGTCTGCCGCCGGCCGACCCCGCTCGGACGGGTCATCTGTGAGACCTGTGAAAGCCTTATCCGGGCCGGCCTGCACCCTCCCGTGCGAGTCGAGGATGTCGACTGTCGCTGTCCGATTCTTGCTCTGGGGGCTTACGAACCGCCGTTGTCGGAGGCGATCAAGGCCGTGAAATACCGGCCCTCGACACGGCTTCTCGGGCAGCTGGCGGACATCATCACCCGGGCGGCGGCCGGACTTCCCCGGGACCAGCGGCCCCAGGTGCTCATTCCGGTCCCTCTGCATCCGTCTCGGGAGGCGGTCCGGGGCTTCAACCAGGCCCGTCTGCTTGCCGACCTGCTTGGAACCGCCTGGAATGCCCCCGTTTCGCCCGCCATCGTGCGTGTTCGCCAGACGCGGCCACAGGCGGAATGCGACGAGGCCGAACGCGCCACGAATCCGGCCGGCGCCTTCGCTCTTGCCGAGGGGCTGATTCCCGCCGCGTTCGCCGGCAAGCGTCTGGCGATCGTCGACGACGTCGCGACAACCGGCGCAACCCTCGACGCCTGCGCGGAAGTCGCGTGCCGGTTGCGGCCTGCATCGCTCCAGGCCGTCGTCTGCGCCCATTCCTATCGTCGGGTTGGTTGACTTTGAGGCCGGTTCCGCCTAGAATGAAAAAGGTTCGTACAATCCCGCTAAGAAAACCGCCATTTGTGGACGATATCCGGTAATGGAGGCTTCCCCCGCGCAACCAGATCAAACACCAGGGGGAGACGTCTCGGGGAGTTCAGGAGGGAACCATGAAGGTCTCCAGGAATGACATTCAGAAGATCTACCAGGAGCAGGTCAAGAAGACGAAGACCGACCAGTCGGGCGATGCCTTCGGAAAGATTCTGAAGGAAACGACCGGCAACACGGCTGCCCCTGCGAAAACCTTTCACCCGCCCAGCGGGCTGAATGTCAGTCAGCCGGTTTTTGCCGGCAAACCGGTCGCACAGGCGGAACCGGTTGAAACGCTCAAGTTCGCGGCCGAGGTCGTTGCCGGCCAGCCCGAAATCCGTGAGGAGAAAGTCGCCCGCATCAAGGCGCTGTTCGACAAGGGGCAGTACAACGTCTCTCCCGAGCAGGTTGCCGAGCGGATGATGAGTGATCCCTTCGGTAGCCGTCATCTCTTCAGCTCCTGGGAAGGCTGATCGAACTCTTGAGCGATCAGGGGCAGAACCTCAAACAGATCCTCGGGGAAGAGCTGGAGATCTATCGCCGGCTCCTCGAGCTGTCTGAGCGCAAAAAGAAGCTGCTCCTGGAGAAGTTCTCCACGGATCTTCTCCAGATTGTCACCGAAGAGGAGAAATGCTCGGCGCGCCTGGGCGAGTTGTCCACGGCTCGCGCGGACTGCCTGACGGCTCTCACGGGACGCTCCACCCTGAAGCTTGAAGAGGCGCTCGATTTCATCAACGATGCGAATCTCAAGTCCGATCTCTGGATGCTGGGAACCCAGCTCCGGGAGATCCTCGACCAGATCCGCACCATCAATGAAGACAATCGCCAGCTTCTCGAGCAGGCTCTTGAGTTGACGCAGTATTCCCTGAAGCTGTTGACGGCTCCTCCCAAGGAAGTCACCTACCGGCCCCCGGGTCTCTCGGGGAAAACCGGCCCCCAGGGTCCGTCCGTCCTCATCGACCGCAAGGCCTGATGAATCCGGCTGGGCCGCGCCATTCGGGCGCTGCTAGCCGCCTTTCCGCCCCGGGTGGGGCAGCTCCTTCGTAGCCGGTCGTTCCGGACGACAGCGCGGGCGCTTCGATGTATGTCGAGGCGCCCGTGCTGTTTTTTTGCACCTTTTCGCTACGGTCAACCTCCTTACCAGCCGATAAAGATAATAGGGGATAAAAGGACGATTCCCCCCAGTGGCCGTCAGGAACACAAAAAGGACGGCGTGGTAAGCCAGTAAGGAGGCGCCATGAGGGCCACGTTTTTCGGTATCGAAATTGGCAAACGCGGAATCATGACCCAGCGGGCGGCGATGGATGTCACCTCGCATAACATCGCCAACGCAAATACGGAAGGGTATGCCCGGCAGCGGGCGGTCATTTCCGCGACGGACCCGTGGTCGGTGCCCGGCTACAATGCCCCGGTCGCCGCACAGCAGCTTGGCACCGGCGTCGACGTGACGAAGATCGAGAGCCTTCGCGATGCCTTCGTCGACGAGAAGATCACCCGCGAGAAGGCGAATCTCGAGCAGTGGTCGGTTGCCAGCGACCTCATGGGCGAGGTCGAGGCGATCATCAACGAGCCCAACGATGCGACGCTGCGTGACCAGCTCGACAAGTTCTGGGCGGCCTGGCAGAATCTCTCGGTTAGCCCCTCCAGTGAAGCGCTTCGGCGCAATCTCGTTGAAGAGACGACGACGCTCATCACAGCGTTCCAGGACATCGACACCCGGCTTGCCCAGCTCCAGGGAACACCCGATCACGAGTTCGAGGGAAGCATTGAGAATCAGCTCGAAGACTCCGTTGACCGGGTGAACACCCTCACGAAGCAGATCGCCCAGCTCAACGTCGAGATTGAGCGTGTCGAAACGGCGAATGCCAGCGCGAACGATCTGCGAGACAAGCGCCTTTCTCTCGTCCAGGAACTATCGGGCGTCATCGCCATCGATACCAGCTGGAACACGAAGGGGCAGCTGTCGATTCGCTCCGGGACCCAGCTTCTGGTCGAGCATTCGGCAGCTCACGAACTGTATCTCGTCCGGAAGGACAAGGATCTTCCCGTGACGATCAGCAACTCCCCCGATTATCCGCAGCTTTCGGATAACCCCGATGTGGCCGAGGCCGTGTTCAGCCACACCGGCGAGTCGCGGAACATCACCCTGACGGTGGCCCAGACGGCCCAGTCGCATCAGGTATACTCGTTCCTTTCGTATCACCCCCTGACGGGGCCTCTTTCGAACTTCGGCGTTTCGAGCGGAACGTTCTCGGTCAACGGCCGCACGTTCTATCTCGATGCCGAAAACACCTCGATGAAACAGCTGGCGACGATGCTCGATGAGGCCAATCTCGAGATCGACGCGCAGCTGAACGAGGTCGGCCAACTCGTCATGACCTCGACCCTGACGGGCAAGGCACATGAAATGAAGTTCGCCGATGGCAGCAGCAACCTGATGACCGTCCTGAACCTGCAGCAGAACCAGGCCGCCCGGGATGCGGTGTTCAACTATGGCGGCAAGCAGTATGTGACCTCGGAGAATGTCGTCCGGGATGTCGTTCCGGGGGCGACCCTGATCCTCAAGGGGCACGGGGTGGCGAATATCGACCTGCGGCCGATCGTCACGGGGGGCAAGATCCAGGGGCTTCTCGAGACGCGCGACGGCGAGATCCAGGAGCTGCGCGACAAGTTCAACGAGATGGCCTACCGCCTTGTCACCGAAGTCAACGACGTGCACCGCAAGGGCTTCGGCCTCGACGGGGAGACGGGCCGGAACTTCTTCAAATCCATCGCGACGGATGACCCGAGCCAGCCCTATAAGAACGTCATTGGACGGTTGGAAATGGCAGACTATATAAAGGGAAATCTTAATACGATCGCCGCGTCCCAGGGGACGCTGGAGAATCCCACGGACAAACTGCCGAGCTTCAACGGGGAAGGGGATGGCCTCAACGCCGTTCTCATCGCCCGGATCAAGCAGAACGAATATTTCAGCAACGGCAAGGCAAACTTCAACGACTACTACAACGCCCTCGTGACCGAAGCCGCGACCGAGGCCCAGCGGTTCGGCCGGCAGAAAACGAGCACCGAGGACCTGATGACCCAGCTCAAGTCAAAGCGGGACGAGATCTCCGGCGTCTCGCTCGACGAGGAGCTGACGAATCTCATCAAGTTCCAGCACGCATACAACGCGGCTTCGAAGGTCATCACGACGGTTGACGAGATGCTCGACAAAATCATCAACGGCATGATCTGACACGGTTCAGCATTTGTATCCCTCATACTATAAAACGAGAGGGAGTATAGCAAGGAGGCGATCCCATGCGAATCTCCAATCAATGGGTGGCGAGTAATTTCCTGACGGTTCTCAACCGGAACCAGACCGAGCTGAGCAGACTCCAGCTCCAGGTCAGTTCGGGCAAGCAGTATTCGAAAGCCTCCGAGAACCCGGTCAACAATGCCCTTGCGATGTATCACAAGACCGAGATCACCGAGGGAAGCCAGTACACCAAGAACATCGACCGCACGAAAGAGTGGCTCGACAATACCGACACCTCCCTGACCACGCTCGAGACGGTGCTCCAGCGGGCCCGAGAGCTTGCCGTGCAGGGGGCGAACGATACCCTCGTCCAACAGGACCGCGACGCCATCGCCGAGGAGATCGATCAGCTGCTCCAGCAGGTGATCGACATCGCGAACACCGATATCGGCGGCGAGTACATCTTTGGCGGAAACGACGTCAAAACCAAGCCGATCAGCCTGGTCAGCGGCCAGACTCCTGGCGCCCTCCGGGATATCGTGACCTATTCGCTGGGCGAAACCCGCAAGGACATGAATATCGCGAATGTGATCGACATCCGGTATGCAGGGGATAGCAAGCGTCTTGCCACGGAAATCACGAAGGGAGTTCTGGTCGACCGGAATGTCTCGGCCCTGGAGGTGTTCTATCGGGGAACGTCTTCCAGCGCTCAGCCGACGTTCGGCAACAGGCTTCCCCCGCTGAACGAGCTGACTCCACTCGCGATGCTGAACGGCGGACGCGGCGTTCAGGCCGGCGTGATGATCGTCACGGACTCGAACGGGATCGACCGCAAGATCGACCTGACCCACGTATCTAATCTCGATGACGTGCTGTATGCCATCAATGCAACCGGCTCCTTCAAGGCAGGCATCGAGGAGGTGCCGTCCGATACCGCCGCGGCTCTCGGGATCTACCGGAGCGCCGGACCGGCGAACACCCTGTATGGTCTTTCCGACCCGGCGATGATGGACCGGAATACCCCTCTGTCGGCTCTGAACAATGGCCTGGGGGTGCCGGAGGGGTTCCTGAACATCAACACGCGGGATGGTCGGAATCTGCGGGTCGATCTTTCCGGCGCGACGACGGTCGGGGGCGTGATCGACGCGATCAATGCCGCCGACGGCGGCGTGTCGGTCAAGGCCACGTATGACTTCATCGGCAAGCGGCTCCAGATCACCGATATGACGACCGGCACGGGGAACTTCTCGATCGAATCGAAGAAAACCCAGTTGTATCTCGAGGATCTTCCGTCCCATTCCGCGGCTGATCTGGGGCTTCTCCGCAATGTCGGACCCGGTGGCCAGATCGTCCAGAGCTATGATCCGGCGATCGAAAACGAGGCGACGAAGCTCAGCGCCCTCAACGGCGGGAAGGGCTTCGAAACCGGATTCATCGACATCACCGGCCACAACGGGACGACGACCCGCGTCGACCTGCGGCAGGCCGGGACGGTGCAGGATGTGATCGATGCCATTTCCAGCCAGACAGGCGGGGCGCAGACGGCGCATCTCGACCCGGATTCGAAGCGGCTGGTGATCACCGACACCACCTCCGGAACCGCGGATTTCAAGATCACCGAGGTGGATGGAAGCCAGCCCGTGGCCGTCCGGGATATGACGACCGTGGCGAAGAGCCTCGGGCTGCTCCAGGGGTCGAACAACGGGACGATCGTCGGCTCTGTGCTGATGCCTCCGGCGCTGACCCCCGCTTCGAGCCTCTCCTCTCTGGTGCCCCCACCCGAACCGGGCTTCATGGTCATCCGGGGGGCAGACGGCAAGCCGGTTCAGATCGATCTGACCCGCGCATCGACGATCCAGGATGTGCTCGACCGGGTGAACGAGACGGGGAAGTTCGAGGCCGTCTGGGACGGGGTTCACAACCGATTCACCATCGGCGACATTTCCGGGGCCTCGGGTGACAAGGGGATCACGATCGAGGAATACACCAATCCTGCCCGGGATCTCGGTTTCCTGACCGGATCGATGCATTACACGGGGAATGTGCTGACCGGGGCGCCGATCACCGCCAGGTCCCTCCCGACCCTGATGGGATCGGTGGATCTGAACCCTGCCGTCGAGGAGTCGACCGAGCTCGCCTCGCTGAACTCGGGCCGGACGATGAACAAGGGAACGAACCTCGGCTTTATCCGGATCACCGACAAGGCCGGCAATTTCAAGGCGATCGACCTCCGCGGGGCCAAGACGATCAAGGACGTGCTTGACCGGATCAACGACCGGACGAATCAGCTTGGTATAGAAGCTCGTATAAATAGTGCCCGCAATGGTATAGAGCTCATCGACAAGACGGGCGGGCCGGGCCAGATGGAAGTGATCGATATCGATTCGACGACGGCCTCGGATCTCGGCATCAAGGGGCGGACGATCGATTCGCGTCTCGTCGGCACCGACATCGACCCGGCGGTGAACCTCTCGACCCGCATCAGCTCGCTGCGCGTCAACGAGGGCGGGGTGCCGCTCGGCGAGATCTATGTCCAGAGCGGCTCGTATTCGGGCAAGATCGACCTGTCCGGGGCGACCACCGTCGGGGATCTGATCGAGAAACTGACGTTCTCGGACACCAATTTCAAGATGGCCGCCTGGGTCGATACCGATGGCAAGCGACTGAACCTGACCAATACCAGCGGCGAGGCCTATATCAAGGTCCGGGATCTCGGGACCTCAGATGTGGGATCAGCTTCCGCGCTCGGTCTCGGCGGCTCCCGGAGCATTTTCGAGACGCTCCAGGATCTCCGGGACAACCTGTATCGCAATGACTCGAAGGCCATTTCCGATGAGAATATCAAGACTATACAGGAAGATATAGAACGTGTATTGAAAGTGCATGCGGAGGTCGGCAGCCGAACCAACCGGGTGACGGCCGCGAAAGAAAAAATAGAATCCATCACTTTGAATCTAAAGAATATGCTCTCTGAGGTCGAAGATGTAGATATGACGGAAGCCATCACGAGAATGACCACCATCGAGACAGCCTTCCGTGCCGCCCTGCAGAGTGGTGCAAAAATCCTGCAGACAACCCTGATGGATTTCCTGGGATAAGAGGGGAGGGCTGAACAGGCTCGTATGAAGATCACGACCACGCGGTTTGGAGAAATTGACATCGTACCCGAGGAAATCGTCGTGTTTTCCGAGGGCCTGCTCGGCTTCGATGAGGTTCACCGCTTCATCATCCTCAACCCCCAGGACGGAAGCCCCTTCCGGTGGCTCCAGTGTGTTGACGACGGGGATCTCGCCTTCGTCATCATCGAGCCGCTCAGCTTCATGTTCGCCTACGACCTCGAGATCGCCGATGCGGATGCTGCTTTCCTCGGCTTGGAAAAAGCCGAGGATGCCGTGTTGTACGCGATCGTGACGATTCCCGAAAACCCCTCCGACATGACGGCCAACCTCCAGGGGCCGCTGGTCATAAATGCGAAGAGCCGGAAGGGCCGGCAGGTCATATCCACGAACACCCAGCACTCGGTGAAGGCACGGATTCTCGACGAGATGAAGCGCCGGGCCGAGGAGATCCGCAAGGTGACCGAGTCCCTCGAATCCTCCGGAAAAAAGGAGGGCGAGGGCTGATGTTGGTACTGACACGCAAGATCAACGAAAAGATCATTATCGGTGACGAAGTCGAGATCATTCTCGTCGATATCGGCAAGGATCAGGTCAAGATCGGGATCAACGCCCCGAAGACGGTCAAGGTCCACCGGTGGGAAGTATACGAAGAGATACAGAAAGAGAACCGTGAGGCGGCCAAGATCAAGTCGCTCGATGCTCTCAAGAATCTCCCGCTGGATATCATGAAAAACTTCGGAAAAAAAGAAAAATAACGTATGTCTCTACGAAAAATAGAGATAAATGCCGATATATCGCATTAAGCAGTAATAATCACCGGAAATCGACATCATGGAATGATGTGTCGGGATCCGATGAACAAAGTAAGAGCAGGGGCAAAAGGCCAGGAAGGCCAAATATAAAGGATTCGCCCCTGACTGTACGGAGGCAAACAATATGGCCCTGAGAATCAACACCAACGTCACCGCTCTGTCCGCGCACCGGAACCTGGTCGGCAATGACGAGAAGCTCTCGTCGTCGATCGAGCGACTTTCGTCCGGCCTGCGCATCAATCGCGCTGCCGATGACGCCGCAGGGTTGACCATCTCCGAGAAGCTGCGCACCCAGGTGCGTGGCATCAACCGGGCCATCATGAACGTCCAGGATGGCATCAGCCTGATCCAGACGGCTGAAGGTGCGCTCAACGAGATCCAGTCCATGCTGCAGCGCATGCGCGAACTGGCTCTCCAGTCGGGGAACGACACGCTGACGACCACCGACCGCCTCGAAATCCAGAAGGAAGTCAACCAGCTCAAGGAAGACATCAACCGGATTTCCTATGGAACCGAATTCAACACCCGCAAGCTGCTCGATGGAACCGGCACCGCCGCCATTTCAACCAGCGATCCGAAGAATCTCGAAGGGATCGTGACCGGCGAAGTGCTGACCTTCTCCGACTTCTCCATCGTCGTCTTCCCGCAGGCCGTCGACGTCCCCGGCGTCGGTCAGGTCGTGAAGCGCGGAACCGCCCAGCAGCAGCGTTCGAACATCTTCGTGCGCACCGACGGCCAGGTTGCTTCCGGATCGACGACGCTCCAGTCGATCTCGAACTTCGTCGACAAAAACGGCTACTTTATCCTCGACCAGCCCCAGACATTATATATTCAGGGAGATAATTCCCAGGGCAAGCTGACCGTCAGCAAGGACCTGACCCTCGACCAGTTGGCCGAGCGCATTCAGGCCGCGATGACCACCGACCAGCTTGGCAATGGCCTCCACTTCGAGGCCTCGACGGCCCTGTTCAGCGATTCCGGCGAAACCAACGGCCAGATGCTGGTGACCTCCGGGAAGATGGGCAACGTCGGCCGGATCAGCTTCACCGGCGAGGAAAACCTGGTCAAGGCCCTTGGCTTCGAATCCGTCGTGCAGCCGGAAGACCCCGTCTACTCGATTGCCGTGACCAACCTCGGCGTCGCCGCCGGCAACCGCACCACTGTCAGCACCCAGATCGCTGGGCATGTTGCCTCCGGTCTCATCCAGGGCATCGATCTCATGTTCGAGCCGCCCACGCAGGCCTTCGCCCGGACAATGTCAGCCACCCTCGGCATCTCGATTCCTGCCGGCGGTATCACGTTCGAGCTGGAAGACTCGGTTGTCGGTGCCTCTGTCGCGATCACCATCGGCAGCGGAACCTACTCGATGCCTGACATCGTCAGCGTGGTGAACTCTGCCATCCTGACCGGCGATCCGACCAGTCTCGTACGGGCTCGCTTGAATGACGCCCTCGGTCTCGAATTCTACACGCTCAACACGGGCTCGTCCGCCTACATTCGCATCGCGAACGCGACACCAAACAATGTGCTCGGGATCAACGATGGACATTACTATGGAACGGGCGGCACCGGGGCCATCATCAAGGGAACGGCGCCCGTCACCAGTTTCGATTATCGCGCCGCCACGGCTGGAACCGTGTCGTTCACCCTCACCGATCTGCATGATCCGACCCAGGTGTTCACGATCAGCCTCGATGCAAACTACTCCGGCCTGAACTCGATCGTCGACACGATCAACAACCAGTTGTCCTCGACGACGCTGAAGATCCAGGCCGTGAATGAGAACGGAACCCTCCAGCTGAAGTCGCTGGAAACGGGTGTGGACTCTGGGTTCAGCCTGGCCGCCATCGCGGGTCCGCGGCCCCTCGAAACCACGCTGTATCTTGCGAATCCGACCAGTGTCACGGGATTTGATGGAAATGCGGCCGTCCAGAACTTCACCGCCGATGCGAACTCCACTTTCTATGGCTACAATGTCCTGTCGAGCGCGACGACACCGGCTGTCGACGATCTCTCCTTCTTCATCGCCGATCTCGATGGAAACGGCATGACGATTACCGTGCCGGAAAACTCTCTGGGCGCTGGCTTCGTGAACATCCTGGATCTCGCCAATCAGATCAATTCCACCGCGAGCACCCTGGGGGTCAAGGTGAATGCCGAGATCGATACCGCAACCCAGACGCTCCGAATCTTCTCCACGGTCCCCGGGGAATCCGGCAAGGTGATTTTCACGGATCTCGGCTCTCCGGACTCTGCAAACACCCTCTACAAGACTCTCGGGATCGTTCCGCAGACCTATGCAAACGGGGTGGGGGACTACTCCTTCAAGATGCATATCAAGGATACCTCTATCCAGTTCCAGATCGGACCGAATCAGGGGCATACCGCCAAATCGAATATCATCCGGACGGATATTGATGCCCTCGGTATCCGCGACCTCGATCTGACGACCGTGAAGTCGGCGACGGAAGCGATTGGGCTCGTTGACAAGGCCCTCCAGAAGATTTCATCGGAACGTGCCAAGCTGGGTGCGATCGAGAATCGCATGAACTACACGATGAACAGCCTGCGCGTCGGCCTCGAGAATATGTCTGCTTCCGACTCCCGCATCCGCGATGTCGATATGGCCGCCGAGGTTATTCAGCTGACCAAGTTCCAGGTCCTGCAGCAGTCCAGCAACGCCATGCTGGCCCAGGCCAACACGACCTCACAGCGGGTACTCGACCTGCTCAGGTAAGGAGGAAAGCGATGAAAAAGACCAGCCGCGGCAACGCCACCCGAAATGAATCCGGAAGCCGGGTCCGCAGACTCTTCAGATAACATGATCCCCAACGGAAGTCCGATAAGGATGAAAATTGAAGTAAAATCTCAATAACAAGCTAAAGTTCAAGTAAAAGCTCGAGTAAAAGCCGGCCATCTGTATGGATGGCCGGCTTTTTGCTGTTTATCGACCTCTCTGTTTTTGTCGCCTAAGACGATATTCGAAGTAGGGAAAAGAATTCCTATCGGCAACAGGCCCCAAGGCCCGAAGGGAAAATTTCGAAGAATCGTAAAGGAGGATGAAATAGCCGGCCCGGCAAGCCGGAGCAGAAAACCGTAAAGACATCACAGGTCGAAAGACGCGGGCGCAAGCCCACCCTGGGACAAGGATGTTCCAGGAACAACATCAAGGAGGAAACCCTTATGTCACTCCGCATCAATCAGAATGTTCTTTCGCTCAAGACACACTCGACCCTTTCCGCGACGTCGGCCAGACTCGAGAAGTCGATCGAGAAGCTGAGTTCGGGGCTTCGCATCAACCGTGCTGCCGATGACGCCGCCGGTCTGGCGATCAGCGAAAAGATGCGCCGTCAGGCACGGGGCCTTTCCCGGGCGATTTTGAATGCCCAGGACGGTGTTTCGATGATCCAGTCGGCAGAAGGCTCTCTCAACGAATCCCAGAGCATCCTTCAGCGCATGCGCGAGCTGGCGGTCCAGGCCAGCAACGATACCCTGACAAGCAGTGATCGCCTCGAGATCCAGAAGGAAGTCACCCAGCTCCGGGACGACCTGAACCGGATCTCATCCAACACCGAGTTCAACACCAAGAAGCTGCTTGACGGCAGCCAGTCGGCCCTCGTCTCCGGCTCGAGCAAGTCGGCCCGGGGGATCGTGACCGGCACGCCGGCCTCGGGGGATTACCAGGTGAGCATTGCCCTGCTCAGCGGTGGTGTGTCCGAAATGCAGCGCTCCCAGACCTTCACCATCGCGGGAACGGGCGCCCTGGCCCAGGGGAGCACCCAGCTCCAGAGCATCGCGCAGTTCTACGATGCGAACGGGGTTTTCGCGATCGGGATATCCCAGAAGCTCATCGTGAACGGGAATGCCGATTCGTCCGAACTCGTCGTGAATGGTCAGATGACGGTCGACCAGCTGACCGCCGCGATCCAGAATGCCATCACCAGCGTCTCCGGTCTCGATATGTCTGGTTCTCGGGCGAACTTCATTGGTACGGCCCAGACCGGTGTTGCTGAAATGGGCGGCTACTTCCAGATCACCTCGGGTGTCATCGGTGAAGATGGTCATCTGTCCTTCGCCGGCGACCAGTCCCTCCTCGATGCCCTTGGTATGAGCATCACCCGGGAAGCCAAGAACAATCTCGTCGAAGTTATGGCCCGCGATGCCTTTGGCAACGTGACCACTGTGAACACCGACAATGGGACGGCCAGCGGCCTGCTGAACGGCATCGACCTCAAGTTCGAGTCGCAGGCGGCACAGGTTGCCGGTCTTGGCGGCCTTGAGATGGGCCTCAATCTTGCGGCGAACCAGGTCTTCAGCATCGTTGCTGGCGGTGGCGCCGCTGCCGGTGGTGGATCGGCGACGATTACCCTGAACGCCGGTGACTGGTCGCTTGATCAGATTGCCCGTGCCGTTGCCACGGCTGCCGGTGCGACGATCTCCGGCCTGACGACGGCGGTTGTCGATGGTCAGCTTCGCATTTCCTTCACCTCGACGAACTCGGCGGCCAGCACGATCGACATCTCCGGTGCCAGCGCCGCTCTGACCATCGGGTTGCAGAATGGCAGCTACGGCGGATTCGTTCAGGGGTCGAAGGATACGGCCTCGGAAATCCTCGGTTTCAGTCGGTATGCCAACCAGGTGGCGTCCGGGCAGGCCTTCACGATCTCCGATGACAACACCAGCTATGTCTTCACCGCCTACACCACGACCTCGGTCACAAACGTTGCCGATTTCACCCGCTTCTCCACGTTCCAGAACTCGGTGAACGTCACCCTGGCCTCCCAGAACGTCGATGTCCGCCTCGACCAGGCGGGGAACTCCCTGGCCTTCACCTCGCTCCATGTCGGCACCCAGAACTCGACCGCCGGAAATACGCCGAGTGCGGTTTCGATCCAGCTGAATACCACTTTCGCCCAGGCGAAATTCGGATTCGCTGCCTCGACATCCGCCATTGGAAGCGGGGATGCCAACTTCCGGATCCATGTCGTGTCCAATCAGCCCTCCTTCCAGATCGGTGCTGACCAGGGGCAGTCGCTGAACATCTCGATCGGGAACATGTCGGCCGAAGCCCTGGGTGTCGACAATCTCGATATGACCTCGATCGAGAGCGCCCAGAAGTCCCTCGGCAAGATCAGCAAGGCTCTCGACAGGGTCTCGGCGGAACGCTCGAAGCTCGGCGCCTACCAGAACCGCCTGGAATACGCGATCAACAATCTCACCACCACCCAGACCAACATCACTTCGGCCGAGTCCCGCATCCGCGATGCCGACATCGCCCAGGAAATGATTGAGTTCACCCGGAATCAGATCATTTCCCAGTCTGGCACTGCCATGCTGGCCCAGGCAAATATGGTGCCTCAGGGCGTTCTCACTCTCCTCCAGTAATCCCCTGCCCCTGAGGGAATAACTTAAGATGTTCAAGGCCCCCGGCGACGGGGGCCTTTTTCTGTCTGAAATTCCTTGCAAAAATGAGATGAAACAGCAAGAAAAACGGCGATCAAGCGTGAATATTCCGCCAGACCGGCGTAAATCGGGAAAATGACGAGTCTCCCGTCTTCCTCTTTCCGGACGATGCCTGTGATGCGAAGGCCTGTCGTATGCCTTCTTGAATCCGAATTAAAGGAGGTTCTCCTGGGAACGAGCCGCTGATAACGACTCTCAACTTGCGACATTGATGTGAATGTTGCGCATGGAAGCGCGGCGAATTCTGATTCAAGGAGGAATCACTATGTCATCTCTTCGCATCAACCAGAACGTCTCTTCGATCAAGACCCATGCCACGCTGGCGGGAACGTCCGGTCGGCTGGAAAAGTCCATCGAGAAACTCAGCTCCGGATTGCGCATCAATCGCGCGGCGGATGACGCTGCGGGCCTCACGATCAGCGAGAAGCTGCGCCGACAGATCCGGGGTTTGTCCCGGGCTGCTCTCAATGCCCAGGACGGCATCTCGATGATCCAGACGGCGGAAGGCGCGCTCAATGAATCGCACAGCATTCTGCAGCGGATGCGGGAACTGGCGATTCAGTCGGCGAACGATACGCTCACCAGTAATGACCGTCTCGAAATTCAGAAAGAGGTGAACCAGCTCCGTGACGATCTGAACAGGATCGCCCGGAACACTGAATTCAATACAAAAAAACTGCTTGATGGCAGTCAGACCGCACTCATCAGCGCCAGCTCGGCAGCGGTGAAAGGCCTTGTGACCGGCACGGGAAGCGGCAGTGGGGATTTCGAGGTCAGCATTGCGCTGATCACGGGAGGCATTTCCCAGATGCAGCGGTCCCAGATCTTCACCATCGCTGGATCGGCCTCAACGCTTGCCGCCGGATCGACGCAGCTTCAGAGCATTGCCCAGTTCTATGACGCGAACGGCGTTTTTGCGCTCGGCGTGCCCCAGACGCTCACGATCACCGGCAACTCGCGGGAAGCCGAAGTTGTCCTGGATGGCCAGATGACGCTCGATCAGCTTTCGGCGGCGATTCAGAACGCGATGATCGGGAAATCGGGGCTGAACCTGTCAGGTTCGACGGCCAGCCTCGTGTCAACCGCTCAGACGGGGCTTCCGAACCTTGGCGGCTACATCCGGGTTGTTTCCGGGAGCCTGGGGGAGGAAGGAGATGTGTCGTTCTCCGCGGACCAGCCGCTGCTGAATGCATTGGGAATGAGCATCGTCCGGGAGTCCAAGAACAACCTGGCGGAACTCACCTGCCGGGATGCCTATGGCAATCAGACGCAGATCCGCACCGATGCGACCCGTGCCTCCGGCCTGCTTGACGGCATCGATCTCGAGTTCAGTTCTCAGGCAGCGCAGGTCGCCGGATTGGGGGGGCTCGAAATGGGCCTGATCGTGTCGCCGGATGTCAGCTTCACCGTCTCGGCGGGCGGGGTCGAGTTTGGCGTGACCGTTTCCCAGGGGGCCTGGACGATGGAGGGGCTTGCGCGGTCGATCGAGGAGCAGCTTGCGGGTACGGCCGCTGGCTACGGTGCCATGTCCGGCATCAAGACGGCTATCGTGGACGGTGAGCTTCGCATCCTGTTCGAACCCGTTTCGAGCGGAACTTCCTCTCAGATCGTCATTGCGGGAGCGACCGCGGCCGGCTCGATTGGGCTTCTCAACGGCTCCTACAGCGGATTCGTCCAGGCCACGAAGGATACTTCCAAAGCAGTCTATGGGTTCGGCCGGTATGCCGACGTTGCCGCTTACACAGTCTCCTTCAGTGTTTCGGATGGAATCGGCATCGTGACTGCTTGGTTCGAGACGGTTTCGGCTGTTACTGTCGCTGACATGCAGAACTTCGAGGAGTGGCAGGCGCTGATGAATGATGCCATGCTGGCTGCAACCGTCATGGTCCGTGTGGATGCGGCCAATGGCGGTCTGGCCTTCACGTCGCTGCATGTTGGTCGCGAGACCACCGAAACGGGAATCCGGGAAAGTCAGGTGTCCGTCGTGATGAACAGCGCGGACTTCCGCAACAGGTTCGGGCTGACGGATGGAACGGCGAACGGGGTGGGGGACAGGAACTTCCGGCTGCATGTGGTCGACAAGAGCTCCCAATTCCAGATCGG
This sequence comes from Candidatus Ozemibacteraceae bacterium, assembly GCA_036567845.1. Taxonomy (GTDB): domain Bacteria; phylum Muiribacteriota; class Ozemobacteria; order Ozemobacterales; family Ozemobacteraceae; genus MWAR01. Next base: position 23,501 of record DATCTT010000307.1, on the reverse strand, counting down.
CGCTGACCAGGGCCAGATCATGAAGATCTCGATCGGCAACATGACGGCCGATGCGCTGGGAGTGGACAATCTCGACATGACGAGCCTCGCCGGCTCCGAAAACGCTCTTTCCCGTCTGAACAAGGCTCTGGACACCGTCTCCTCGGAACGCTCGAAGCTGGGTGCGTTCCAGAACCGCCTGGAATATGCGATCAACAATATCCGGAACACCCACAGCAATCTGAGTGCCGCCGAGTCCCGTTTGCGCGATGCCGATATGGCCGAGGAAATGATCGAGTTCACCCGGAATCAGATCGTGTCCCAGTCGGGAATGGCGATGCTTGCCCAGTCCAACGCGATGCCCCAGGGTGTTCTCCAGCTCCTCAAGTAAAACGGCGAAAAATGACGAAAATGAGTTATCTCATAGCGAAAGAACGAGAATATTGAGTATGGGAAGGAACTACAGCTGGAATCATTTGAAAATATGGCGAATAAAATAGAAAAAAGGAGACGATAACCTTAGTAGGGATACGGGTACGTGTCTCGAGTTGACAGGACAAAGGAAAGGGGGAACGGACAGGAACGGGGATGATCGTGAAGCGGTATTGAAGTGGGTATCATAACGGAATAAAGGAAAACCTGGGGCAAGGATGCCCCGGAGAACGATTCATGGAGGAATCGCTATGTCACTTCGGATCAATCAGAACACTCTTTCTCTCAAGACACACGCGACGTTGTCGCAGACCTCGACCCGGCTCGAGAAATCGATCGAAAAGCTGAGCTCGGGGTTGCGGATCAACCGAGCGGCGGATGACGCCGCTGGCTTGGCGATCAGCGAAAAACTTCGCCGGCAGGTCAAAGGCCTGGGCAGAGCCGTATTGAACGCCCAGGACGGCATTTCCATGATCCAGTCGGCCGAAGGTTCGCTCAGCGAAACCCACAGCATTCTTCAGCGCATGCGTGAGCTGGCGATCCAGTCCAGCAACGATACGCTGACCAGCAACGACCGGCTGGAAATCCAGAAAGAAGTCAACCAGCTCCGCGACGATATCAACCGCATTGCCCGCAACACGGAATTCAACACCAAGAAGCTCCTCGACGGCAGTCAGACAGCCCTCATCAGCGCCAGTTCGGGCGCCGTACAGGGGCTTGTGACGGGCGTGGGGCAGGGAAGTGGGGATTATGACGTCAGCATCGCTCTGATCCAGGGCGGCATCAGTCAGATGCAGCGTTCGCAGATCATGACGCTGAAGGACAATGCCGGTGTTCTTGCCCAGGGGTCGACCCAGCTGCAGAGCATCGCCCAGTTCTACGATGCGAACGGCGTCTTTTCGCTCGGTATTTCCCAGACCCTCACGCTCACCGGAAACTCGAAGAGTGCCACGGTCGTTGTCGATGGCCAGATGACTCTCGACAAGCTTGCTGCGTCGATCCAAAACGCTCTGGTCAGCGATTCCGGCCTGGGAATCCCCAACTCTCGGGTGAGTCTCGTCGGGACGGCGCAGACCGGCATCGCCGAGCTTGGCGGTTACTTCCAGATGACGTCGGGCGCGATCGGGGATCTGGGGGACATTGCCATAGCGGCGGATCAGGCTCTGTGGAATGCCCTGGGTATGACCACGGTTCGCCAGTCAAAGAACAATCTCGTCGAAGTCACGTCACGGGACATGTTCGGGAATCTCAACCAGGTGCGCACGGCCGATACCAATGCCTCGGCTCTTCTCTCAGGAATAGATGTGGCGTTCTCGTCGCAGGCCGCTCAGGTTGCCGGATTGGGTGGGCTCGAGACGGGCTTGAGTATTACCACCCAGTCATTCACGATCTCTGCGGGTGGCGCTGAAATCGCCATTACCATCGCGAGTGGCGACTGGACCCTGGAAGGAATCGCCCGATCGATCAATCAGCAGATTTCCGCCCTTGCCGTGGGTGGCATGAGCGGTGCCCGGTCGGTTGTCGTCGACGGTGAAATTCGCATCCTGTTCGAACCGCCTTCAACAAACCTCGCTTCCACGATCAATATCACGGGAGCATCGGGTGCAACATCCATCGGAATCTCGAATGGAACCTACAGCGGTTTTGTTCAGGGAACGAAGGATGTCACCAAGGCCACCTTCGGGTTCAGCCGTTATGCAAATGTCGCGGCAACGAGTGTTCAGTTCAGTGTCTCGGATGGTATCGGGATCGCAACCGTTTCGTTCTTGACGGTTTCTGCGGCAACAGCTGCCGACATGCTGAACTTCGCCACCTGGCAGGCATCGCAGAATGCCATTTTGAAGGCGGCGACCGTTCAGATGCGTGTCGACGCGGTCAATGGTGGTCTGGCCTTCACATCTCTGCGGGTTGGACATGAAAATACGACGGCAGGGACGACGTTGAGCCAGGTCATCGTGAATGTTACCGACAATGCCAACAGTGGATTCATCAACAAGTTCGGGTTGGCATCGAGCGCTGCGGCGGTGGGTGACGGCGAGAAGAACTTCCGGTTGCATGTCGTCGACAACACCCCGCAGTTCCAGGTGGGTGCCGATGAAGGGCAGAACATGAAGATCTCGATTCGCGACATGTCGGCGAAGGCCCTGAACGTCGCCAATCTCGACATGACGACGATTGAGGGCGCCCAGAAGAGCCTGGCGAAGCTTGGCAAGGCGATCGACGCGGTTTCCGCCGAACGGTCGAAGCTCGGCTCCTTCCAGAACCGCCTGGAATACGCGATCAACAACCTGAAGAACACCCAGACCAACCTGACCTCGGCCGAATCCCGCATCCGCGATGCCGACATGGCGCAGGAAATGATCGAGTTCACCCGGAACCAGATCATCTCGCAGTCGGGCACGGCGATGCTGGCTCAGGCGAATATGGTTCCCCAGGGTGTCCTCCAGCTCCTGAGCTGATGATATGAACTCTGGTGCTCTGATATACTGAGGATGACCGGCCGGGAGGAGGGGCCTTTCCCTCTTCCCGGCCATCACCCCGAAGCATTCGTTCTACTTCGGGAAACGCTGCTGGCGTTTCGCGAAAGGAGGGAAAACCTATGGAAATCGGAAATGTGAAGCCCACCACGGTTCCCATGCCCGGTACGTCTTCTGATCCTGAGGTCGCGCTTCCGCTGCAGAAAACCGGCACTCCGATGCAGCAGGAGGCGGATAAAGCCGAGGCTGAAAAGCAGGACCCCAAAAAGCAGATGGAAAAACTCGACGAAGCCGTCGATAAGCTGAACAAGACGTCGATGATTTTCGATCGCTCGCTGCGGTTTCAGATTCACAAGGCAACCCAGGAAACGATGGTGTCCGTCATCGACATGAACAACGACAAGGTCATCCGTGAAATTCCGTCGGAGGAAGTGCTCGATTTTGTTTCGAAAATGAGGGATTACCTTGGCGTAATTTTCGACAAAAAAGCCTGAGATAACGCGGTGCAGGGAGCAGCCGAAAGAGAACGGCGCCTCCACCCAAGGAGGTAGGCATCATGGTCAGCAGTATATCCCGCAACTGGGTCGGTGGCCTGTCCAGCGGCATGGACACCCAGAGCCTGATCGACAAGATCATGCAGGCCGAGCGTGCTCCGCTGAATGCCCTGGAGCAGAAGCGAAACAAGATTTCCTATCAGCAGTCGATGCTGCAGGAGATCAATCTCAAGCTGCTCACCCTGCAGAACAAGGCCACCGACCTTGTTTTTTCGCGTACATTCAACTCGAAAAGTGTCACTTCCTCTGACGACAAGCTGTTGAGCGCCTCGGCCAACACGTCGGCGAAGGTTGGCAGCTACACGCTGAAGGTCAAGCAGCTCGCGACGTCGACGAAAGTCTCTTCGATCTCCCGCCTGGGTGGGGCCGTCGAGCTTGGCGAGAATCTCAAGAGCACGAAATCGCTCGGCGGTGTCAACACGGAGTTGAGCAATCTCGGTGTCAACGCGGGCACCATCGACCTTACGATCGGCGCTGCCACGACATCCGTGAGCGTTGGCGCCGGCGCCACCATGCAGGATTTGATCAGCAGCATCAATACCGCCATTGCCAGCAACAACGAGATGCGTGGGAAGGGGGTGGCGAGCTATGACCAGAAGACGAACCGGATGAAGATCACGCTTCTGGACAGCACGAAGACCCTGACCATGAGCGATGCCGTCGGGGATTCCGTCACGAAGATGTTTTCCGGAACGGGGACCTTCACCCTGACCCGGGACCAGCCCGCCCGCGAATCCTCGCTCATCAGCATCAGGTCCGGCCTCGAGGCCACCCTTCAGGATCTTGGCATCGACCCCCTTTCGACCATGACGCTGCAGCGGCAGGGGGGGCCGGTCGAAACCCTCGATCTCGCGGCTGCCGGCCTCACGGCGGGCTCCACCGTTTCCGAGCTGATCGGGGCGTTGAACCACCAGATCGATGCAACCCCTTCCCTCGTGAAGGGTGGGGCCGTCACCGGCAATCCGGCCGATCGTCTCTCCGAATTCCGGTATGACCAGGCCACCGGCAAGCTGATCCTGGCCAACACGAACAGTGCTGACACGACCAAGGTCACGCTTGGGACGACGACCGGGAACATGCCCCAGGCGCTGTTCGGGAACACCACCGTGACGACATCGACGGATGCCGGCGCGAAGCTCGTCAGCGAAACCTTTTCTTCTGTGATCTCGTCCGGAACCTTCACCCTGGACGGCGTTGGCATCACCATCGACAATCAGACCGACACGCTCCAGAGCGTGCTTTCGCGCATCACCTCCCTGACAGGGATCAACGCGAGCTACGATTCGGCGAAGGATGTCATCCGGCTGACCAGAAAGGATGGCAGCTCGCTTCCGATCGGTCTCGGGACCGCGAATGACACGAGCAACTTCCTTTCCGTCACGGGCCTCATCTCGGGGCCCCAGCTGAGCGCAGCCGTCCTGAAAAGTGGGGGGGCGCTCGGCTTTTCCGCTTCGGATGCCCTGACGAAAGATCTCGAGACCCTCGGTTTGGCTCCGGCTGCAACGAGCGGACAGATGCGAGTCACGGTGAACGGGGTGGCGAACACGATCGACTGGAACTCGACGGACACGCTTTCGTCTGTCATGGAGCGGATCGATGCCATCGGGGGGGTCGAAAGCGTGTGGTATGACGAGGCAAGTCATACGTTCCAGATTGCCTCAGAGATGACCGGTTCCTCGGCCTCCCTCAAACTGGAAGACCTTGCCGGCGGTCTTTCTGCCGCTTTGGGTATCGCCTCGGGAACCACGGCTGTGGGCTCCAACGCCAGCAGCACGCTCGTGAGCAGCCGGCCTCTTTCATCGGTTCAGACCGCCGCGACGCTGGACACCGCAGGCATGACGATTCCGGTCACACCCGGCTCGTTTACCATCAACGGGGTCAATTTCACGGTTGGGAGCACGTCGTCGATGACGCTCGACTCTCTGATGACGACGATCAACAACAACGTCAAGGCCGGCGTCAAGGCTGAGTTCGATGCCGGGACCGGGAAGTTCATCCTGACCTCAAAGCAGACGGGAAATACGACGATCGCGCTGGGTTCACCGACAGATACCAGCAATTTCCTTTCCGCCATGGGTCTGACGACGGCTCCCCAAGAGGTCGGGCAGAACGCAATTTTCTCGGTGGACGGCATGTATGGCGGCGCCGATATTGTGCGCCAGTCGAACACGGTGTCCGATGTCGTCACGGGGATGACGTTCACGCTGAAGGGAACGACAACCGGTCCCGGGGAGACCGTTACGGTTGCAGCCGACACGGCATCGTCACGAAAAGCGATCGACTCGTTCATCGAGAGCTACAACGAAGTGATGGAATTGGTGTACACCCGACTGACGGAGAAGCACGATGGATCACTGGAGGCTCTGACGGACGAGGAGAAAAACGCGCTTTCGAAGGAGGATCTGGCGGCCTACGAGACGAACTACAAGGTGGGCCTGCTGGCGGGAGACTCAACACTTGCGAGTGTCCGGAACCGGATGCGCGTCGCCCTGGCCGGGGTCGTGGGGAATGTCGACAAGCTGTTCGACAGTCTCTCGGACATCGGCATTTCGACCGGCACCGTCGGTTCGGATTACCAGACGACCCAGGTCGGCAAGCTCACGATCACCGACGAAGACAAGCTCACCAAGGCGTTGACCGAGAACCCCGAGAAGATCGCCGATCTCTTCGCGAAAGACTCGACCTCGGAATCCGGAATGGGGATTGCCCGGCGCCTCAAGAACCTGCTCAACGAATTCACGAAGAGTGACGGTATTTTGACGAAGCGGGCCGGGCGTTCCGGCGTTACCTCGGCCAACAGCTCGATGGACAAGCAGATCTCACTGATTAACAACCAGATCTCGCGCCAGGAGGAACGTCTCAAGGATCGCGAGGAGGCTTTGTTGAAACAGTATGCGGCTCTGGAAACGGCGATGTCGAAGTATCAGAGCCAGTCTGAGGCATTTTCCAACCAGCTTGCCCAGCTGACGGGAAAGTGAGTGGGAATCTGATACAATAAGGGGCGCTTTATAGCCGCGGCCGGCGTGGCCGGCTCAATTCATCCGCCGACTCCGGCGAAGGGGTGTCCGATTGAATATTCTGCTGAACGGTCAGGCGTTGAACATCGAAGGGATCACGCCTGATGTCACACTGGCCGACCTGGTGGATACGGTTACGGAAGAGCTGAAGGAGTCGGGGGCCACGATCATGGAAATCGTGGCTGATGATATTCGCCTCAGTATGGAGCAGACCGACGAGCTCGAGGCGAGGAGGCTCATCGAGTTCAAGACCATCGACATTCTGACGGCCACGGCACGGGACCTGTTGGAGATGGCGATCCGGGAGTCGGATGAAATCTTTGACTTCCTCGACGAGAGTGCCAGGGGTGTCGCTGCCGACCTGCGGCTTGGCAAGGTGAAGGAAGCGATGGAGCGGCATCTTGAGACGCTCGACGGTCTCGAATGGCTGTCCTCGATCCTGAAGCACCTGGTTGTGGGATTTGCCGCCGAGATGAGTGAAACCTCGATTGAGCCCCGTCGAAAGCAGTTGGTTGACCAGCTGACGGTCCAGATGACGGAATTGCAGAAAGCCCAGGAGCACACGGACTGGGTTGGCCTGGCGGATATTCTCGAATATGAGATTCCCGAGATCACGAAGCAGGGGCGGAACCTGTTTGCCGACCTGCGGGAGCGGGTGCCCGGCCTTGGAGACGCGGAAGACGGCGAGCCGGGCTGAAACGGTCTGGCATCGGAAGAAGGACGTTCGCATCATGGAATCGCCTTTCCTGAAGAACAATCTGAAGGCGCTGCAACGGCACCCGCATATCTATGCGCTGGTGGAGCGGAGTCTTGCGGCGAATTCCAGTGCGTCTTACCGTCTCGAGCGGGCAAAAAACGGGCTTCCGACCCTTGTCATCGAGTCGGAGGGGCGGGCGGTGACCTACCACAGCCGGTATGATCCCGCCGGTGAAGCCCGGCGTCTTGTCGAGGGCTCCCTGCAGACAGGGCGCACGCACGTGCTGGTTCTTGGATATGGATTGGGATATAACCTTGAATATGTTCTCGCGGAACTCCCCCTTCCTGGTATGCCGAAGCAGGTGCATGTCGTCGAGCCCGATCCTCAGGTGTTTCTGCTGGCCCTTTCGTGCCGGGATCTTCAGGCCGTCCTGAGCGATCCCCGGGTCGACTGGAGCGTCGGAGCGACCCCTGACGAGGTCGGGGAACGGTGGGGCTCGGGGCTTGACTGGACCGCCCTGGATTCCCTGACCCTCATCGAGCATCCGCCGTCGATGGCAAGGTTTCATGCCTATTTCGAGCGGATCAAAGAGAAGGTCCGGTATCTCTCGAACCGGTCGAAGGGAAACCTCGTCACCTTGATGTACACCGGGAACGAGTTTCATTCGAACGCGTTCGCGAATCTTCCCGATGTCCTCGGGATGCCTGGAATTGGCCGTCTGTTCGACAGATTCGCCGGAGTGCCGGCCGTCATCGTCGCCGCCGGCCCCTCTCTCGAAAAGAACGTGCATCTTCTTTCCGAGGTCCGGGACCGGTATCTGATCATTGCCGTTGACACTTCGTTCCGGCAGCTCGTCGCGCGTGGTATACGGCCCCATATCGTTCTTGCGGCCGATCCGAGCTACCTCAACTCCCTCGATTTTGTCGGTGTCGAGCGGGAGACAGAGGTCGTGCTTGCCGTCGAGCCGATGACGCATCCGGACATTCTTACGAGCTTCCAGGGGCCGAAACTGGCGATGACCTTCGGCGGCGGTCTGCACCGACTGATCGACCGGTTCCGTGAGCCGACAGGCACTCTGCTGAGCTGGGGCTCGATCGCGACGACAGCCTTCGACCTGGCGAGGCGGTGCGGCTGTGATCCGATCGTTTTCGTCGGCCTGGATCTCTCGTTCCAGGACGGCCGGCTGTATGCCCGAGGTTCGTATTCCGACGATGTCTTCTACGACCGTGTCCACCCGTACACCTCGCTCGAGCACGAGACGGTGGAATACATCCAGACCCGCGGGGTCCACCGGATCGAGATGCCCGACGGGACGATCCGGTTCACCGACGAGAACATGCACATCTATCGCGCCTGGTTCGAGGACCAGTTCCGTCAGACGCGGCAGAAGATCGTCAATGCGACCGAGGGCGGGGTCGTGACGAAATACGTCGATTGCCTGCCGTTCCGTAAGGTCATGGAAACCTGGGCCGGAAGTCCTGTGCCCGTCGCCGGTATCCTGCGTGAGCTCATGGCGGCCCCGGTCAATCGTGATCTTCCGGGGCTTCTTGCCCATCTCCGGCTGCTGGCGGCCGAACTCCGACGACAGCAGGACGATCTGCGCCGGGCGACAGCCCTTTGCCGCAAACTTGGGGGCCAGGCGGCCGGCATCACTCCGTCGCAGCTCACCGGGCCGGCGCTGGTGCAGTATCAGGAACTTCTTGACATACACGACCATCTGCTCGACTCGGAAGAGCTGTATGCTTGGTATGCCACGCACCAGGCGCGGTTTGTCACGCGGCATGCGTCGGAGCTGAAGCGGCTCAAGGCGGATGAGCGGGCGCCGGTGACGGCCTGGGTCGGGGAAATAGCGGCATTTTTCACCTCGGTGGACCGGTTCCATGCCTATCAGATGCCTTTGATATCGGCTGCTATAGAAAGGCTTGGCGATGAAGTCATGACAACGATGGCAGGTGATCCCGAATGACGATGAACAGCCAGCAGGATTCATACCGCAAGACGCAGATCGACACGGCTTCACCGGAGGCTCTCATCCTGATGCTGTATGATGGGGCGCTGCGGTTCATGAGCCAGGCCGACGAGGCCTTCGAGGCGCACAACAACGAGCAGATCAGCAACATGCTGCTCCGCGTGCAGGCGATCATTGCCGAGCTTCTGACGTCGCTCGACAAGGAAAAGGGTGGCGAGATCGCGATCAATCTCGAACGGCTGTATCTCTTTTTCCTGGAGAAACTGGCTGACAGCAATGTTCGGAAGGATCCACTTCCGATGCGGCAGATCAAGCCCCTGATCGAGGATCTGCGCAACACCTGGGCCGAAGCGATGAAACTGAATGCGAAAAATCCCGTGACGCCGCCCCAGCCGCCGAGACCGAGGCTGAACGTCGCCGTTTGAAGGCTGTCGAAAGGGGGTGGGATGCATGTCTGGTATCAGCGGAGTCGGCGGAGGGTCTTCCATTGCCGAACTGATGAACATTCTCGAACAGGGTCAGCAGCAGTCACTTGATATGGCGAAAAAGCTGATCAAGGTTGCCAACGCCACCAAGGTGAGCTCGGCGGAAGCTGAGGGCATCGGCGCGGCGCTGGACATCTACGCCTGATCAGCCGGTCGCCAGAACTCTGGCCGATCCCGGGAACGTCGGTTATACTAGCGGCCGGCGTTCCCTTTTTCTTTCATGACGAGATGCGGACGATGCGAATGAACGGATGGTGGGGTTCGGTGTGAAGGCAGGCATACTACTTTTTGCGGACGGCTGCCGGCCGCGCTATCGGACCCCCTGGATGCCCGACCAGCCGGTTGGCGACCATGGAGCTCCCCTCGAAATCCTCGTTTCCAGATTCTCGGGGCTGCCGGGAATCGATGAGATCGTTCTGTTGGCGCCCTCGGGACCCGAGTGGGAACCGCTGGTCGCCCAGGCCGGGGCGCTGCGTCTGCCAGTCCGGAGGTTCAACCTCGCGTCGGTGCTTCCCAAGCCGCTCGTAGCCAATCAAGAACGATGGCAGCTCGAATCTGATTCCGGTGCGGACTCTTGGGCCGGCACTGCGATCGCCGAATGCGTGGCATGGCGGCGCTGGGACCGCCTGGTGCTCGTGCCCCTGACGAACCTTCTCGTCGACCGACGCGGACTGGCCGAAAGTCTTCGCCTCCATCTCCGCGAGGGGTTCGATGCGACCTTCCCGGAAGACCGGCTGACGGGGGCGAACTGGGCGATTTTTGAGGCGGCCCTGATCGCCGGCCTGCAGGCAAGCCATCCCGACATCATGGCCACCCGAGGCGGGCTTGCCTGGGCCGTGCGCGAGCCGCTCTACCCGTTCCGGATCGGGGAGTATCACGCTCCCCGCCACCGGCCCCGCATGCCAGTCGATCTGCGCCTTGCGGGCCGACGGGCGGCCCGGGTTCTCGCTTGCTCCGGCGGGAGGTCGTTTGCCACGCCGGAGTTCGAGTATCTCGATTGGGTCACCGACTCCGGGTGGGAAGAAGCCTTTCTCGATGCCGGGCCGCTCACGGCCTTTGTCGAGCCTTCCAGCGTCTGTGCCGGGGCGTGTCGCCATTGTCCACAACCCGGACTGCGTCGTTCCCGCGGGATCATGGCCCCATCCCTGTTCGAGCGGATTGTGGCAGCCCTGGAGCCGTTCGACGGGCTGCGGTGGATCTTTTCGGGAATGGGTGAACCCCTCGCGAATCCGAATCTCGCGCGGATGGTGGCACTGCTGGGAGGCAAACACAAAACATTATATACATCTCTCAATATAGAACCGCCGCCGGATTTCCGCTGGGAGGCGTTCGAGCTCGTCCGGGTCAGTGTCGATGCCCTCGAGGCCGAAGGGTTCCGGCAGCATCGGCCGGGCTGCTCGTGGGAGCGGATCGAGCGATTCCTGTCGGAAGCGTTCGCCGCAAAAAGCGCCGCGCCGGCGGAGTTCCCCGAAATCGGCGTCTCGTTCCTCAAACACCGCGACAACGACCGGGATGCGGATGCTTTCCTCCGATACTGGAAGCAGGTCTGCGTGCCGGTGTTCCGGAAACAATTCTTCGTGTGGCCGACGAATGCGCCACCCCAGCGCGTTCAGTGGTACCAGATTCTTGGCGTTGCAGAGTATCTCGACGCCGTGGAATACGCCGGGGTGACCCGCTACACGCCCCTGAGCCGCCGGCCCTGTCTGCATGCTCTGCTCGGAGTGCATGTTCTTCAGGATGGCACCATCGCCCGCTGTCCATATGACGCCGAAGGGGCACATGGCTGGGGTGTCATTCCTCCGGAACGCCTGTCGGAGCAGTGGAACGGGGATGCCTGGCGGCGTTTCCGGCGCGAGCATCTCGCGCTTGCCTTCGATGAGGCGTCCCCCTGCCGAACATGCTCGGACTGGTACCATCGCGGATAGGGATTCATTGACCGGTTTCCCTCGTTGGGGTATCGTGAACACACGATCAAAACGGCGCGTAGGACGGCGGTGAGAGATGCAGATGATTCCCGATGAATTCCGGTTGATGTCGGATGCCGAGGCAACAGTCCGGATCCGTGAGTGCAAACAGCGGCTAGGCAGGGATCTGTTGATCCTTGGTCACCATTACCAGACGGATGCGGTCATTGAGCTTGCCGACGAGCGGGGTGATTCCCTGGAGCTTGCCAGAAAGGCGGCGCAGACGAAGGCATCCCTGATCGTCTTTGCCGGCGTGCATTTCATGGCCGAAACGGCCGACATCCTGACTGCTCCTGCCCAGCGCGTCATCCTTCCCGATGCCGATGCCGGCTGTCCGATGGCGGAGATGGCCTCGCCCGGCGAGGTCGAGGATGCCTGGAAGCAGCTTTCGGAACTGATCGATGTCGAACGTGAGCTGTTGCCCGTAACGTATGTGAACTCGAGTGCTGCCGTGAAAGCCTTTTGCGGCAGGCACGGGGGAACGGTCTGCACCTCGTCGAACGCGAAAGCGGTTCTCGATTGGGCGCGGAAGCAGAGATCACGCCTCTTTTTCCTGCCGGACCGTCACCTGGGAGGTAATGTCACTCGGGCCGCCGGCGTTGCGGATGAGGAGATCCTGCTTTGGAAACCGTATCAGCCGAACGGCGGGAATACCCCCGACCAGGTGAGGAAAGCACGGGTCATCCTCTGGGATGGCCATTGTCACGTGCATACCCGGTTCAATGTCGCGCAGGTGGCTGAGGCCCGGCGCGCGATTCCGGAGGCGAAGGTGCTGGTGCATCTCGAGTGCGGCCGGGATGTCGTTGCGGCTTCGGACGGTGCGGGATCGACCTCGTGGATCATCCGTCAGGTCGAGGCGGCGGCGCCGGGCGCGGCGTTCGTAATCGGAACCGAAATCAGCCTGGTTGAGCGTCTCGCCCGGCAGTATCCCCAGCTCAGGATCGTGCCGCTGACGCTGTCACGCTGTCCGAACATGTACCGCATCAGTGTCCAGGATATGGCCTGGGTACTGAGCCGGCCGGGAGAGATCAATGCTGTGCGTGTTCCCGATGAGGTCCGCGGACCCGCCCGGGAGGCCCTGGAACGGATGCTTGCCGTGACGGCGGCACAGCCGTCTGCGGCGCCAAAACCGACCGGGGATGCTTCGACCCCGACGGCGATGTGCGATCTGGGGAACCGGACCTGCGTGCCGTGCAAAGGGGGAATTCCGGCTCTCTCGCGGGAGGCTGCGCAGGAGCTCGTTCACCAAACCCCCGGCTGGGTGCTGGCTGACGATGGAATGTCGATCCATCGCCGGTTCACATTCAAGAATTTTACCTCCGCGATGGAGTTCGCGCACCGGATTGGTGAGCTTGCGGAACTCGAGGGGCATCATCCGGTCATCACGATCGGCTGGGGATTCTGCCTTGTCGTTTTCAAAACGGCCAAGATCAAGGGGCTCCATGAGAACGATTTCGTCATGGCTTCGAAAGTGAATGCCCTGATGGCCAGGTGAGGGAATACCGGGAAAACAAAAACCGCAAGGTCGACGACCTCGCGGTTTCGGTTGAAGCGGGTTTTACTTGGCAGCGGCCGGGCAGGTTTCGCACTTCTTGGCCTTGGGGCACTTGTGGGCCTTGCGATGGGCTTTCCGACAGGCCTTCCTGGCCGCCTTGCATTCCTTCATGCAGCATTCTTTCTTTTCACCCTTGCAGCATTCCATCATGCAGCAGGGCTTCTGGGAGTCGGCCTTCATGGCACACTTGCCGTCCTTGCAGCAGGGGCAAGTGCAGGCGCACTTCTGGTCGGGGGTGCAGGGCTTGCACTCTTCCTTGGGCTGGGCGTCGTTGGCGGCTGGAGTGGCTTCCGTTTTGGGGGTTTCGGTGGCGGCCGGAGTTTCTTCTTTGGCGGCGGGGGCGGCAACGCCCTGGCGCTTCGCATCGTATTCCTGCTTGAGGGCTTCGAGCTGGTCGCGATCAGCCTGGGTCGGCATCGGCTTGGTCATCAGGTTCCAGATCTGGGTGCGGAGGGCGCGCATTTCTTCCATGCGGCCATTCATCTCATCGGCGGCGAACGCCGAGGCGCAGAACCCGAGAACCATCACAGCCACGATGGCCATCGATACAAACTTCTTCACAGAGACCTCCTGAAATGGATGAGCATTTTCTGCGGATCGCGCCTGATTGGCCGTCCGACAGGGGAGTACTACCAGAATCGCCGAAAATTGGCAAGAGGGGGGCTGGGCGAAGAACGCCGATATATGTGATGCGCTATTTAAATGGATACCGATATCGGCCGGTTATCGGCCAGGCGGTCAGGACATCCTCGAGCCTGGTTCCGGCGCCGACGTTGTGGATGCAGGGCGGGAAGCGGGCTTCCCGCGACGGATCGGTGGCGATGATACCGATGTGGGGCAGACCGCCGGGCAGCCGCCATACGACGAGATCCCCCCTCCGGAACGAGCCGGGGGAGAGGTCGGCCTGTTTCATGCCGTGGCGGGTGAAGAAGGTTTCCAGATTGGGAACACGCCGGTGGTCGATGTTCGGGTCGGGCCGTTTGAGTCCCCAGCGGCGGGGATATCGGTCGAAATGGCGGGCCATATCCTCGTGCACCAGCTGCTGTAGATCGATGCCGGCGGCCCGGAAGGCCCGGATGACGACGTCGGTGCAGACTCCCCGCTCGATCGGGACATCGCCGCCCGGATACGCGAGTTTCACGTAGGCCGGGTCGTAATACCGGGTAAGGTGCGTCTGTTCGAGGGCCGACTGAAGCAGACGTTCGAGAGAGGCCGGCGGCAGGCCATCCGCGGAGGCGGCTGCGAAGAGACACGCGAAGAGCAGTGCCAGCCGCGACAGAAGCCGCAAACCGCGGAACCGGCGGTCTTGCCGCAGCAACGGGCTGTTCATTCAGTCGTGCCGGTGGGGAGGCGGTGGGGCGAATCTGTCGGCATCGTCCTCATAGGGCCGGATATCCCTGCCCGGGCGGTGGGAGGGCCAGTCATACCTGATCGAAATGCGGTCGCGGGCGAACGGTTCGGAGTCGAAATCGACGGCCTGGACCGGCGAATACTCGTGCTCGCCGTATCCGGTCCCGGCTTCGGACGATTCATGCATCCGGTCGGGGGCGATCTTCGCGGATGCCCGCGGGGCGCCCGCCTCATCCTTCATTCCGAGGGGCTCTTCGATCCAGGGCCGGCGTTCGTCGAAGACGGCGATCGTGATATAGCCGATCTGGGATGAATCGCCCCAGGCGGCCGCGTACGAGTCCTGCTCATCGGTGAAGTAGAACCGGGCGACGCTGCGCGTCGAGGTGCGCCAGCCCGAAAACTCGCCCGAAGCCCACGGATTGAGGATATACATCCCTTCCGAGGAGCGGAGATACGACCGGTTGCCCGTGATGATGTTCCTGCCGTCGACGGCGATGACCAGGCCGATGCGCCGGTCGGATTCGTTCCGGACACGCAGGCGGTATCGCTCGCCGCGCATGGCTTCGACAAACAGCGAGGCGGACCTGCCGGAAGACCATCTCCAGCCGCCGTTTCCATACAGGGGAAGCGAGCCGCGGTCGTCGCCGATCACCTCCACCGTCACGGTGCCGCGCGACGGCCAGGGGTGCGGCGGGGCGATCCGCTCGACATCGGCATGGCCGGTGAGCGCCAGGGTGGTGAAGAGGAGCAGGCAAACGGCGCAGATGCGCACGATGTTCAGGGGCTGGGAGACGGATGTGCAGCGAAACATGGCGGACCTCCTCCCGGGGGCGCGCTTCCTGCTGCGGTGGCAGGTGCGGGGATCAGTTTCCCTGCCGGTTGCTGATGAAGTGGAGTGCGCCCTTCTCGATGCGGATTTCTTTCAGGTTCAAACGGAAGGGGAACTTCTCCAGATTTAGCACCGGGTTGATGCGTTTGATGATCGAGCCGACGAAGGCGCGCGGCATGGTCATGCTGTTCAGTTTCATCTTCCTGGCGTGGAACCAGATCTGCTTTGAATCCTTCACCTCGAAGTTGCCGGAAGCCCAGAAATTGACCTTCACGAGGGAGTATTTTGTCGAACCGGACAGCTTTATCTCGCCATCACCGATTTCGACGCGGGGGTTGTCCACCTTGATCTTGCGGGCTTTCTCGCCGAGGTAGGGGTTGAGGTCGGATTCCAGGATGATGACGTCCATGTCGATGTTGCAGACGCGGATGGTGTCTATTTTGGTTTCCTGCATCAGCTTGGTGGTGTCGAGCTGCACGTCCTGAAAGTCGAATGAGGCCTTGTGGAGAATGAGACCGTCGACTTCGCCGCCCTCGGTGCGGACCATGACCTGTTTGAGCCTGCCGGTGCTGGTCGAGGCGGGATCGAACTCGACCAGGGTGATATCAAGCAGCTTGGGATTTTTCACGACGGCGCGCATGGCTTCTTCCAGCTTCTGCTTGAGAAGGGACGGGGAAGAGGCGAGCTGGGCCGTGATCATCGGATCGGGAGTCCAGCTCGCGTTCGTTTCCGGGCAGGGAACGACGGGGGCGGTGTCCGTGGCGGCCGGTGTTTCAGCTTTCGCGGCCATGACGGGAGCGGCGGGGGAGAACGCCAGAAGGGCAAGCATGCCGGCAATGGCGGCAAGGCGGAAGCGGGGGGAGCGCGGGAGACGAATCATCGGGCGTCCTCATCATTGAGCCGGTACTGGGGAGCGGGGCATTCCGGGAAGGCCGTCGATCCAGGCATTCCAGAGAGTGATACCGCGACTGCCGGGGAGATCGTCGGAGCCAATCAGGGCGCGAAGGGCCGGGTCATCGAACAGGTTCTCATCGAGAACGATGTTATATAACGCATGCTCTTCAATCGGGCGGCCGGCGACGGCCAACCGCCGAGGGGCACCGCCGGGAAGATCAAGAGACAGGCCATACGAGCCGAGCCTCCTGGAAAAACTACCATGAGAAAGGCTGAAAAACAACTGGCGCAGAACCGGACCAGGCAGGCAATACCGACGGAGCCTGCGATTGTCGAACGCGGCGAACACGGCTGCCGGGGTGATGACCCGGTCATGGAACCAGGCGGTTCGCGCGGGGGCCGTGATCAGAGCCGCTTCGGCCCGGAGCGCGGTGGCTGCGAGCCGGGCGTGAGTGTCGGGCTTCACTTCATAGGGTGGGGGATCGGGAAGCTCCTGCGTATTGAGAACGCGAAGCGGCTGGAACAGCCCGTTTGAAACACTTCTGATGGCTTCCGTCAGACGGGGGCCGGGGGATGTTTCCCTCAGCTTCGCCAGGGGGAGCCGGCGGACCTGGAGGTCCGTCTGGCCGACGAGACGGGCGTGCCGGCGGATGACCAGGAGCGAACGGTTGCCGTTGGGGGCGTCATGGATTTCCGGTGTCGCGTGTCTCGGACCGGTGTCACCATCGGGAGGGGATGGATCGGTGTCACGGCGAACGCGAATCAGCACTTCGTCGGATCGGGCAGCTGCTTCGATCCGGACCAGGTCGTCGGTGTCGAGATGGCAGACCAGGATCTTCAAATCCGTGGCGGGAGATTGGGCGCGCAGCCGGTGCAGCGCCCGGAGTGGATCCTCGACGCGCAAGTCCTGCCAGCGGAACAGGGGAATGTCGGCAAGGAGTGAGGGGCTGATGAAACAGGCGACGGTGACGCTGCGATCCGCAATGCGTGCGCGTTTCCATCCGGGAAACACCTGTTCCCCGTCGGCCCGGGCGACATTGGTCCAGAGGCGGTTGAACAGCTCGGCGGGGATGGAGGGGGAGCCAGCGCAGACGGCGAGGTCGGCGGGGCCCAGTGCCTGGAACTCGATGCCGGCCTCTGCAGCCCAGGCCCGCTCGATGGTCCCCCTGCCGGCGATGCTGAGCGGGGCGTCTATTGCGGCATCGTTGCCGACCCCGATGACGAGGCTGGCGAACGCGCGCTCACAGCGGAGCTTGCGGATCAGCTCAGATACGCCCCAGGCGGGCACGGAAGTGATCTCGCCATGCTCCGACAGGGTGGCGGCCTGTCCGGCGAGATTGCCCGTGATGATGATCTGAAGATCCGGCGGCCAGGCGGCCAGGGGCACCGTGAAGGCCAGCAGGAAAACCAGGAAATGGAGAATGCGCAATAAAATATATTTCGAAATATAATCAGGCATTAATTTTTGAGACGAGGTAGGCGCCCACGGCGGCAAACACGATATTCTGCAGCCAGGCCGAGAGCATGACGGGAAGGAGGCCCGACTTGCCCAGGGCTGTCGACAGGCTCATGAGCACGTAGTAGATGAAAATGATGATGATCGCAACGCCGAAGCCGATGAAGGCACCGCTGCGGTAGCTCGTGAGGCCGAAGCTCGCCCCGATGATCGCGAAGAAGAAGCTGGCGAAGGGGAGGGAGGTTTTCATGGCGAGATCCACCTTCAATTCGGTGGTCTCCATGAACTGGGTGCGTTCGTAGGTTTCGATGCGGGCGCTCAGCTCGCGGTAGCTCATCTCGTTGGAACGTTTGCTCTGCCGGGCGAACTCGACGGGCGTTTCCCGGATGCCGGGAACGGGCATCTCGAGACAGGTCGTGGGCGATGCGGCGCGGCCCTCGCGGTACCGCTGGTCGACGACGCCCTGGAGAAGCCAGTGCGTACCCAGCCAGCGTGCGCTGGTGGCCGAAAGGCGCCGGGTCAGTGTCGGGCCGTCGTAATACTCGATCAGCACGCGCTCCATCGTTCCGGCCGTTTCGAACACCTTGCGGGCGTAGACGAAGCCGCCGTCAGAAGCGCGCATGATCGAGTTCTCGGTCGCTTCGGGGTCGACGAGGCGCATGATCTCGCCCCTCCGGATTTCGTTCGCGCGCCGGTTTGCGTAGGGAACGACGAACTCGTTGAACAGCAGGCTGAGACCCGTGATCGTCAAGGCGAACACGATCACGGGCACCATGATGCGGTAGAAATTGATGCCGCCGGCGCGCATCGCGGTCGTCTCGGAGTCTTTCGACATGCGGCCGAAGACGAGCAGACTCGAGAGCAGGACGGACATCGGGAATGTGAACATCATGTCCTGCGGGAGGCGGTAGAAAAACCACCGGATGACCGTCAGGGCTGGCACATTCTCGTTCACGATGTTCTGGAGCGCCGACATGAGCGGGTCGATGGCGATGACGACGACGAACATGAACAGGCCGAAAAAGAACGGCGAGACGAGCTGGGTGAAGATGTACTTGTCGAGGGTTTTTATCATCGGTCGGAGTTGTAGTATTATGGCATCCTCTCGGGCGGTAATCAACACATCTCATCCGAAGGACGGTCACTCCTCCACCATGAAAATCGGCATCATTGGCACGGGCTATGTCGGCCTCGTCACGGGCACCTGTTTCGCGGAATCCGGAAACGATGTCATCTGCGTCGATATCGATGAGGCGAAGGTGGAACGGCTCAGGCGCGGTGAAATCCCGATCTACGAGCCGGGTCTGGATGAGCTGGTCAAGCGGAACCGCGAGGAAGAGCGGCTGAAGTTCACCACGAAGATCGAGGAGGCGGTCGAGGCCTCCCTAATGCTGTTCATCGCTGTCGGTACGCCGCCCGGCGAGGATGGCTCGGCGGATCTCACGTATGTGCTGAATGCCGCACGCGACATTGGCAGGCATATGACCGGCTTCAAGATCATCGTCGACAAGTCCACCGTTCCCGTCGGAACCGGCGATCTGGTGCGCAAGGTCATTTCCGAGGAGCTGGCGAAGCGCGGCACGAATGTGCCCTTTGATGTCGTGAGCAATCCCGAGTTCCTGAAGGAAGGCAACGCGATCGATGATTTCATGAAGCCGGACCGCGTTGTGGTCGGCTGCGACGACCCGCGTACGGCCGAGTTGATGAAGGAGCTGTATGCCCCCTTCGTCCGGACCGAGAAGCCGATCCTGATTATGGACGTGCGGTCGGCCGAGATGACGAAATACGCCGCTAACGCGATGCTGGCGACGAAAATCTCGTTCATGAACGATATCGCGAACCTG
Source organism: Candidatus Ozemibacteraceae bacterium (assembly GCA_036567845.1). Taxonomy (GTDB): domain Bacteria; phylum Muiribacteriota; class Ozemobacteria; order Ozemobacterales; family Ozemobacteraceae; genus MWAR01. The sequence continues at coordinate 3,999 of DATCTT010000307.1, read as the reverse complement.
TGCGAGCGGGTGGGGGCGAACGTCGACAACGTGCGTCGCGGTATCGGCTCGGATTCGCGCATTGGCTACTCGTTCATTTTCCCCGGTGCCGGCTACGGCGGCAGCTGCTTCCCGAAGGACGTCCAGGCCCTGATGCGCACGGGAAACGCGTATTCCCACCGGCTCGAGATCCTCGAGGCCGTCGAGGCGGTCAACGCGCGCCAGAAGCAGGTGCTGTTTGCCAAACTGCAGGAAGCGCTTGACGGGCAGGTGAAGGGAACGACGATCGCGGTTTGGGGGCTCGCTTTCAAACCGAATACCGATGACATGCGGGAAGCCCCGTCGCTCGTGCTGATCGACAGCCTGCTGAAGGCGGGCGCGCGGGTGCGTGCCTACGATCCCGAGGCGATGGACGAGACACGCAAGAGCCTCAAGGATACGATTGTCTATACAAATAAGAGTTACGAGGCGCTCGAGGGCGCCGATGCCCTGGTGCTCGTCACCGAATGGAATGAGTTCCGGCGGCCGGATTTCGAGCGGATGAAAAAGCTGCTGAAACGGCCGGTCATCATCGACGGCCGGAACGTGTACGATCCGGCGCGCATGAAGGAGCTCGGCTTCATCTATCGTTCGATCGGGAGGCCATCATGAAAGTCATTCTGCCCGTCGCGGGAAAGGGGACCCGGCTTCGGCCGCACACGCACACGAAGCCGAAGTCCATGGTGCGCGTTGCCGGAAAGACCGTGCTCGAGCACGTCATGGCGAGCATCGGCCGCATCAAGGTCGACGAGGTGATCTTCATCACCGACGAGAACGGCGACATCATCGCCGACTTCGTCCGGAAGCAGTATCCGAAGATCCCGTCCTCGTTCATCGTCCAGAACGAGCGGCTGGGGCCGGCGCATGCCGTCTGGCTGGCCGAGCCCCGTATCGAGGCGGGTGACGAGGTGCTGGTCGTGTTCAACGACACCCTGTTCGTCACGGATCTGACGCGCATTCCGCGCCTGTGCGACGGTTTGGACGGCCTGATCTACTCGAAGGAAGTCGAGGATTACAAGCGGTTCGGCGTCAACGTGATGAAAGACGGCGTGATCGTCGACATGGTTGAAAAGCCCGATACACCGGTCAGCCGGCTGGCCCAGGTCGGCCTGTACTACCTGCGGGACGGCCGGGCGTTCATGAAATACCTGCATCTCGCGATCGAGCGGAAGCTGACGGTGAAAGGCGAGTATTATCTTCCCGAAGTGTTCAAGCTGATGATCGCCGACGGGATGAAACTCGGCGCCCCCGAGATCGACGAGTGGCTCGACTGCGGCAAGCCCGAGACCCTGCTCGCGACGAACCGGTATCTCCTCGAAAACTCGACTCGCAGTCATTACTGCGTCGAGGGGTGCGTCATCATCCCGCCCGTCGCGATCGACCCTTCGGCCCATGTGCACCACTCGGTGATCGGGCCGCACGTCTCGATCGCGGAAGGCTGCCGGATCGAGGATTCGATCATCAAGGACAGCGTCATCAACGCCAACTCGGTGCTGCGCAGCGTCATGCTCGAAAGCTCGCTGGTTGGCGACTCGGTCGAGCTGGCCGGTCTGTCGCAGCGGATCAATATCGGGGACAACAGCGTGATCGACATGGGAAGCTGCCAGGGCTGCCCTAAAAGATAACAAAGGATATATATCTATGAGCGGCGGATCTCGATGTGTTCTCGTCGTCGGCGGCGCCGGATATATTGGGGCGCACACCTGCAAGATCCTCGCGAAGCGGGGCATGACGCCCGTCGTGTTCGACAGTCTCGTCTGCGGACACGAGGAGAGCGTGAAATGGGGGCCGTTCGTCCGCGGGGATCTCGGCGACCGTTCCGCCATCGATCGGGCGATCCGGGAACACCGCCCCTCGGCGGTGATGCATTTTGCCGCTTTTGCCCAGGTCGGCGAGTCGGTGACGGACCCTGGAAAATACTACCGGAACAACGTTGTGGGGAGCCTGAATCTGCTCGAAGCGATGCGCGACGGCGGGGTTCGTTATCTGGTCTTCAGTTCGACCTGCGCCACCTACGGGATTCCGGCGACGATCCCGATTCCCGAAACTCATTTTCAGCAGCCGATCAACCCCTACGGTGCCTCCAAACTGATGATGGAACGGATGATGGCGGATTTCTCGGCGGCCCACGGGCTGCGGTTCGTTGCATTGCGGTATTTCAATGCGGCGGGTGGGGACCCCGAGGCCGAGATCGGCGAGCGGCACGATCCCGAATCCCATCTGATCCCGTTGATCCTCGATGCCGCCCGGGGGACCCGGCCGCACATCACGGTGTTCGGCGATGATTACGATACGCCCGACGGCACATGTATCCGTGACTATATTCATGTCAACGACCTGGCCGACGCCCATCTGCGGGCCCTCGAATACATGCGGGCGGATGGCACGCTTCACGCGTTCAACCTCGGGAACGGCCGGGGATACTCGGTGCGGGAAGTGATCGCCGCGGCGGAGCATGTCACCGGGCGGCGCATTCCCGTCGTGGTCGGAGCACGTCGCGCGGGAGATCCGCCCAGGCTGGTTGGGGATGCCCGGCTGGCGAAACGTGAGCTTGGCTGGAATCCGGAGTATGCGGATCTGGATGTCATCGTTGCCCATGCGTGGGCATTCAGGCAGCGCCTTCCCTGAGGGAACGCGCGAAGGAGAAACGATGCAGAAAGGCAAAACCCTTCTCGTCACCGGCGGCACCGGCTCGTTCGGCCACGCCTTCATCCGTCACGCGCTCGAACACCTTCAGCCGCGCAAGGTCATCGTGTATTCGCGCGACGAGTTCAAGCAGTATGAGATGGAGCGGAAGTTCGCGTCCGACAAGCTCCGGTTCTTCATCGGAGATGTGCGGGACCGCGACCGGCTGATCCGGGCCTTCGCGGGGGTCGATTACGTCGTGCATGCGGCGGCTCTCAAACAGGTGCCGGCGGCGGAATACAACCCCTTCGAGGCAGTCCAGACCAATATCATGGGAGCCCAGAACGTCGTCAACGCGGCTCTCGAGACGGGGGTGCGCCGCGTCATCGCGCTCAGCACCGACAAGGCCTGCAATCCTGTCAACCTGTACGGCGCGACGAAGCTGTGTTCCGACAAGCTGTTTATCGCCGCCAATGCGTATGCCGGCAGCACCCGGAACACCCGGTTTGCCGTGGTGCGGTATGGCAATGTCGTCGGCAGCCGCGGCAGCGTCGTTCCCTTTTTCCGGGACCTCGCGGCGAAAAAGGCCGAGATTCCGATCACGGACGAGCGGATGACCCGCTTCTGGATCACGCTGACGCAGGCCGTGAAGTTCGTCGTCGACTCGTTCGAGATGATGTCGGGCGGGGAATTGTATATCCCGAAGATTCCCAGCATGAAGATTCCGGACCTGGCCGAGGCGATTGCCCCCGGCTGCCCGCGGAGGGTCATCGGGATCCGGCCCGGGGAAAAGCTCCACGAGCTGATGATCTCCCACGACGACACCCGCAATCTGTTCGAGACCGCCGAGCGATACATCAAGCTGCCCGAGTTCCCGTTCTGGGACGTGAAGCAGCCCAAGGACAGCCGGCCGGTTGCCGACGGGTTCGAATACGCCAGCAACACCAACGACCGGTGGCTTGGCGTCGACGATCTGCGGCAGCTGTTGCGAAGCGAGGGGATCCTGCCGTGACCGGGCGGTTTCTGCCCTACGGGCGACAGGCGATAACACCAGAAGATATATCGGCTGTTATTGAAACTCTGAAATCGGATTTCCTCACCCAGGGTCCGGCGGTTCCCAGGTTTGAAGCGGATTTTTGCCGGGTGACCGGGGCGGGGCATGCCGTGGCCTGTTCGAACGGAACTGCGGCACTGCACCTGGCCGCTCTTGCGACGGGGGTCGGGAAGGGCGACCGGGCCCTCGTGACCCCGCTCACCTTCGTGGCCAGCGCCAATTGCATCCGGTATGCGGGCGGGGAGGTGGGGTTCGCGGACATCGACGGGGAGACCCTCACGCTGTGTCCGGCGGCTGCCGAA
>DATCTT010000306.1:0-25717 GCA_036567845.1 Candidatus Ozemibacteraceae bacterium | reverse complement strand
GCGGAGGGGCCGCCCGTTCCCGTGGTGGAGGCGGTTGCCGATTACTACGGCCCGGTGCTGAAGCGGCGGTATGATGACTTTCCCAAGCGGCTCCGGGATCTCGACCAGCTGACCGTGATCGCCGGCCGATATGCGACCGTTCCCGAGATGCTGTCGGAAATGGCTCTCGAACCGCCCCGCGACAGCGTCGATGATGTGCTCGCCGTGCCCGAGGAGGACGAGGAGAGGCTCGTGTTGTCGACCGTGCACTCGGCCAAGGGGCTTGAGTGGCACTCGGTCTTCGTCATCTGGGCGCTGGAAGGCCGGTTCCCTTCGTTCGGCGCCCTGAAAAACCCGGCCGACATCGAGGAGGAGCGGCGGCTGATGTATGTTGCGATGACCCGCGCGCAGGAGCAGCTGTATATCACCCACCCCGCCCTCGCCTGGGACCCCGCGTCCGGCGCGACCCTTTCCCAGCCGTCCCGGTTCCTCGGCGAGATCGGCCCCGACCTCCTCGAACGCTGGGAACTCCGCTCGTCGCCTTGACACTCCCGGTTCGCATCTGATACTCTCGCACCCACCGGACGAGATGGAGAACCGACGGGACCGGCCTGGGCCGGCTCCGGGAAGTGAGCGACGCTGTTGATCCGCAACCTGACGATCCTGACGATCATCCTGAGCCTGATACTCGGCGGTCTTCTGCTGAAAGACCACATGAGCATCCCGACCCGCCACCTCGTGATTTTCTACACTTCGAATCTTCGGGGGCAGATCAATCCGTTCCAGGGCGAAGTGTCTGACCGCGTCTACGAGAAGGCGGGCGGTTTGGCTTTTCTACGCGGGCTGATCGACGACACGATGCGGATGTACCGGATCGACCCGAAGCGGGCCTTGCTGGTCGACACCGGGGACAGTCTGTTCGGCTCGCCCGAGGCCGCGCTGACGATGGGCGAAGTGCCCTTTGAACTGCTCCAGAAGACGGGATACGACGCGATCGCGATCGGCAACCTGGAGTTCGAGTTCGGCCTCGACACCCTGCGGCGGTTCATCAGCTCCGGCAAGCTGCCGATGCTCGCCTGCAACTACCGTGACCTCGCCTCGCCGGTCGGCAACACGTTCCCCGGCGGCATCGTCATCGACAAGGGCGGCACGCGGGTAGGCGTCATCGGCCTCGGCATGGTCGACCTCGCCCGAAACACACGCCAGGAGAACATTCTGCAAGTCGAGATCACCGACATGCACGCCGCGGTGCAGAAGACGGCTGCCGCGCTCAAGGCCCAGGGAGCCGAACTCATCGTGCTGCTGTCGCACCAGCCGGGCCTCGACACCCGCCAGGATCTGGCGACCCTGTTCCCCGACGTGGACATCATCATCGGGGATCTGATCAGCACGACATCGCTTCCGCAGGGCCAGAAACCTCTGATCGTGCCAACCCCGCCCGCGCGCGGCGCCGGCGTCGGCGTGATCCGGATTCCATTCATCGGCTCCACGTGGTGCCTGGACAAAGCGATTCAGACGACGTTGCCGGTCGACGCGTCGGCCATCGAGCCGAACGCGGCTCTCGTCGGCGAGATCGGCCGGGTCGAAGCCAAGGTCGACAGTCTGCTCGAGGAAGTGATTGCACGCGCCGAGGGCAATTTCAAACGCAGCTTCAACGAAGAGTCGAGCATGGGCAATCTCATCGCCGATTCGATTCGGGCGGGGGCAAAAACCGAAATCGCGTTCATCAATTCCGGAGCCATCAAATCCGTGATCGCCTCGGGGCCGATATCGCTGCGCGACCTGTATGACGCGCTTCCCTTCGAGAACACGGTGATGCGCACCGACCTCGTCGGCTGGCAGATCGAGAATCTCGTCGAGGAAGGCCTCAGTGGCCGGGGCAGTTTCATGCAGACGTCGGGTCTCACCTGTACCTGTTCACGGCACAACCCGCCAGGGTTCCGCCTCGTTCAGATCATGGTCGGGGATGAGCCCCTCGATTCGAACCGCATTTACAGCGTCGCCGCAACGGATTTCATGTTCAACACTCCCCAGAACTGGCCCGAGCTGCACAGCGGGAAAAATATGCGCGCCTTCGGCCTTCTGCGCGAAAACATGAAACAGTATCTTGCCTCGATGAGTGTTGTGACACCTGCGCTCGACCGGCGGTATATCGACGTTCCCGAAGGCGACGAGACCCTCCGTATCCAGGCGCTTTCGCTCGAATTGGCGAGCCTGACGAGCCCGGTCACCAATGACGGCACGTTTGATTCGCCCTACGGCCGGCTCGTGGCCGATGTTCTGCGGGTCGAGACCGACTCGGACTTCGCCCTGCTGCCCGCCACCGAGATCCACAGCCTCAACGAGCCGCTCACCACCCTTACGCCTGCTCGGCTCGTCGGCGATATGCCCAAACAGACCGGCGTCAGCACGCTGGTCGTGCCGGGCGAAACCATTCAGAACCTCATCGAGGGCATGCTCGCAACCGGCGGGCTGCCACTCTGCTTCGCGGGTTTCTCGATCGAGCTGAAGGGCAACACCCTTTCGAAGATCTACCCCTGGCAGGGCGATTTCGACCGGGCACGCACCTGGAAGATCGCCGTCCCGTCCGATCTGCCGGCGAACCTCGGCCCCCGCGGCGGCCTCGCGAGCCTCACCGCCACCCCCTTCAGCACGGACCTGCGCCGGACCTTCATGAACGGCGTCCGCAGGGTCGGCGGAAAGATCGAACTGCGCCGTGCCGTTTTCTGACCTTCTCTCGCCGCGAAGCCTGCGGGCTAAGATCCTGCTGGTCTTCGTTCTCGTGCTCGTCGTCCCGCTTTCGGTGCTGATGCTGATCTCGCTGCAGCGCACCGACGAGGCGGCGCGGCAGGATTTCAGCCGGCGGCTGGGGTACGCGGCGACCCTGTTCCGCGAAAGCCTCGAGGACCAGCTCGACTCGCTCCGCATCCGGGCCAAGACGGTCGCCGACTTCGACCTGTTCGCCGTTGCCCACACCGGCTTCGCCGCCTCGACCACCTCGCCCATCCTGCAGTATGAGCTGATCCGGTCGGGTCTCGATTATATCGCGATGGTCAGAAACCGCGGCAAACCGTTCATCGAAGAGGGCATCCCGCCCGCCGACTCGCTCGAGAAGATCATACCCGCCCTATGCCACGTGCCCCTCAGCTACAATCTGTATATCCTCGGCCGCGAGCCCTGGATCTTCGCCGCTGCCGAGATCACGAAGCTGCGCGAGTCGGAGCCGGTGCACGTGGTGTTCGCCTTCCGGCTCGCCCGCGACTTCGCCGACCGGCTCAAGCGACTGACGGGAGCGGAATACAGTCTCCTGTACGGCGGCCGGCGCGTGCTTACCACCCTGATGGACATCTACGGCAAGCGAATGACCGATACCGTGCCCGAGCTGATCGACAGCCGCACAGGCGAGATGGATGTGATGGGCGCCCGCCACACCTTCGTCCGGGAAGTGGCACTGCGCAGCAAGGTATCCGAAGCCATCCTGCTCGAAATCTCGCTGCCCGCTTCAGAATTCGCCCAACTCGGATCCCGGATGCGGCGCGACTTCACCGTGTTCGGCGGCCTCGGCCTTCTGCTCGCCATCATCACCGGAACATATCTTGCATTATATATGGCAAAACCTATAAACCAGCTCGCCGAGACAACCACGAAGGTCGCGGCCGGCGACTATTTCATCCGGGTCGCGTCCGACCGCGCCGACGAGATCGGCCTGCTCCACCGCAATTTCCAGTCGATGATCGACTCGATCCGGGACGAGCGTGACCAGCGGATGAGTCGCATGCGCGAGCTGAACACCCTGTTCGAGATCAGCAACGCCGTCAACTTCATCTCCGACTCGGAGGAGCTGCTCAAATTCGTGCTCACACACGCGATCGAGGTGCTCGAGGCCGAGCGCGGCTCGATCATGCTGCTCGACGACACGACCGACGAGCTGGTCGTGAAAGTGGCGTCGGGAGGCCGGTTCCGCATCGTCACGGGCACGCCGGTCAAACTTGGCAACGGCGTCTGCGGCCTCGTCGCGAAGGATGGCAACGGCCGTATCTGCAACGACGGTTTCCGGAACCCCGAGTTCCGCAACTTCGGAAGCCTGCTTCCCGTCGAGGATATCCGATCACTTCTCTGTTCGCCGCTCAAGTTCAAGGACGGCACGATTGGCGTCATCAACATCGTGAACAAGCGCAGCGGGGCCCCGTTCGAGGAGAACGACCTGAACCTGCTGAATCTGATCGCCTCACAGGCCGCCGTCACGATCGAGAACAACAAGCTGTATGAGCTGTCGATCACCGACGGCATGACCCGGCTGTTCGTCCACCGCTACTTTGCCGCCCGTCTCTCCGAGGAAGTGCTCCGCGCCCGCCGCTACGGTCTGAAGCTGTCGATGATCATGATCGATATCGACAATTTCAAGCGATTCAACGATGTATACGGCCACCAGGTCGGCGACCAGGTGCTGCAGCGGGTGGCGCTGGCGATCCGCGAGACGATCCGGACCGGCATCGACATCCCCTGCCGGTACGGCGGCGAGGAAATGGCGATCATCCTGCCCGAAACCCGGGCCGACGAGGCGTACCGCACCGCCGAGCGTCTTCGTGAAGCAATCGCGGCGCTCACGATCAGCAACCCGCTCGGTGAGCTGCGCATCACGTGCAGCCTCGGCGTCGCCGCGTATCCGGGCGACGCGCATGACCGCGACTCGCTTGTCCAGGCCAGCGACCGCGCCCTGTATCACAGCAAACGCACCGGAAAGAACCGCACTACCCTCGCTTCGGCCCTCACCGAAGAGTCCTGACGGGAACAGCGGCACCACACCCAAGGAGACCTTCACGTCGATGCTTTACGTCATTCTCACGATCATCTTCTGGGGCATACCGCCCGTTCTCGACAAGCTGGCCATCATCCATGTCGACACCTCGGTCGCTGTTTTCGTCCGGACCGCGTTCATCGCCGTCCTGACCGTCGCGGTGCTGACCGCTACGGGAAAATGGGGCCTCATCGCCGAGATCACCCCGCGCACCGCCCTGTATCTCGGGGTGTCCGGGCTCTTGTCGGGCTGTCTGGGGGTGTTCACCTACCTGCAGGCGATGAAAGTCGTGCAGGACGCCGGCAAAGTCGCCGTTCTGACCTCGACCTATCCTCTCGTGGCGCTGCTGCTGACGATGCTCATTCTGCACGAAAAGCTCACGGCGACGAAAATCGCCGGCTCTCTGCTGATCACCGTCGGGATCGTACTGCTGAACCTGTAGAAACCCGCTCTCAGCGGGCCTGTCTCGAGGTGCCGAGCAGCATCTGGTAGGTCTGGTATTTGCGCTGGTACTCTGCGAGGGCGCCGAGGGTTTCCATGGTCTGGGGACCGCTTTCCCGGAGGAGTTTCACATACCGGTCGTAGGCCGCGAGATACTCCTGGTGAGCGGATTCGAGCGTGCGCGCAATGGCAGCAGTCCCGGTGGTGACGGCCCGGGCCGGTTCGGAAACGGTGATCGAGGCCGGAGCGGTCGCCTGTCGGGCGGAAAGCGGCGTTGCGCCGGGCGTTCCCGAATCACGGCAGCCGGTACACAGAACGACCAGGCCGGTGACACAGAGAACCCGAGAGAAACCGCGGAGCATGGCAGCCCCCTTCCCGCATTTATCCTGATTATAGGAACGGGTTACGGGGGTGTCAAGGACGCTCTCCGAAATATAAGTTGAAATTGATGCGCATCGCAGGTAAAATATCGCCTCGATAATGCCTTGCACGGGATTCGCGCGTACGGAGCACGATAAAGCCCCGCTGGTGCGGTTTCCCGGGGGTTGAGGGACCCGGGGCGGCGACGAGCCGAAGAGTACCCCGGCAGTCAGAGAAGGAAAGGGGACACTTGCGATGCGCGTAATCCTCGAAAAGGGAACCATTTTCTATCAGGGCAAGTTCCAGCAGCTCGGCCGGCTCGTGCTCGATCACGGCAAGATCACCGAGGTGACGCTTGCCAGCGTGAAGGCGAAGAAGCCCAAAGTCGGCGGCAAGGAAAAGGGCGACTCTGAGAAGGTTATCAACTGCGACGGCAAATACGTCATGCCCGGGTTCATCGACGCTCACACCCACATCACCCTTGAAGAGGAAGGCATCGGCTGGGTCGACGCCGACCTGAACGAACAGTACGGCCTCGTCACGCCGCAGGTTCGGGCATTCGATGCCCTCAAGATGCGCGACCAGGCGCTCGCCGACGCGCGGTCGGGCGGTGTCACGACCATGATGGTCGCCCCCGGCTCGGCCAACCCGATCGGCGGCCAGGCGTGCATCATCAAGGCCCACGGACAGATCGCCGAGGAGGCCTCGATTCGCGAGAGCTGCGGCATGAAGCTGGCCTTCGGCGAAAACCCGAAGCGCATCTACGCCGAGCAGAAGCAGTTCCCCAGCACCCGCATGGGCACGGCCGCCATCATCCGCGAGTGGCTGATGAAGGCCCAGGATTATTCCAAGAAGAAGAAATCGAAGGATTTCAGGGACCGCGACATCAAGCTCGAAGCCCTGCTGCCCCTGCTGGAAGGCAAGATCCAGGCTCGCGCCCACGCGCACACGGCCGACGACATCATCACCGCCTACCGCATCGCCCAGGAGTTCAACCTGGATCTGGTCATCGACCACTGCACCGAAGGCCATCTCATCGCCAAAGAGCTCGGCCGCTGGAAGGCCAAGGCCGTTGTCGGCCCGACCTTCTCCTGCCGCGTCAAGCCCGAGCTGCGGCATCGCACCTTCGACACGGTGCGCGTGCTGCTTGACGAGGGCTGCATGGTTGCGATCACGACAGACCACCCGGTCATCCCGATCGAGGGCCTCAGCCTCGCCGCCGCCCTGTGCGTGCGCCATGGCCTCGAGGAAGAGCGCGCGATCAAGGCGATCACCGAGTATCCGGCCGCCATTCTCGGTCTCGACAAGCGCCTCGGGAAGATCGAAACCGGTTTCGACGGCGATGTCGTGGTCTGGAGCGGGCACCCTCTCGACTCCCGGTCCAAGGCGGAGTCGGTGTTCATCGACGGCGCTCGGGTGCTCTGAGCCCTTCGGACCGCCTCACGCGGGAAGGGAGAGGTCATGTCGTCCATTCTGTTTGACAACGTCCGGGTCTACCTCAGCGGCGCGTTCTTCCCGGCTCAGAAGGTTCTGATCGAGAAGGGCAAGATCGCTGCGGTCGGCTCGAAGGTTCTCAAGAACGTCGAAACGGTCATCGACGGTCAGGGCAAGTACCTGATCCCGGGCCTGATCGACGCCCATACCCATCTCGGCCTCACCGATCACGGGTATGGCCCCTCTGGCTCGGATCTCACCGAGTGGTCGGAACCGATCACGCCGCATCTTCGCCCGCTCGACGGGATCAAGATGCGGTCGGATTCGCTGAGCGACGCACGGCGCTCGGGCATCTCGGTGTGCATGGTCAGCCCCGGCAACGCGAACCTGATCGCAGGCCAGTGCTCGATTCTCAAGACCTACGGCAACTCGGCCGACGTCGGCCTGATCGTCGAGCAGGCAGGCATCAAGATCTGCCTGGGCGAGGAGCCCAAGCATCTTCTCGATGGCCGCAAGGCGTTCCCCACGACCCGCATGGGCATGGCGGCACTGCTGCGCGAGACGTTCATGAAGGCGCAGGATTACCATGAGGTGAAGCAGTCCAAAAAAGGGCTGCGCGACCGGATCATCCAGATGGAGGCGCTCGGCCCCCTGCTGGATGGCGTGGTGCCCCTGAGGGCCCATGCCCAGCGGCTCGAGGACATCATGGCAGCAATCCGGCTGGCCGACGAGTTCAAGCTCAAGCTGGTCATCGAGCACGGCATCGAGGCCCACAAGGTCGCCGGGCTGCTCGCCGAGAAGAAGATCCCGGTTGTGCTGGGACCGCTGCTGATGGCCGAGCGGTCGGCAGAGACGCGGGACCGCATCTTCGAGTGCGCCGTGAAGCTGCTCGACGCCGGGGTCGAAGTCGCCCTGACCTGCGATTATCCGGGCCTGCCGGTCGAGACGCTTCGTATAGCGGCCGCAATGGCGGTTCAGTTCGGTCTCGACGAGAAGCGAGCGCTCCAGTGCATCACCGAGACGCCCGCGAAGATCCTCGGCATCGCGAACCGCGTCGGGCATATCCGGAAGGGATATGACGCCGATGTGGGGCTGTTCAGCGGCCACCCGCTCGACATCCGCTCGAAGCTCGAAGTGCTGGTCATCGACGGGGAGATCTTCAAGTTCAACTGATCCGGCCCCGGATCACGATCCATCAACGACAGACGGCCCCCGGCATCATTGTCCGGGGGCCGTTTCGTTTTGTCTCAGGGCCGGGTGCGATAGGGAATCGGATCGGTGGCCCCGGCGGCGGCGAACCCGCGCAGGCGGAGGATGCAGGATTCGCAGGTACCGCAGGCGGCCTCCTCTCCCTGGTAACAGCTCCAGGAGAGGTGGAGGGGCGCGCCGAGTTCGAGGCCGCGCCGCACGATCTCGCCCTTGTTCAGGTGCAGGAGCGGCGCCTCGACCCGGATGCCCGAGTTGGGCCGCGTCCCTTCGCGGATCGCGCCGTTGAACGCATCGATGAAGCTCTCGCGGCAGTCGGGATAGCCGGATGAGTCCTCCTCGACGGCGCCGATGAAAACCCGGACGGCCCCGATCACCTCGGCCCAGGAAACGGCCATCGCGAGAATGTTGGCATTGCGGAATGGCACGTAGGTGACGGGCACGCCCTTCCCGAGATTCTGCGCATCCGGAACGGCGAGCGCGGGGTCGGTGAGCGCACTGCCGCCGATCTGGCGGAAATGGCCGGCGTCGACTTCCAGAATATATTTCACTCCATAGAATTTCGCCTGTTCGCGGAACGCGCGCAGTTCACGGGCTTCGGTGCGCTGCCCGTAGTTCAGATGGAACAGGGCCAGCTCGAACTCGCGGCGGGCGATGGCGGCCGAGACGCAGGAGTCCATGCCACCCGAGGCGACGACGACGGCAAGCGGCTTCGTCGTCATATCGCGAACTCCGCCATGTTGCGCTCGGTCTCCCAGATGCGCACGGCGAGAACCTGGACGCGGTTGGAACCGACAGCTGCGACGAGCCCGTCAAAGAACAGTTTCGCGAAATGCTCGGCCGTGGGGGGGATCCGGTCGAAGGGGGCGATCTCGTTGACCATGCGGTGGTCGAACCTGTCGCACAGCTCGCCCAGGGCTTTCTTAAGGACGGCGAAATCGACGACCATCCCCTGACCGTCGAGCGTCTCGGCCCCGACCACGGCCTGCACCCGCCAGTTGTGGCCGTGCAGGTTCCGGCACTTGCCGGGGTGGTCCGGCAGCTGATGCGCGGCGGAAAATGAGGATTCAGCGGTTATTTTATACATCTTCATATCCCTTTTGAATGGTGCGCTTCGATCGATGTCCGACAGCATATCGGCCCGGCCGCCGCCCGTCAACCGGTTCCGGCAGGTGAAACGAGAACTCATCGAGCTGTGGGGAGGGACTTCCAGAAGATCGATTCGCTCTCCATCTCTCGCGTGCCGAACCGTTTGCCGTCGTTCGCGTTCTCCTCGGAAGATCTCGCTGCGAACGACGGACCGGTCTCGGCAGCGCTCGACAGTCGGGCTCTTTCGATTCTCTTCCAGGCCATCCAGGAACATGAATGTTCCCGCTTGCCCTGCCCTCGCTGTAGTTCAATCGACATCTGTGTCATCAGCGGCACCTGCGGATCGTTTCCCTGTTCAATTGCGGGCCCGGAATACGATGGATGAATCGGAGTCCGGCTTGTGGTAGCGTGGGGGCATGACGCAGCAGGCTTCTTCCGATTCCGGGATCCGCCCGATGGAGGCGAGGGACATCCCCGTTGTGGCCGAGATCGAGTATGAGAGCTTCCCGTGCCCGTGGCCGGAGGAGCAGTTCCGGGAATGCCTGAAGTATCCCGTCTTCGACTGTCTCGTCGCAATCCACAATAATCATATCGCAGGCTATACTATCGGCCTGTTCGAAGCCCAAGCCCTTCATATCCTCGACCTCGCGACGGCCGTCGAGGTGCGTCGCCAGGGGTTCGCACGGCTCCTCCTGCGCCGCCTCCTCGCCGATGCCGCCCGCCAGGGTCTCCGCTCAGCCTATCTCGAAGTGCGCACCCGCAACCTGCGCGCGAGAGCCCTCTACGAATCCGAGGGTTTCACCCAGGCCGAGTTCCTCCCCAACCACTACCCCACCCCGCCCGACGACGGCCTCCGCCTCGCCCGTTCCATCGGCTGATTTCCCAGAAGCACAGCTTTCAAAGCGGTTCCCCGTTGGTCCATTCTCATTGTCGCCGGTGGCGTGAGAGGTTACGATTCGATCAGAAGGCGGCGGACGGTTGCGGCGGTCGTGCCGGCGGAGTCGTAGACAAGGGCCTGCATGCCGCAGGCGCGGGCGGCTTCGACATAGGCGGGGATGTCGTCGAGATACAGGATCCCGGCGGAGGGGATGCCGGCAGCTTTTGCGAGCGCATCGCGGTAGATGGCCGGGGCGGGCTTCATGGCCTTCACCTCGAATGAGAGCGTGACCTGGTCGAAAAACCCGTAACAGGGGTGTTTCGAGATCGTCGTCGCGTAATGGATCTCGTTCGTGTTCGAGAGCAACCCCAGACGGTACCGGCCCCGCAGGGCGCGCAGCAACGCGATGGTGTCCTCCCGCATCACGAACATGTCCGAAAAGCGGTCGGCGAAATCGTCCGGGGAAAATTCGCGGCCGATGGCCTCACGGGCCAGCCGGCGGAACCCGTCGGCATCGATCATGCCGGATTCGAGCTGTTCGAGTGGGCCGCGCGGCACCAGGAAGCGGCGCAGAAGCTCACCGGCATCGCGGCCCGTTCCCTCGCAGAGGCGGGCGGCCGACCGGCGGTGGTCGACGAACTCGAGCACGTTGCCGTAATCGAACAGCACCATGCGGATGGGAAGCGTGATCGCGGTTTCCTGCGGCATACAGCCGAGTATATCGTCTTCGGCGGGTTTGTGGTATCATTTCGGCGCAACAAAGAACGAAACATCGAGCGGCAGCGCGCACCTTGAGGATCGATCGGTCCCGCGCGGGCATCGCCGCCGGAAATTCCAAGCGAGGTATCCATGTCCACTTCCCAGCGCATCAGCGCAGAACAACGTATTTTCGTCAACCGCACCCTCAACATGAACCATATCAAGCTCGTCGGCTTCGATATGGATTACACGCTCGCCACCTACAACGTGCCGGCCTTCGAGGAGACCGCCTATCGCATCGTGCTCGACAAGCTCGTGAGAGATATGGGCTACCCGGCCGAGCTGGCCGAGATGAAGTTCGACCCCGAGTTCGTGATCCGGGGCCTCGTGATCGACGTCGAGCTCGGCAACTTCCTGAAGGTCAACCGGTATGGCTACGTCAAGAAGGCAAGCCACGGCACCAAGTTCCTCACGATCGAGGAGCAGAAGAAGATCTACCCCTCGACCGGGATCGACCTCACGGATCCGCGGTACTATATTATCCATACGCTCTTTTCGCTGGCCGAAGGCTGTCTATTTGCCCAACTCGTCGACCTGGTCGATGCGAAGCAGATGCCGATGAACCTGAAGAAGGCGTTCAACGACATCCGGCGCGCGCTCGATGACGCGCACCAGGAGGGCAACCTCAAGGGCCAGGTCATCAACGACCCCGACCGGTTTTTCATCCGTGACCGGCGGATGGTCTCGGCTCTGCAACGGCTCAAGGCGGCCGGCAAGAAGATCGCGATGATCACGAACTCCGACTTCGAGTACAGCCAGAAGGTGATGAACCACTGTTTCGGGCCGTATCTCGAGGGTGCGTCGTGGCAGGAGCTGTTCGACATCATCATCGTCTGCGCCAACAAGCCCGCCTTCTTCCAGCAGCACCAGAAGTTCCTGCGGGTCGATCCGGCGTCGGGACTGCTGGCCAACTTCCATGCCCCGATCCGGTGGGGCGGCATCTACCAGGGCGGCAACGCCCGGACGTTCGAGAAGGATCTCGGCCTCTCGCCTTCGGAGATCTTCTACCTCGGCGACCACATCTGGGGCGACGTCGTGACCCTGAAAGAGGCAATCGGCTGGCGCACGGGTCTGATCGTGCAGGAGCTGGCCGAGGAAGTGCCGGCGCTCGAGCGGCACGCCGAGACGCACCGGGAAATAGTTTCCGCTATGGAAAAGAAAGAGGAGCTGGAGGACCAGCTGTTCGACATCAAGGAGTCGCTGCGCGGCATTCCGGCCGAGAAACGGCCGCCCGAGGCGGAGAAGCGGCGGGAAGGTCTGCGCGAGCAGATCGCGAAGATCGACGAGCAGATCACGAAGCTGATCAACGACGAGCAGCGGGACTTCAACAAATACTGGGGCGAAGTGATGCGCGCCGGCAACGAGGAGTCGCGGTTCGCCACGCTCGTCGAGCGCTACGCCTGCGTCTACATGGCCAGTATCAGCAACCTGGCCTCGTATTCGCCCTTCAAGTATTTTCGGCCGCCGCGCCGGTATATGGCCCATGACCCGCTGCATCTCCTGGAAAGCGGAACCGACACCGAGTAGACAATACTCTGTTCATCGAGCATACGCGTGCCGGAATTTCAGACAGCTCGTCTGAATTCCGGCATTTTCACGTTGCGTGACCCCGGCAGCGCCTTCCTGACTGCGCCCGCGCGGGCTTCGATGGCCAGTCTCCGAGCCAGTTTCGGTCTCCTCCACAGCGCCCCTTCTAGTCTCTGATCTGGCGACACCGGCTCGTGCGGCTTCCCATTCTCGCGTTCGGCAGGAAGGGACGTGAATCACAGAGAACACGATGAACACAGGTGTTTCACAGGTCATTTCGCGTTCTCTGTGAAATCCTTGTGAGCTTTGTGTCCTTTGTGATTCAGCGATTTTGAAGCCTTTTGCGCCTGCCCTGTGTGCCGAGATTCGTGAGGACATTCGAAGCGGATGTATGGTATTCGTGGAAAGAGATCGAAATCCAGCGAAGGGAAAAACCATGACCATCCATCAGGGAACTCGCGACATTCTCGGAAAGATCGCCCAGAAATACGGCCTGGCCAACCTGGCCGAGGTCATCCGTGACGACACCTCGATCGTGTGGGACAAAGACGTCACCATCTGCGTGACTAACATCCTGAAGGCCGTCGAGGCGCATGGCGACACCAAGGCGCTCCTCCGGGATGCGAAGAATATGTACAATAGCCCGATCTTCGGCGTGAACGTCAAGGAAGGCGCCTACCTGATCAAGGCGGAACCGGACCCCGTCCGCGCGGTCGACGAGATGGCCCATTACGAGTTCTGCTTCAAGCTGAGCCCCTACCACATCATCAACACCTACCTCACCGTCCTCGTTGCGCAGATCACCGGCCAGGACCCGGCCGTGCTCGTCAGGAAGGGCGAGGAGCACCTCGAAGCCTTCATCGCCCATTCCCTGAAAGAGAACCCGAACTGGAAGAAGGAGACCCTCACCTCCGCGCATCCGCTCCTGATCATCCCCATCGGCGCTGCGGGATGCGGCAAATCGACCTTCTACCGTGAACTGGGCAACGTGGTGAACGCCTCCTGCGACAACATCCGCTACCTTCTGTTCAAAGAGTTCGGTCCCTGTTTCGCCCCGTGGGAAAGTACCCTCGCCTGGTGGGTGGTCAACCGCCTGACCGACATCTACCTCAGCCGCGGCTACAGCATATTCTATAACGGTGTCAATACAGACCTCGAGTATCGCTCCCCGATCACGATGGAGAACCCGCACCCGCTCTTCGCCGGCATCCCATACTCGTGCAGGCTGGTCTACTTCGAGCCGCCGGTCAGCCTCAACGAGAAGGAGCTGGCCGAACTCAAGGGGATCAACCTCTGGACCACGGCTCTCGACAAGGTTGACCGGAACGGACTCAGCAAAAACGTGAACGACATTCTCGACCTGATCACCCGCAACTTCGAGCGGACCATGGAGCGGACGAGCGCCATCCGCGAGGGAAAGGCGGAGCAGGATCCGTTCGACATCCTGTATCCGGTCCCGCCCGCCATCGTGAAGATGTTCGTCGAGCAGTCGTTCGCCCGGCCGACCGGCTCCCGCGTCGTCACGGTGCCGCGCCGCGAGATTCCCGATGCCGCCGCACGGGCGGCGTTCTATCGAGAGTATGCCATGAAGGTCATGGCGGGCTGAATCGCTTCGAACTGACCGAAACGTCCCGTTCCGCCTTCCCAGCGGGCGGGGCGTTTCTTTTTCAGCCGGCGGTGGGCTTTCCGGCGGGACTCCACACGGTAACGCGGTTGCGCCCTGACTCTTTCGACCAGTACATCGCCTCGTCGGAACGCTTGATCAGATCAGCTTTTTCGGTGCCATGTTCGGGGAACGAGGCGATGCCGAGGCTGACGGTCACCTTGAGGATGCCGCCTTCGAGGGAGGGAAAATCGTAGGCCTCGACGGCTTTGCGAATACGTTCGGCGACGCTGTAGGTGTTCTGCGCATCGGTTTCGGGCAGGACGACGGCGAACTCCTCGCCTCCGTATCGGCAGGGCACGTCGATGCTGCGGACGGCTTCGCGCAGGATCAGAGCCGTCAGGGACAGCACGCGGTCGCCCATCTGGTGGCCATAGGTGTCGTTGAACTTCTTGAAGTGATCAATATCCATCAATATAAGACTGACGCACGAGCCGTACCGTTTGGCCCGCTTCAGTTCGTTGTCCATCACGATCTGGAAATACCGGTGCACGAACAGCTTCGTCAGGCCGTCCGTGATCGAGAGTTCGTAGAGACGGGTCTTCTCTATCGTGAGAGCGATCTGGGAGGCCATCGTTCCGGCGAAGGCGACGTCGGCATCACCGAAGCCCGAGCCCCGCTTGTTGACGATGTTCATGACTCCGATCGACCGCTTCTCGACCATCAGCGGCAGACACATGATGTTGTGGATCGCCGAGCCGGTCTCGCCCGGATACGGCTTGAAATCGGGTTCGGAGGGGGCGTTGTCGAGCAGCATCCGCTGGCTCTCGAACACCCTGCCGGCGACGCCTTCGCCCGGCGCGAACTCGATCCGCTTCGTGACCGGCTCCACCCCCTCGCCCACCGCCACGTCGACGATCAGTCTGCCCGACTCCTCGTCGAACATCAGGATGCTTCCGCGGCTGGCCGCGAGCCCTTCGATACATTTGCGCAGGATGAGCTGGAGAATGTCGCGGGCACTGCTGGCGTAGTTGATCTGCTGGCTGATCTCATAGAGGGTCGTCACTTCGAAGATCTTCCGCTCGAGAGCGCCTCTGTTCCGGGACAGCTGGGTCGCCATCTCGTTGAACGTGCCGGCAAGCACGCCGATCTCGTCGCGCGTCGAAATGCCGGCCACTCGGTGCTCGAGGTTCCCGGCGGCCAGCTCCTGGGTGCCATGGATCAGCCGGTCAATCGATAGCGTCAGATATTTCGAAAACACGAAACAGACGGCGATCGTGACGAGGCCGATCAGCAGCATCACGTTGATCGTGTCGAGCGTGGCCCTGCGGATGAAGCGCAGGAGCACGTCGTTGTTCCGGCTCACGTCCAAAACCCCGATAACGGAGGAAGACGCGTTCGTGATCGGCATGTAGGCGCTCATCCACATGCCGAAGGCGTCGACATTGCCAGCCGAGAAGGTGGGCGTGACTTCGGTCCAGGCTCTCAGCAGCTCATCCGGGATGTCCATGATCGGGTATCCCGGGACGAACTCTTCGCCCATTTCGGAACCGTCGACGATGTGGCTGAAATATTTGCCATTATATCTATAGATCGCGCACCAGTCGAGATTGAACTGCTCCTGCATGGTCTTCATCATCGACTTCATCTCGCGATAATAGGCGTCTTCCACCGAGTGGATCGTCTCGAGACGTTCGGGCAGGACGATCCGGCGGGAGACCTCGGCGACGGCGCGAAGCTCGTCGCCCATCGAGCGTTCGAACTGGTGAAGCGCCGTCCGGAACACGATGTACCCTGCCAGAGCGGCGCTGCATGCGCCCAGGATGCCGAACACCAGCGACATCTTCCATTTGAGTTTCATGGTCTCTCTCCGTTCGCGGCGCCGGTCTTCTCAGAACTTGACACGGTCGATGGTCGCACGAGGGCGGCCTTCGGGGTCGAAGATGTACACGCAGGAGTTCAGGGAGTCGGCGACGAACAGCTCTGCCGGCGCGGTGGCGACCGCGATGCCGAACAGTTCGCACAGGCCCCTCGACTCCGAAGCCAGTGGCATCTGGATGTGGCGGACGAAGGCCCCGTTTGCGTCGAACACCGAGACCCGCATGTTGCCCATGTCGGTGCAGTAGATACGGCCGGTTTCATCGCGGGCGATATTCTGGGGAAACAGGAGTTCGCCCGGGCCCGAGCCCATGCGCCCGATCGTCCGGAGATACTTGCCGTCGGCAGCGAACTCAACGAGCCGGTGGTTGTAGGAGTCGACGACCAGCAGCTTCCCTGCGGCATCGACGATCACGTCGCTCGGGCAATAGAGCTGGCCGTCCCCCCGGCCAAATTCGCCGACGGAGATCCGCATGGTGCCGTTGCGTTCGAGCAGGAACACCTTGTTTTTCCGCAGGTCCGTGACCGCCACACCGCCGTCGGGAAGCGGGAACGCCTGCCTCGGATAGACGACGGTGCCTTGCTCGGACCGCCATTCGAGCTTGTCCCCCGGCCGGCCGTCAAAGCTCATGAACTGCACTTCAGCCACGGCGTTCGCGCGTTTTTCCTCGGCATCGAACGTCGCTTTCGCGAGCCGTGTGCCGGCGATCACGATCTCCCCGGCGGCGCTCGTGTTCAGTCCCCAGACCGCCTGCTCCGGTCGCAGGGGAATCTCGTGCCGCACCCGGAATTCCCGGTCGACGACGAGAACCCGCGAGTTCCGCGAATCCGAGATGAACAGGCTTTTCCCATCCGGGGAAGCCGCGATCAGGTTCGGCCGGTTCAGCTCCGGCCGCCCCGCCCAGCATCCGCCGATCGTCAGACTGCAGAGGAAACACAGCATGGCAAGCCCCAGCCGCCCCAAACGGGTTGGGTGGCACCGGCCTCTTTGCGTCATAGGTTCGCTCATGCCACGCAGTGTACACTCTCCGCCTCTGCCTGCCAAGTCATTCGAAGCCGGCACGTACAAGTTGCCCTGGATTCTCCGCATGCCTTACCATGGCACCATGAGCACCCTGCAAGAGCGCCTCAACGAGTATAAACATACATATATCAACACCGTCATCATTGAGTCCTGGTTCCAGGAATATTCAGAATGCTTCGATGCGGTGACAAAGGCCATTTCCAATGGAATGCTCACTCCCGTCAAATCATCGGGAGGGAATGGCCGCGTCCCACCTCTTGCAGCCAGGTATCGTATCACGCCGCCACAAAGTTCCGCTTCCGATGAACTTCGTCACTCTCTTCTCTCGCTGCCGCTGCCTCTCAGGGGCGATCATTATGCTTTCCATCCAGCACACTATACTGAAGATCGGGATCTCATAGAATCGATAGCGGCTTACGTCCGGCGCAGAGGTCGGGAAACCCCCTGCGTCATCCCTGCCAACGAGCGATCCTTCGAATTGTTCGGCAACGAAAAGATGCTGCTCGGGCGCGGGGTGTCCGTTCTCCGGCGGCTCGGCGCAACACTGGACATTCTCGATTGTTACAAGACCTCGGAGCCCTTCGTCTGTTACCCCTTTGCTCCTGTCCCTCAGGTTGTCCTCATCAGCGAAAACCGAGACCCCTTCTCTTCTCTGAACACCATTTTTCGCACGAGTTCCCGACGTCTTGGCGTTCACACCATCGATGCACTGATCTACGGCGAGGGACGAAAAATCCTGAAAAGTATTTCCTTCAGCCGCGAAATTTTGAATCCCGATCCCGCTTCGCTCCTGTTTCTCTACTGGGGCGATCTCGACGCCGAGGGCATCGCGATCCTCCTCGAACTTCGACGCGCCTGGCCCGAGTTGCGCATTGAGCCTGCCGGGCTCCTGTATGAGACCATGCTAGCCCGTATGCCGGCAGCGCCGCCTTCGCCCCGCTCCACCCGGTCGTTCGACATCGCGCCTTTTTTCGACCTCCTGCCGCCGGGAATAGCACAGCAAGCCGATCAGCTCATTCGCTCCGGGCGATATCTCCCCCAGGAAGCCGTTCCCTTCACAATTCTGAAAAGCCTGGTACAACCATGCTGAACCTCATGAACGGCGACATCGCCCAGGATCTGCGGCAACGGCTCGAAATGCTTGCCCCGTCGGCGTTCTTCGCCTCGGTTGCGGGAACCCGCCGTCTCGATCCGCTCGACCCCATCATTCTCGGCTTCGCCGCCCTCCGGCTCATCTATGAGAATATGCTTCAGAGCCGGCAAACGCGCATCGGCGACATCGAAGCCCTGGTCGCAGCGCTCGCGCCACGCTATCTCGGGGAAAGCCCCGACGCGGACAGGGTCACGAGGTGGGCCCAGACGCTGTTGATCGATCTTCTGCAAAACGGCGGCAAGCCCTGGGAGTTCCGGTGGCGCGACCCGCTCGACGACAGGGAGGTCGCCGTTCCCGTACGACTAATCGCCGTCGATCGGGATTTCAAGGTCGGCGCACCTTCCGCCTACCGGCTCACCACTCAGGGCCTCGGCTTCCTCTTCCAGACGCGCGAATTCCGCATGGAAGCGATGGTCACCGTCGAGCAGCTGTTCCTGCGGCGGCAGCTCGAAAAAGGCAACTTCGCCGGCGCGATGCAGCGGCTCGGCGCCCTGTCCGTCCTGATCCAGCAGCTCGACCGCGAGATGCAGGAAATGGCCGAACGCGCCACGCTCAACGCTCTGCTGATCCCGTTTGACCGCTACGCCGACCTGCACGCCCGCATCTACGACCATTTCGAGCAGGAACAACTTGAGTTCATGGAACAGCGGCGCCTCGCCGTCGAACGCCGAACGATCCTTGAAAAGCCCGGCACAACACAGAACGAGCGCGACCGCGAAGCGCTGGCGTGGCTCCGCCGGATCGAGCGGCGCCTCGACAAGCTGATCGGCGAGCACCGAAGCCTCTTCCTGCGCAAACAGCAGCTTCAGCAGGCATATCGGAACGCCCTCGAAAACCAGTTCGCAAACGGGTTCCGATCGCGTCTGAACCCCGAAGCCGAGCTGCTCGACGTGCTGCTGCGCGGCAACCACCCGCTTCCGGCGCTGACCGGCAGCTTCCGACCGTTCCTTCCCCCGTCGTTTCCAAAGCGGTTCAACCCATGGCGCTGCTTCTCGGAGTGGGCAGCG
Source organism: Candidatus Ozemibacteraceae bacterium (assembly GCA_036567845.1). GTDB lineage: Bacteria > Muiribacteriota > Ozemobacteria > Ozemobacterales > Ozemobacteraceae > MWAR01. The sequence goes on along the minus strand of DATCTT010000306.1, from coordinate 6,582 downwards.
AAGACAGATGACCAATCCGACCGCGAAGAGACGCTCGACGACACGCCCTTCACCCACGGGGAGGAAGAACGGCTCAAACGGGAACAACAGCGACGCCGGCGCTGCTCGGCATTCCTTCGCCGGCTCCTCGCAGCCTTGCGCCGCACCTCGCCCCTCCGGCTGTCCGAGCTTCTGCGCGAGATGCCCGATGAGGAACACGCCGAACTGACGCGCTCGTTCGAGCTGTATCAGCTGCTCATCATGCTCCACCAGGCGGGAACCATCGATCTGGCCAGACTTGTCCGCGAGCCCGCCCGCGTTCTCGGTGATGCCGAAGAAGTGAGCCTCGAGCGCCTCTTCTTCGATCTCCTGAGCGAGGATCCCGATCTTCCCGCCCGCATGGAATTCGAGGCCAAAGCCGACGACACGATGCTTTGCCTCGACGGCGGGATCGAGCTCACCGATTTCTGCTTCACCCTCGAAACCGATCTTTCCGCCGCACCCACATCTCCGAACGAGGTTTCTGACCATGACTGACACGCACGCGAACTCGCCCGCCGCCCCCATCGCCGACGCCATCAGAACGCACGAAGACGCCTGGCGAAGCGCGGCTCGCATTTTCCGTGGCCTGCTTCTCGACGGCAGCCTGTCGCGCACCCGCGATTCCGGCCTCTGCCGTCTCCTCGAAGACGATGAGGTCCGCGAAGCCGTCCGCATCCTCGAGGAGGAGTTCGACGCGCGAGTGATCGTGACGCCCTCGGACATCTTTCTTAGCCCCAAACTCGACAACGAGCTGCTCGGCTTTTCCAACGCCGAGCTTCGCCAGCGCCTTCGGGCCCGAACCAACGACGAGCTGGCCCTCGCCTGCTTCGCTGTGCTGGCACTGCTGAGCCTTTTCTACCGCGGCGAAGGCTTCGACATCAAGAGCCGCGACTTCGTAACGATCGAGGATTGGCGCACGTTTCTCGCCGGAAAGCTCGAATACGTGCGCGACTCCGGTATGACCGCCGAGGGCCGCGACGACCTGCGCCTCAACATGCCCGGCATTATGAAATCGTGGGAAGAGCTCATGCCGTATGACGAAACGAAACTGCGCCAGTCTATGGCTGACAATAATCAGATCGCGCTTCTCAGCCGGGTCATGAAATTTCTCGAAGCCGAACATCTCGTGCACGTCGAGCAGGAGCGCGTCATCAGCCCGACACCCCGCCTCGACGCGATCATGCGGGAAACGGCCGCCGATGACGCCCGGAAAGCCGAGCTCGCCGCGTTTTTCTCGCGATGCCGCTCGGCCGACGACGACGCGCGTATGGAAGGAGACGTGCCATGCCGGTGATTTCCCGCCTGCGCCTGGTCAACGTGCGGTACGACCGAGGGACCAAGATGTTCACCGACGATGTGTTCGATCTCGGCGGCACGAACAGCCTCTTCAACCTCACCAACGGCGGCGGCAAAACCGTTCTGCTCCAGCTGATGCTCCAGGTCGTGCTACCGTGCGAGGATCTCGGCCGCGAGCGCAAGTTCAACTCGTTCTTCGAGGGGATGCCGCAGCGGAGTTCTCACATCCTCGTAGAATGGCGGCTCGACTCGTCGGATCCCCGGTATCTCCTGACCGGACTCTGCGCGACGCGCACCCAGGGCCAGGACGACGGATGCCAATGGTTCGCATATACGAGAGATTATAAAGAGAACGATACATTTCGCATCGACACCGTGCCGCTGGTGGATGCCGCGCGCCGGCCGGTCTCGTATCACGAACTGCGCAAACAGCTCAAAGCCCGATCCGATACCAGACTGCGCATCTTCGGGAATGACGACAAGGCCGGATACGGCAGACATCTCGAAGAGTTCGGCATTTTCCCCTCGGAGTGGGAGGCAATCAAGCGCATAAACCTGTCAGAAGGCGGGATCGAGAAGTTTTTCGAACGATGCCGCACGGCGCGCGACTGTCTCGAAGTGCTGATGATTCCCCATGTCGAGGAGCTGCTCACGAAGGACGACGCCGTGAACCGGCGTGAGCTGAGTGACTCGTTTGCGAACCATTTCGAGGTTCTCAAGCGCATTCCCGAATGGGTGCGCATGCTGCACGAACTGGAGGAGTTTCGAACGGCGGCCGACCGGTACATCGCCGCCGTCGACAGGTACCACGCAGCCGCTACCGGCGTTGCCGGGCTTTTCGCCGGTTTGAACCGTCTCCACGCCCGGATCATCACCCGCAAGACCGAAACCAAGCGGGAACTTGAGGAATGGAAAGCGGCCCTCGCACGAAATGATGATGAACTGCGCGACCTGGATCATCGGCGAGCGTCGTTCGAATTGTATCAACTTCATCTTCACATCACCCATCTCACCCTCGAGCTCGAACACCGGAAAGCCCTTCAAGGTGCAGCCATCGATGAAAAAGAACGCACGGCTCGGCTCATTCGGCTTTCAGAAGCTGCTTCTGCGGTTTGCCGTCTCGATAAAGCCCTGGCCGAAGCCGCCGTGCGACGTCAGGAGCTGGCGGAGCTCGACGCAGCCCCCGGCCAAACCGATCTCACGCAACAACTCTACCAGTGCGAATTCAGCCTCGCCGTTGCCTGCAGGGCGGAACTCGAGACAATCGAGCGGGAACAAACCAGCCTCCAGAGGGAGCTCGAAACAACCCAAAAACGGCAGAATGCGCACCGCATCGAACGAGATCGGCTTCTGGCCGAACGGAAACAGCTCGATGAATCGTTCGGCAGGCTGTCGGGCGAGCAGAAAACCCGCCGGGACGATCTGAGCGCCCTTCTGGAGCCGTTCTCCCTCGAAGACCGTCTCGACCCCGCGGCAGCCGCATCGAGGCTGGAAGCCAAATCGGCCGAATGCGGACGGCGCCGGACCGTGCTCGATGCCGAGCTTGCACGTCTCGAACGTGAAACGGCGAAGATCGAAGACGAACGCGAACAGCTTCAGGCTCAAGAGAATGCTGCTGCTGGCGTGAAAGCTGATCTCCGACGCAGGCGTGAAACATTCGAAACGGATTTGGCTGGAATCCGGCAGATGCTGAGGCAACTTCAACTTGATGTCCCTGCGACTCCCAACCGCTCCGGTCGTTTGAATGCCGTCTCTCTGCCCGACCCGTGGGCCCCGGAGACCCTCTCGGGCATTATGCACCTGATTCGCGAGCGCACAATCGCCCGCCGCCGGTCACAACTCGAATCGCTCTCCCTGCGCGAACAGGAAGCCCTCCTTCGAGACCGCGACTGGATGCCGGTCAATGCCGACATCGAACGTCTTCGGGACGCGTTACGTCAGCACGGCCTCAGCGTTCTATCCGGGGGTGAATATCTCGGCAGCATCGCAGACGAGGAAAGCCGTCGACGCGCCCTGGCCGGCTCGCCGCTGCTTCCCTACGGTTTGGTGGTGAGCGCGTCCGAGCTCGCCGATCCCGCGCACCTGCCCCTCCCCGACGTCCCGGTCAGGGCTGGGGTTCCGCTGATCTGCCGGGAAACGCTCCAGGAATCGGATCCGAACCCACCGGGGCGTCTTTCGCAGATATGCGCAGGCTCGGCCCTTCTCGAATATAGCGATCGAGATCTTTTCATTCTTCCCGAACGACGGGCCGCCTATGCGGCTGATCTCGCTCGGCGCCTCAACACGGCGAACGCAGATGCCGAATCATTGGAACGGGCAGTTGATGATCTGAACGAGAGCCTCCGCCGGCTCGAGGGGTTCAGGGAGAAATATCCTGCCGGAACCCCGGGAGAGCTATCCGCCCTTGAATCCGAGGCCGAAACCGTGCAACGGCGTCTCGCTGACCAAAAAGCTGAACTGGAACGAAACCTGGTGAAATTCAGACAGGAGACCGTCGCCGCAAGGGATGAAACGACCCGCCTCGATCGGCAGAAAACGGTTTTGGCAGATCGGTTGAACTGCCTTGCCCGGTGCCTCGAACTCTCACGAATACTCGATCATCTCGAGGGAGAAATCCGTCGTATTGATGAGCTTCGCACCGGGCTCGCGAACGAGTTTCAAGCTGCAGAAGCGGGAATCGCCGCTTCAGAAGAGACGGCCGGACGGCTTCGTGAACGGCTGCATCAACTCGACGCTCTCGCCAAGCACCCTTCCGCGCTTCTCGAAGAGCTCCGCATCCCGGAATCCTGGAACGAGGCTTGGCCGGATTCGGAATCCCTGCAAGGCCTGGAGGCCATTCGCAGGAGTCTGAAGGACCGGCTGGCCGGTTTCTACCGATCACGCGAAGAGCTCGTAAACGCCATCAAGAGACAGGAAGACCTCGCCCAATCCTGGGCAACACATCTCGAACGGACCGGAATTCCGGCGGATGAAGCACGCGCCGCTCCCCCCGCGCCGGAGGTAAAGACGGCAGCATGGTCTGAGATCGTGCGAAGGCGGGAGCAGGAGATTGCGACTCTGGGGAAGGAGATTGTAAAACTCAGCAATGACATCTCCGGCAAAGAAGGCGAGCATAAGGCCAAGAAGCAAATCATCGAATCCGGCTTTGGGCGACCACCGGTATCGGTGTTCAAGGCCGATTTCGAGGCTGTCGAGCGCGAGATGGAGCAGTGGCGCAAAAACCTCGAAAACAGGCGGGTCGAGATGACCGCCAGGATCAAAGAACTGGACGGTTTGTTCGATATCTTTCACGACACATCAAGTATCCTTGCCACCTTTCTCGAAAACCTCCCCCCGTCGATTGTCCAGGCAGCCTCGACAGAGTCGACGGACGAGACGGACATTCCACCGCAAGAACTGGCCGAGCAGATCCGCCTCCGCATCGCAGCATGCAGAAAAGCGATGGGCGAGCGGGATGAAAAACACAAGGCCATCGATCACCACCAGCGACAGTTAAACCAGTCGTTCGGCGGCTCGACGATCCAGGCACTGAAAACCTTCGTCGCCTCGATCGGAACTGGGGATGCGCCCGACGATCCCGCTGTGGTGCGCTCGGTGTTCGGCACCTGTTTCGGCATCATCGACAAACTCCGTGAAGACACCCGGCTCCAGCAGAGCAACGCCAGGAAGGACCAGGAGGAGCTGACCCGGCAGTGTGTCGAGCAGGTCGGCCGGTTCATCGAGGAACTGCGCCAGATCGACCATCGGTCGAAGATCGACGTCGACGGCAAATCCGTGAAAATGGTCGAGATCCATCTCGACGAGGTCGACCCCGAACTGCGTGGCCGCCGTATTCACGAATACGTCGAGCGGATGGTGCGCGACCTGGGCGGCGAGGCCGATGCGAAGCAGCTCCGCGCCGAAATCGAGAAGCGTCTTCAGCCCGCAAGGCTCCTGGATGCCGCCTGTGACCTCAACAAAGCCCGCATCCGGGTCAGGAAGCCAGCACGTCCGCCGAACCGCCCCCGCACAGCCGATTGGGAGGAAGTTCCGAAATTCTCCGGCGGCGAGAAATTCATCTGTTATTTTGCTCTATATATATCTTTGTTGACATATATCAGGGCAAAACGCACCGGTGGCACTCGCTCAAAAAAGGTGCTGCTGGCCGACAACCCCTTCGGCCGCATGTCGGCCGACTTCCTGCTGGATGGGATGTTCGCCCTGGCTGATCATACCGACACCCAGATGATCTGCTTCACCGCGCTAAAGGAGTCCTCGATCCTCCAGCACTTCCCCCGCCTCTTCAGCATGGTCCTCCGCCACAACATCGACGGCCGCGAAATCATGACGACCGACGCCCTGTCCCAATCCCTCGAGACCGCCCGCTTCGCCCTCCCCCGCCAACCCGTCCTGTTCTGACCCCGTTTTCGAGTCGAGGATTTCATACGTAAGCGTCTTCTCTGATATACTCTTTTTTGTTCACAGAGAATTCAGAGGAGGATCGCATGTATACCATTGTGCTGCTGAGACATGGAGAGAGCACCTGGAACAAGGAGAACCGATTCACGGGGTGGACGGATGTCGACCTGTCGGACAAAGGGGTGGAAGAGGCCCACAAGGCCGGGCGCATCCTGAAGGAGAAGGGGTTCACCTTCGACGTGGCGTATACGTCGGTGCTCAAGCGGGCGATCCGCACGCTGTGGATCACGCTCGACGAGATGGATCTGATGTGGATCCCGGTGCATCGCAGCTGGCGGCTGAACGAACGGCATTACGGCGCCCTGCAGGGGCTGAACAAGGCGGAAACGGCCGCCAAATACGGGGACAAGCAGGTGCTGATCTGGCGGCGCAGCTACGACACGATGCCGCCGGCGCTCGAGCCGACCGACGAACGCTACCCCGGCCGCGACCCGCGATATGCCGGTCTCGCGCAATCAGACGTGCCGCTCACCGAAAGCCTCAAGGAAACCGTCGCCCGGTTCCTTCCCTACTGGAATGAAACGATAGCGCCCGTTATCAAATCCGGGAAGAAGGTGCTTATCGCCGCCCATGGCAACAGCCTGCGTGCGCTGGTCAAGCACCTCGACAACGTCTCCGAGCAGGAGATCACCGAGCTGAACATCCCGACCGGCATGCCGCTCGTCTACGAGCTCGACGCGCAGCTCAAGCCCATCAAGCACTATTATATCGGTGACCCCGCCGAGGTCGCCAAAGCCATGGAAGCCGTCGCCAACCAGGGCAAAGCGAAGAAGTAATTGCCTGTCATCCGTAGGGGCGGGTCTGAGA
>DATCTT010000305.1:0-21734 GCA_036567845.1 Candidatus Ozemibacteraceae bacterium | reverse complement strand
GCACCAGCAGCCTGAAGCGCCGGCCCGGCATCGTCCTGCGGGCGACCTTCCGGCTCACCCAAGGCGACCCCGCCGCTATCCTCGCCCAGATCAATGACATCCTTTCGCAGCGCCATTCAAAGCACCCCCCGATCGAGGTAGGCTGTGCTGGCTCGTTCTTCAAGAATCTCGACCCCAATCCCGGCGAGGTCCGCCGCCGGGCCGCCGGTGAGGTTCTCGAAAAGGCCGGGGCGAAGGAGATGGCCGTGGGTGGCGCAAGTGTCTATACAAAACACGCGAACTTCATCGTGAATTACGGCAAGGCCACCGCCGCCGATGTGCGCACCCTCGCCTCGCTGCTCAAACGCAAGGTCCAGGAGATGTTTGGCATCGAGCTTCACGAAGAGGTGTTGTACGTAGGCCGTTGACTTCTCTTTGTATCAACCGAATCCGCCGCACCCTGCGGCGGATTTATTTATATCGTTAGATATTTTTGTAACCGTCCAACACCCCGGCGTATCATACTCGGTGATGAACGACGGTGAGCGTGTTGCCTTGGCGCGTCAGGGGCGGCCGGAGGGGTTCCGCAGTATCTGGGAAGCCTACGGTCGGTATATCTTCACCCTTGCCTTCCGCATGTTGAAAGACCGCTCGCTCGCCGAGGATGCCGTTCAGGAGACCTTTGCCGCCGCCTTCCGTTCGATCCGGGAGTTCCGCGGGGAGAGCCGGTTGAAGACGTGGCTGTACCGGATCGCCTATCACGAGGTCCTCCGTGTCCGGGAACGATTCCGCCGCGGAGCCGGTTCCGCCGAGCTGCCGGACGACCTTCCGGCCGGCGGCACCCCCCACGATGACCTCGAGGCCCGCATCGACGTCAGAACCGTGCTCGACCGGCTGCCAGAGCGGGATCGCGCCGTTCTGATCATGGCCTACTGGGATGACCTGAGCTGCACCGAGATCGCCGATGTTCTTTCGACCACCACGAACAACGTCAAGATCCTGCTCTACCGGGCCAGAGCAAAATTCGCCGGCCTGTGGCCACGGCAAAAGGAGGTTGAGTCATGACCATCAGCTGTGCGGAGTTCCGCCGACGGCTCGACCCGGCCCTCACGATGCGGGAAGTGGGCCGCCTGCGCCAGGATGGCGCGGTCCAGGCGGACCCGACCGCACCCGAGCCCGATGCCGCCACGCTCGGACATCTCGACATCTGCCCCGACTGCCTCGGCTGGCTCGACCGGGAAATCGCCGCCCCGCCGGCCGGCCTCCAGCCCGCCTTCTGGGAGGCACTTCCAGTCAGTGTCGATGCCCGGATGCCGGTACCGCCCGCACCTGGCACCACACTCTTTCACCGCCTTTCGCTGCTGCTGACGGGCGTCGCCGCTGCCTTCGCGCTGTATCTGATCACCGTCCGCGGCATACCCCAGCACGCGCGGCCAATTTCCAGCCCGGTGGCGGAGACCCTCTCGTTCCTGCTGCCCGAAGAGCGGCCCGGGACACCCTACAGCTTTCTCGAGCCGGAGCAGGAGCTTTCGTTCGTAACCAGTAGCGATGTCGATGACTCTCAATCATGGACGTTTCTCGACCAGGATGCCTCATTCTCGTTCATCGAGGATGAAAACGACAAGGAGGAGTTATGGGAAGATCATTCACGTGGATAGCCTGCTTCGTTCTCGTCCTGACGTTCGCGTTCGGCGGTTCCGTCTGGGCGCAGGAGCCTCCGTCCGACTTCCAGCCGGGTGACGCCCCCCCCGAGATGATGGGCCCGGGCGGCCCTGGGATGGGGCCCGGTGGACCTGGGATGGGATCTGGCATGGGGCCTGGTGGCCGGATGGGCCCGGGCGGCCCGGGCATGGGACCCCGAGGCCGGAAGATCGATCCCGAGGAAATGAAGAAGATGGCCGCGATGCGCACAACCGCCGAGGCCTACAAGAATCTGGCCAACCTGTATCGCGAGCAGGGCAAGACGGATGAAGCCGTGGCGCAGCTCAAGAAGATTCTCGACCTGCACGCCACGGTCACGGATCCCGATGTGAAGCGCCGCGTCGCCGACCAGATCGGCCGCGTCTACAACGAGATCGGCGAGATCTATCTCGAAAAGGGCAAGACCGCCGAGGCCGAAGCAATCCTGAATGAAGGCGTCGAGAAGACGAAGACCGAGAACCCGGAAATCGCTTCCCGCATGATGCTCCAGCTTGGCAACATGATGCGCAAGGCCGGTAAGACCGCCGAAGCCGAGAAGGCTTTCCAGCGCGTCATCGAGCTCAACTCGGGTGCGCTGACCGCCCCCAAGAAGTGATCTGATCCCCGTCACAGCCGACACCCCGGAACATCGGTTCCGGGGTGTTCTGTCGGGCGTGGTATACTCGCATCGATACGACCGCCACGCATCCCGGAGGAACCATGCCGAACGCACATCCGAAAAAGCCCGCCCAGCCCGGCTCCAAGAGCGGCTACTCGGCCGAAATCCTGTGCCGCCAGCTGCACGCGCTGTATGACCTGCTCGACAGGCGGCGCGAGGAGATCCTCGCCGACCCCGCGTACAACCCGGACAACGACGAGCTGATCCAGGAAATGGACCGCATCGTCCGGCGGATCGCGCTGATCCGGGAATGCTTCGAAGAGTTCTGCCCGAGCTGAGGGAAAAGGAGGATCACCATGGCGTCCCAATCGATTCTCGTTACCGGCGGTGCCGGCTTCATCGGTTCACATGTCGCGCGGCATCTGGTCGAGGCAGGGCACCGGGTGGTGGTCGTCGACGATCTTTCGGGAGGATTCCCCGACAACGTGCCCCAGGGCGCCCGGTTCGTCGCGGGCGATGCCGGGGATTCGGGGCTGATCGAGCGGCTGTTCGAGGAGCACCGGTTCGAGCAGGTGTTCCATCTCGCGGCCTATGCGGCCGAGGGGTTGTCTCACTTCATCCGTAGCTTCAACTATACCAACAATCTGCTCGCCAGCGTCACGCTGATCAACGCAGCCGTTCGTCACCAGGTGAAAACCTTCGTCTTCACCAGCTCGATCGCCGTCTACGGGCGCAACCAGCTCCCGATGACCGAAGAGCTGACGCCGCAACCGGAGGACCCGTATGGCATTTCCAAATACGCGGTCGAGCTGGATCTGCGGGCGGCCCACGAGATGTTCGGCCTCGACTGGATCGTGTTCCGGCCGCACAACGTGTACGGCCCCAACCAGAACCTCGGAGACCCCTACCGGAACGTGATTGGCATCTTCATGAACCAGCTGATGCAGGGAAAGCCGCTGACAGTGTTCGGGGACGGTTCACAGACACGCGCCTTCAGCCACATCGATGATGTCGCCCCTATTATAGCAAAATGTATAGATATTCCCGAAGCCCGAAACCAGGTGTTCAACATCGGCGCCGACCGCCCCGTTTCAGTGAACGAACTGGCCAGGGCCGTGATGGCGGCCATGGGCATGCACGGCGAGGTCGGACATCTGCCGGCCCGCAACGAGGTCGTCCATGCGTATGCCTCGCACGAGAAGGCGCGCCGGGTGTTCGGCATCACGTCGGATCCCGTGGGGCTCGAGGACGGACTCGCCGGGATGGCCGCCTGGGCAAAACAGGCCGGGGCCCGGACGGGCAAGCCGTTCGAGGGGGTCGAGATCGAGAAGAACCTGCCGCCTTCGTGGCAGAAGTTTCTGAAGCGCTGATCCCCCGGAAAAACGGACCCCGGGGGGCGATCAGGGCTTCGGCTTTGCGTGAAGCCCCGGACCAGCCGGGGCTGTCGGTCTGGAGCGACTCATCTCCTGCACCGTCTGGAGCGGGGATACACCGGTCCGGATAAACTCGGCGGGCTGGCCCGGCCGGGGCCGGATGCCCCAGAGGGGCCGAAAGGCTCCGGCGCTGAGAGAATACCGCATGTCGCTGATGACGTCCTCGTGGTCGGGAGCAAACGCGACAAACCCGTCGGCGAACGCCGAGAATTTTTCGACATCAGCCCGCATGCGGGCGTCGAATGACGGATCCTCCTGCGGCGGCAGGGTGAACAGCGGCACGGACGAGGTTTCCCCGTTCTTTGCCGGCCCGAGGAAGGGCGTGTCGATCTCGTCGGCGACGAGCGTGCCACCGGCGCGGTAGATCGACCGCCAGCGCGTGATACTGAACAACATCGGCGTCGTCCGGCCGTGGTCGATCACGTGGCCGCGCTCCGCAGCGAGCTTCTGCTGGAGTTCGAGAGCCCGGTCACGCTGATGCCAGCCGATGGTGAGCCAGGCGGCGGCGAACACCAGACCGACGGCGGCGGCAAGCGGCCGAGCCGGCCGGAAACTCCAAACCAGCGCGGCAAAGAAGACCGCCAACAGCATCGGATCACAGATCGAGACGATGTCAATGGCATACCGGCGGTCGGTCAGGGGCCAGAACAGAAGCGTTCCATAGCTGGTGCAATAGTCAACGAACAGGTGGCCGAGATAAATCACGGTTGCGGCAAACCAGAGGCTTCTCCACCGCTCGCGGTCCTCCTTCCAGAGGAAGAACGGCAGGATCGCGACGAGAGCCCCGAGCGGGGCCACGAAGACACTGTGGGTGAAGTGCCGATGGAGCAGCATACCATCGAGAGGGCCATCGCCCAGCCGCTGGAACAGAACGTCGATGTCCGGGAAGGTGCCGGCGATGACGCTCAGCAGCAGGCCGCGCGCGCCCGAAAGCGCGGGAAAGGCGGCACGCGCGACGGTCGCGCTCATCAGGGTGTGTGTGACAGGATCCATGCTTCCACTTTATGCGGCTTCAGCGCCGGGGTCAAGGCCTCGGCATGCCCGAGGAATCCAACATCGTGAAGCCGGCAACCACGAACATTTCGGTCCCGCTTCACATTCCGATGAGATTCTGTCCGCCGTCTTCGTGACGCTGCCAGAAGGGGCTCATCGCCCGGAGGTGTGGTATAGTCATCTGCAACAGATTCCCCCACCATGGAAAGGATCCGTCATGTCTGCTGAAACCTGGAAATTCCCCAAGGAGTTCTGGCTCGCCAACTTCATGGAGCTATGTGAGCGCGCCGCCTACTACGGCTTTTTCATCGTTCTCACTCTATTCCTGACAGACATCGTCGGCTTCACCGACAAGGAAACAGGCGTCGTGGCCGGCGTATTCTATGCCTTTCTCTATCTTTTGCCGCCCTTTGTCGGCGCCTTCTGCGACAAGATCGGTTTCCGCAACGGCATGATTCTCGCGTTCGCGCTGTTGACCGTCGGCTACACCCTTCTGGGCTTTTTCCACGGCAAGCTCGCCGTGATCGGCATTCTGGCAATTCTGATGCTGGGCGGCTCGTTCATCAAGCCGCTCATCACCGGCACCGTCGCCAAGACAACGAACGAGATCAACCGTGCCCGCGCCTACTCGCTGTTCTACTGGGTCGTGAACCTGGGTGCGTTCGGTGGCAAAACCGTCGTGCCGTATGTACGGCAGGGCATGGGCCTCGAGTACGTCAACTTCTTCTCGGCCGGCATGTCGTTCATTGCCCTGCTGTTCGCGATCTTCCTGTTCAAGAACGTCGAGAACGAAGCCAAGTCTGACAAATCCGTCGGCGACGTGTTCACCTCGCTCAAGGCGATCTTCCTCTCGCCGCGGCTGATGGCCCTGACGCTGATCGTCGCGGGCTTCTGGATCATCCAGCAGCAGATGTATGCGACGATGCCCAAATACGTCATCCGCCTGATCGGCGACACCGCGAAGCCGGAGTGGCTCGCCAACGTCAACCCGTTCGTCGTGGTGCTGTTCGTCGTGCCCGTCACCCAGCTGATGAAGCGATTCGCGGCCGTCTCTTCGATGCTGTTGGGCATGATGCTGATGCCCTTCTCGGCCCTCGCCATGGCCAGCTCGCAGTGGCTCGAGTCGGGGGTTCTGGGAATGCATCCCGTGACCGTGATGATGATCCTGGGAATCGCAATCCAGGGCCTGGCCGAGTGTTTCATCTCGCCGCGTTTCCTCGAGTATTTCTCTTTTCAGGCCCCGAAGGGCCAGGAAGGTGTGTATCTCGGTTTCAGCCACCTGCACTCGTTCTTCTCGGCGCTGGCCGGCTTCATTCTCTCGGGCTTCCTTCTCGACGCCTACTGTCCCGATCCCAAGACGCTTCCGGCTGGCATCTCGGCGGCGGAAAAGGCGGCCGTCTATGCCAATGCCCACAACATCTGGTTCGTATTCCTGGCCATCGGCTTCGTCTCGGCCGTCGCCTTGTATATCTTCAAATATATGACCGACCGCAACCTCGAGCCGGCGGCAGCCGCGACGAACGCCTGACATCCATTCCCTGATCGAGCGGAGGGGCGGGTACGCAACCCGCCCCTCCATCATTCACGGTATCATCCCAGGACCTCGGCGCGGAAGGCCTCGATCTCCTTCTTTTCGAGGATCATCCCAAGGCGCTGATGCGGGCGTGCATTGGTCCTGAACCATTCGATCACCCTGCGGGCCACGTCGAGCGCGGCCGCCTGGTCGAGATCGCGCACCAGCTCCTTCGACAGCCGCGGAACGGCCCCGCCGTTTCCCCCGACCACGACCCGCCACCCCTTCGGCATCCCCACGAAGCCCAGGTCTTTGATGCACGTCTCGGCGCACTGGTTCGGACAGCCGCTGACACCGATCTTGAACTTCCCGGGCAGCGGCATGCCGTGATACATCCGGTCGAGTTCCATTCCCAGAGAGAGGCTGTCCTGGAGACCCCGCTTGCAGAAGGTCGTTCCGGGGCAGGTCTTCACGCTGCGGATGCAGAGACCGGTGGTTGCCCCCGGATCCATGCCGAGCGCCTTCCAGACCCCGTCAACATCCTCTTCGCGGATGCCGACGAGAGCGATGCGTTCGGCGCTGGTGAGCTTGAGCGCCGGAATCCTGAACTCTTCGGCGACCTCGGCAAGCTTCCTGAGGGTCTGGGGCGTCACCACTCCGCATGGAATGTGCGGGGCAACCGCGTAGGTCGTCTTGTCGCGCTGGATGATCGCGCCTTTTTCTCCATCCTGCAGCATCGTCACTCCTCCTTGCCGGTCCTTCGCGGATCACCTCGGGCTGCCTGCACCCGACGCCGCCGGACCGGAGCTAAGGATTCTAGCAACGATCACCCCGCACCGCAACAATGGCAGGAAGGTCGCGCCCCGTTCGAGAAGATGGACTCCATGAACATCACGACCACTGTCGAGGAAACACTCTGCCGATGCGTATGGAATGACTTCGAAGAGTTCCGATGCAACCCACCGGTCCAGGGGGCGAAAAGCCCAAAACCGGCAATCAAAAGTGAGCCTCCGCAGGATCCGCCCCTTTTTTCTTCCCTGTCGGGTCATGTTATCCTCGCCTGTCCCGAATCCGGGACGATCATTCACCTGGGAGACATCATGACTTCAAGCACCACGCTCACGTCACGTCCGGAAGCCTCCTTCACGCCTCATCTCCGACTCTCCACCGTCCTCGCCGGAGCAATCCTTATCGCTTTCTGTTCGGTCATCGAAATCCCTCTCCGCCCGGTTCCTGTCACCGGCCAGACCTTCGGAGTTTTGTATGTTGCCGCTCTTCTCGGGCCAGTCCAGGGCACCTGTGCCGTCCTGCTGTATCTGACGGCAGGCCTGGCAGGGCTCCCCGTTTTCTCGGGCGGCTCGTTCGGGGTGTACCAACTGTTCGGCCCGACTGGCGGCTATCTGGTCGGCTTCATCGCCGCAGCAGCCGTGGTCGGCAGTTTGTCCGGCAGGAACACCGTGGGAAGGCGGCTTCCCGTTGCCGTGGCCATGCTTCTCGGCACCCTTGTCATCTATGCCTTCGGGGTGCTGCGCCTTTCGTCTTTCATCGGATTCGAGCGGTCCATCACGCTTGGCGTTCTTCCGTTCCTTCCCGGTGACCTGTTCAAGCTGATCCTGGCATCGCTGCTTCTTCCCGACACCCGCATCACCCTCCCCGATGGGGTCTCGGGCGCCTTTGACAACGGCCGCGTCCTGCGGTAACATGTCACCGCCTCCACCGAGGCAAAACTTCGGAAAAGGAGTTCTCTCTCATGGCTATCAAGGTCGACAAGAGCAAATGCACCGGTTGTGGCGCCTGCGTGGGCACCTGCCCCGTCGAAGTCCTCGAAATCAAGGACGGCAAGGCCAACTACAAGGGCGACGGCTGCATCGAATGCGGCGCCTGCGTTTCCGTGTGCCCCGTCGAGGCGCTCAGCCTGTAATCGTACCAAGCCTTTCATGCCGAACGGCCGGGCTCGATGCCCGGCCGTTCGTGTTTTCCCTGGGGTTCGACCGCCGAACCTCCGCGACGTTCGTCACATGCCGCTTGCCGCGGGATGGGGCGCCTCGGTTCCGTCATTGCCATTGCCGGTGTTTCCCCCGCCTGCGGGCTCCCCACCCGTATCGCCGCCTGTCGGTGGATTCTGGGGCGGGAAGTCCGGGTTGTCCCCGGCCGGGAGCGCCGGATCCGCGGGCGTTTCCCCGGATGTCGGGGGCTGCTCGCCGATGTCAGGCTGGGCCGTAGCCGTTGCAGCGCCGGACTGTGAGCCATCCGCCGGCATCTCTTTTTCCATCTTCTCGATATCAGCCGTGACTCGTTCGAAATCGGATTTCGCTTTGGTCAGCTCGCGACGTTTCTCCTCGAGATCTTTCTCGAAGCGGTCCCTGCGCCGGTCATACCGGGAGTCCTTCAGGGTGTACCACAGGCGGTTCGCCTTGTTGTACTCTTCTTCGAGATTCTTGATCTCTTCTTCGAGCTGGGGAATGCGCGTATCGAGCTGCTCCCGTCGCTGCGTTGCCTGGGCATACCGCGTGGCGCGGTCCTGGCTCTCTTCGTGCTGGGCGGCCAGCCGCTCCTGCTTTTCCATTTCGGACCAGCCCTTGAGCCGCTCTTCGCGCATCTGGGCAGTGATCTCGTCGCTCTGGCGCTGGGTGGCTTCCTGCATGGCTTTCAGCCGTTCGAGCAGATTCGCCGTTTTCGTCTTGACCCGCTCCTCTTTGGCAAGAGCGAGCACTTTCTCATAGCACGCGATCGCCTTGGCCATGTCGGCATAACAGACGGCCTGGACGAAGCCCATTCCCTCGAGAGCATCGAGGTCGTCGGGAGAAGACTCGAGCTTCTTCTCGTATTTTGAGCGCAGCAGACCGATCAGGCCCTTGTCGTCCTCCGAGAGAATGCCGCGGTTCATCCGGATCGCTTTTTCGTAGGTGGCGATAGCCTCGTCGGCCTTTCCTGTGGCCTTCAGATCGACGGCCTGCTTGTACAGGAGTTTTGCGTCTTCCAGGGATTCGTCCTGGGCAAAACAGATCATCGGCGACTGTCCGAGCGCCACCGCCAGAACCGGCAGCAGGGCCAACAGCCGCAAACGCCGCGCGAACTTCCGTCTCACATGCACCTCCCGGCTCCCCTGAGCAGGGGTTTCTGTTACTGTATCACACCCCGGCCGCCCCGACAAGAAGCGCCCGAAGCTCAACAACCGGGAACGTCTATGTGTCGTCGGTTGCCCCGCCCCGTGCGACCGGCGGGTTGACACCGGCGCGGATGGGCGCTAAGATGAGGCCGTTTGCCAAACAGGCAACAGAAATACAGCACAGGAAATGGAACAGGAGAAGACGGGAATGTCCGACAAATTCAAGGTGCTCATCTCCGACTCGCTCGATCAGTCCGCGATCGATTTTCTGAAGAAGAACCCGGCATTCGAGGTCACCTACAAGACCAAGATGACCCCGGAAGAGCTGGTTAAGGAGATCCCGGCCTATCACGCCATCGTGATCCGCTCCGCGACTAAGGTCACGCGGCCGGTCATCGAGGCCGGCAAGAACCTGAAGCTGATCGCCCGCGCCGGCGTCGGTCTCGACAATGTCGACCAGGTCGCCGCGAAAGAGAAGGGAATTGCGGTCCGCAACACCCCCGCCTGCACGAGCATTTCCGTTGCCGAGCTTGCATTCGGCCTCATGCTGGCCATTGCCCGGAAGGTCGGCCGCGCCAACATCTCGATGAAGGCCCAGGAATGGGACAAGAAGTCGTTCGAAGGCATTGAGCTGTATGGCAAGACCCTCGGCCTGATCGGCGCCGGCCGCATCGGCCAGGCGGTCGCCACCCGCGCCGTCGCCTTCGGGATGAAAGTCATCGCTCATGACGCGTTCATGCCCAAGAGCCCGATTCCCGAGATCACGATGGTCTCGAAGGACGAGCTGCTCGCGAAGAGCGATTTCATCAGCCTGCATATCCCCTTCGACAAAGCCGCCGGCCCGACTCTCGGCGCCGCTGAGTTCGCGAAGGTGAAGAAAGGCCTTTATCTCGTCAACTGCGCCCGCGGCGGCACGGTCGATGAGAAGGCGCTGCTCGAAGCCCTCAACAACGGCACCGTCGCGGCGGCCGGCATCGACGTGTGGGAAAAGGAACCCACCGCGAATTTCGATCTGGTGAAGCACCAGAACGTGATCGCTCTCCCCCACCTCGGCGCCTCCTCCGTCGAAGGCCAGGGCCGCGCCGGGCAGGAAGTCGTCGAGATCGTGATCAGCGTTCTTTCCGGCCAGAACAAGGCTGCCTCCGCCGCCCACTGAGCCGCCGACAGGCATCGCGCCCGCCTTCCGGGGACGGGGGGCGGACACACACAACCATCAAAGGAGCAATCTGACATGGCTCGCATCTTCAACTTCAGCGCCGGTCCTTCCATTCTGCCGGTTTCGGTTCTCGAAAAGATCCGCGACGAGTTCGTTGATTACAAGGGCTCGGGCATGTCGCTGGTGGAAATGAGCCACCGCGGCAAAATATATGATGCGCTACATACGGAATGCATCGCCCTCATCAAGGAGCTGCTGCACGTTCCCGACAATTACAAGATCATGATCCTGGGCGGCGGCGCGACGCTGCAATTCGGCATGATCCCGATGAACTTCCTGTGGGGCAACAAGACCGCCGATTTCACCAACACCGGCGTCTGGGCCAAGAAGGCGATCGACGACGCGAAGAAGATCGGCAAAGTCAACATCGTGTGGGATGGCAAGTCCGACAATTATGCCTCGCTGCCCGATCCGAAGACCCTCAAGGCGAGTGAAGGGGCGGCCTACTTCCACATGACCTCGAACGAGACCATCGGCGGCGTCCAATGGCAGCAGGGCTGGCCCGATACCGGCAACGTGCCGATCTTCTGCGACATGTCCTCCGACTTCATGAGCCGGCCCGTGCCGGTCGAGAAGTTCGGCATCATCTACGCGGGCGCCCAGAAGAACGCGGGCCCGGCCGGCGGCACGATCGTGATCATGCGCGAAGACCTGCTGCAGCGTTGCCCTGAAAGCATCATCAACTACCTCGACTACCGCCTGCATGCGAAGGAAAACTCGCTGTACAACACCCCGCCTGTTTTCAGCATCTGGGGCATCAAGCTCACGATGGACTGGCTCAAGAGCATCGGCGGTCTGCCCGCGGCTGACAAGCTCGCGACCGAGCGCTCCAAGATCATCTACGACGCTATCGAGCGGTCGAACGGCTTCTACCGCTGCCCGGTCGCCTCGAACTGCCGCTCGAAGATGAACGTGGTGTTCCGGCTCAAGTCCGAAGAGCTCGAAACCAGGTTCCTCGACGAAGCCAAGAAGCTGAAGCTCGACGGCCTCAAGGGCCATCGCAGCGTCGGCGGCTGCCGCGCATCGGTGTACAACGCCATGCCGATCGAGGGCGCAAAGGCTCTCGCAAGCCTTATGGACGATTTCGCCAAGAAGAACGGCTGATTGTAGAATAAGGTATATATCAATACACATAGGAGGGAGCCGCAAGGCTCCCTCCTTTTTTCCGTTCCGCCATCGGTTGCATCCGGGGCCGCTTTTCAGGTATTCATGTGGGGATAGACGTTCGAAACACGAGGATCGTCGGCTTTCGGAGCCGACATCGAGGAGGATTGCCATGGGTGTGAAGCTCCTGCTTGTTCTGGCCGTGTTGCTGATCTGTTCGCTCGGGGTGCGCGCGGGCGAAATAGGATTCGACGAGTCTTTCAGCCTCGCGGATGACCGTGAAGTACCGCTGAAGCAGCTGATTCCCGGCACGGACGAGCATTTTTACTACTCGTGTCTGCACCTGCAGAATCGCGGGGAATACCAGAAGGTCGACGAGCTGGTCGCCCAGTGGATCAAAAGAAGCAGCTATACTTCGCAGGTCCAGGAGATCCTGAACCGGCAGGCCCTGCTCAAGTATCCGACCGATCCGCAGGGGTCGCTGGCCTATCTCGCCGACAAGCTGAACCTCCGGTTCCAGCACCAGAAGAAGCATCTCAAGAAGACCACGAAGCATCCGTCACGGCTCGACGCAGCCCTCATCGCCCGGGACGCCTTTCAGAAAAGGGCCTTCGCCCAGTATGAAGATCTGAGCGGCTGCGAGGACGCGGCCCTCGACATCCTGCGCGCAACGGAGCTCGATCCTGCCCGACGCAGGCACCTGCTGAGCCGCATGACCCGGCCCGACGGAGGAACCGCCCTCGCCCGACTGGTCGTCGAAGATCTGAAGGCCGAGAACAGCGGCGGCTTCGGCTCGCTGGCAGTCCATGCGAAGCTAACGCGCGAGCAGCTCGCCGAGTGCGCGCGCCTTGCCCCCGAGCTGCTGACCATGACGACGTTTGTTAACGCGATGCTCGCCAAGCTCCAGCCGTCCGCCGACACCGACATCCGGTTCGATCCGAAAGAGAAAGAGGCGTATCTCACGCGCCTGTGGGCGTTCGCCGAGCCCCTTCCGCCGGTCCACAACTCGCTCAAGGCCTGCATTCTCTACCACCGTCTCCGGCATGATCAATCCCTGGGCATTCATGACAAGGACCGTTTCCTCGCCTATCTCAGACTCCCACGCGCCCAGTTCTACATGAACGCCCGCTGGCTGGGCACCGAGGAAAACCGGCGTTTCCCGGTCGACCTCAGCGCCGATTTCTCGCCGTATACCCAGCTTTCCACGATCGGGGATGACGAGCCCCTGGTGCGCGACTACCTCCGGGAATTCCTTGCCGGGGCCGATGATCCGAACCAGTTCCGCGAGTATCTCGAGTCGGGCTGGCTGAACCGGCTCTTCGCGGAAACAAAGCTCATGAACGGCGCGCCCAACCCGGAGCGGTGGTATTCCCTTCTACAGCCGTCGGATCTGCAGGGGCTCAGAGAGCTCGTCGACATTGAGTTCCTCCCGACGAACCGCGACGTTCTCGGAACGGCCGACCCCGTCGCCCTGCAGGTCGCGGTCAAGAATGTGCCGACGCTGATCATCAAGGTGTTTCGCATCAATGCCTTCACCCACTACCGCGAATCCGGCGAAGAGCTCACCACGGGCATCGATCTGGACGGCCTCGTGCCGAACGAGGAGAAGCTCGTCACGTTCCATGAACCCGAGATCAGGCGCCACATCGAAACCTTCACCTTCCCCCAGATAACCGAGCCGGGGGTCTACGTGGTGGAGCTGATCGGAAACGGCAAAAGCAGCCGCGCGCTCATCCGGAAAGGCCGTCTGGCCCTCACCCAGCGCATCGGCGCCGCCGGACATGTGTTCTCGGTCTACGACGAGACGAACACCCCGGTGAAGGATGCCGTCCTATGGCTCGCCGGGCATGAATACACCGCCGACGAGCGTGGGGAATACACGGTCCCCTTCTCGACGCAGCCCGGATCTCGCAAGCTGATCATCCGGCGCGGCTCGTTCGCCAGCCTGCATGAGTTCAATCACCTGTCCGAATCATACGAGCTCGGCGGCAGCTTCCTCGTGGCGCGCGAGTCGCTGCTCGAAGGACAGATCGCCACGGCCGCGGTACGGGCCGATCTGACCGTGAACGGCTTTCCCGCCTCGATCAGTCTGCTCAAACAGCCCCGTCTGACGGTGACGACCGTCGATCACGAGGGCGTGTCAGCCGCCAGGGAGTTTCCGGAGCCCAGACTGAGCAATGCCGAGGAAACGCTCGTTTCCTTCCGCGTTCCGGAGAACCTCGCCCGGATCACCTTTTCCCTCACCGGCAAGGTGGACAACCTCAGCCAGGGCAAAAAGACGGATCTTTCCATCAGCCGGACGATCGAGCTGAATGGCATCCAGGCAACAGACCGGATCGAAACCCTGTTCGTGAGGCATCTGCCCGAGGGCTACACGATCGAGCTGCTGGGAAAGACCGGCGAGCCGCTTTCCGACCGACCGATCCAGGTGCAGGTGAAACACCGGCTGTTCCGGGAACCCTTCCAGGGCGTGCTGCAGACGGCCGCTGACGGGCGCATCGACCTCGGCCCGCTGCCCGAGATCGAGGAAGTGAAGCTCACCAGTCCCTCGGGCAGCTCCCTCACGGTCCGCCCCGTCATTGCTTGGCACACCCTGCCGGGCACCATTCACGCGCTTGCCGGCATCCCGGTGCTGGTGCCATTTTCCTGCCCCGACGACGTTCCGCTCGGAGAGCTGGTCTCGCTGTTCGAGATGAACGGCGGTGTGTATGTCACCGACGGTCTCGCGCATGTCAAGCGTCAGGAAGGCTATCTCTCGATCGAAGGGCTCGAAGCCGGGGATTACGAGCTGTTCGTGAAACCCTTCGCGCGGCCGATCACCATCCGCGTCACCCGGGGAAAGCCGGAAGGCACGTTTCTGCTGTCAGCCTCGCGTTACCTGCAGACGCGCTCGATGCCGCCCGTCCAGATCACCGGCGTCGACCACGATGCCGCATCCGGAATCGTGCGCATCCAGCTGAAACATGCCACCACCTCGACCCGGGTGCATGTCCTGGCCACGCGGTATCAGCCTGACGACGACCTGTATGCCCCACTCGCGAACCGGGGCGTGCCGGACCCGGTCCAGATCCGCTGCCCCCTGCCCCTGTCACGATACCTCTCCGGCCGGACGATCGGGGATGAACTGCGGTATGTGCTGGAACGGAAATATGCGACGATCTTCCCAGGCAACATGCTGCGCCGGCCCGGCCTGCTGCTCAATCCCTGGAGTCTGCGCAAGACCGACACCTCGACCGACGAAGCCGCGCAGGGGGATGCCTGGGCTTCGGTGCCCGAGGCCGAACCCTCCGTTGCCGGCTCGGGCGTCGGCTTCGCGGGAAAGGAAATCGCACAGGGCGGGGAATCGGCGTTTGCCTGTCTGAACTTCCTGCCCCGGCCAGCGTTCACGTTGTTCAACCTGAAACCCGATCAGAACGGTGTCGTGTCGCTCGAAACGGCCGAGCTGGCAACGCGCCGGCAGCTTCATGTCATCGCAATCGACCTCGCCGACGTCGCCTGCCGCGAGCTGTCCCTTCCCGATGAGGCGTGCGCTCCCCTGGATCTTCGGATGGCGCGCGGTCTCGACCCGAAAAGCCATTACTCGGAGCAGAAAAGCGTCACGATCGCTTCGGCCGGACGCACCTTCACAATCGAAGAGGCTTCCAGTGCGAAGATGGAGGTGTATGACACCCTCGGATCGGTCTGCAATCTCTTCACCGCGCTGAATGCCGATCCGACGATGGCCGAGTTCAGCTTCATTCTGGGCTGGCCGGCGAAAACACCGGAGGAAAAACGGGCGCTCTACTCGAAATACGCCTGTCACGAACTGAACTTCTTCCTGTCCAGGAAAGATCCGGAATTCTTCCAGGCTGTCATCAAGCCCTATCTGGTCAGCAAAAAGGACAAGACGTTCCTCGACCACTGGCTGCTCGGCAACGACCTGCGCCGGTATCTCGAGCCCTGGGCCTACGGCCGTCTGAACGTCGTCGAGCGGATCCTGCTCGCCCGCCGGATCGAGGGCGAATGGGAAGCGACGAAACGCCATGTGGGAGACCTGTTCGACCTGATTCCTCCCGATGCGGAGCGGTTCAACCGGCTTTTCGCGGCGGCCCTGAAGGGCAGCGCACTCGAGACGGACACGGTCGGCGGCATCAAGGCGGACAGAAAAAAGAAGGCGATGGCCCCTCCCCCCCCGCCGCCACCATCCGCAGCCCCGGGCGGGAGAAGCGGTGGTCTTCTGTCACGTCTGAGCGCGTCCACCCCTCCGGCGAAACCCATGGCAATGCCGTCTCCCCAGGCTTCCCTGGCGGGCAAGGCACAGAGACGCGACGCCTTTGCCAAAGACGAGGAGGATCGGGGAGCCGACATGCCTATGGAGGCTTCGGAGCTGGATACATCCGCTGAAGGATTCGATATCGACGCGGACATTTCGAAGCGCAAGCAGTCCCGGCCGTCGTTCCGGCAGCTTGACAAAACCGAGGAGTGGGTCGAGAACAATTACTGGCATCTGCCGATCGAGCGACACACGGCCGATCTCATCAAGGTGAACGGCTTCTGGCGCGATTTTGCTGCCTGCCCGGCGGATCGCCCGTTCCTCTCGACGCGGCTGGCGGAAGCCGCGAACAGTTTCCCAGAGATGATGTTCGCGCTTTCCCTGCTCGATTTGCCGTTCACGGCACCATCTCACGAGTTGACGCAGGACGACAGCCGGCTGCACCTGAAGCCCGGCTGCGATGTCGTGATCTTCCATCAGGAGATCAAGCCCGCGGCCGCCCCCGAGAAGGGTTCGGCGATCCTGATCGGCCAGAACTTCTTCGCCCGCGACGACCGGTACCGGTTCGAGAATGAGGAGCGGTTCGACAAGTTCGTCACGGAGGAGTTTCAGACGTCACGGGTGTACGGGTGCCAGATCGTGCTCACGAACCCGACCTCCGCCCGGAAGAAGGTCGATCTGCTGCTCCAGATTCCGAACGGAGCGATCCCCGTCGAGCTCGGCTTCTTCACGCGAAGCCGGCACCAGGTGCTCGACCCCTTCTCAACGGTGACGGTCGAGTATTTCTTCTACTTCCCGAAACCGGGAAGTTTCACGCAGTTCCCGGTTCACGTGGCCGAAAACGGTCGGTATATCGGATCGGCCGATCCGTTCACGTTCACGGTCGTCGATGAACCCACCCGCTTCGACACGACCTCATGGGAGTATATTTCCCAGAATGGAACGGACGACGAGGTGCTGTCGTATCTGCGGAACAACAACATCGGCCGGCTCGATCTCGAGCAGATCGCATTCCGCATGGCGGATGCGGGCTTCTTCCGGAAGACGCTCGATCTGCTC
The DNA here is from genome assembly GCA_036567845.1 of Candidatus Ozemibacteraceae bacterium. Classification (GTDB taxonomy): domain Bacteria; phylum Muiribacteriota; class Ozemobacteria; order Ozemobacterales; family Ozemobacteraceae; genus MWAR01. The sequence goes on along the minus strand of DATCTT010000305.1, from coordinate 4,777 downwards.
CAGGCACGCCACGTGTATCACCAGACGCTCTGGTCGTATGGGCTGAAACACGGCGACGTCCCGGCGATCCGGGAGTATCTGCGCCACTCGGCCCTGCCCCGGAACTGCGGAACGACGCTAGCCAGCCCCCTCCTGACCCTTGATCCGGTCGAGCGGTTCGACTACCAGCACCGCGAATACTGGCCCCTGGTGAATGCGCGAGTGTATCAGCTCGGCAAGAAACGCAAGATCCTCAACGCCCAGTTCATGCAGCAGTATCAGGCCCTGCTGGCCGATCTCCGGTATCACCCAAGTCTCACCGACACGGACCTGATGGCCGTCGTGTATTACCTGCTGCTCCAGGACCGAGTCGAGGAAGCCCTGCGGTTCTTCGACCGGGTGAAGGATCCGGCCGTTGTGGATACCATTCAATATAAATACTTCAAGGCCTATCTCGCCTTTTCACGCCGGCAGCCGGAACAGGCCGTCGAGATTGCCGCCCCATTCGAAACGTATCCCGTCGACCGGTGGCGCAATCTCTTCCGCGACGTGCTCGCCCAGGCGAAGGAGATCACTGGCAGCGCCTCGTCTGTGATCGATGAGGAGGACCGCGACCAGCAGCAGGCACAGCTCGCCGACACGGCCCCGACCCTTGAGATGAAGGTCGAGAACCGGGAAATCACCCTCCGATACAAGAATCTAAGGACATGCCAGCTCAATTTCTACCTGATGGATCTGGAGCTGCTCTTCTCGCGCAATCCCTTCGTGCAGGATGTCACGGGTCAGTTCGCGATCATCCACCCCAACGCCACGCTCACCATCGAACTGCCGGCTGGCAGGGATGTCCTGACGATCCCCCTTCCCACCGAGCTCAAGGACCGGAACGTGATGATTGAGGCGACCGGCTCGGGCATTACCCGAAGCCAAGCCTACTATCCCAACTCGCTTGGCATCCGGATGATGGAGACCTATGGCCAGGTGGCCGTCACGGCCACCGACGCGGGCACCCCGCAGCCGCAGGTGTATGTCAAGGTGTTCGCGCGGCTGAAAGACGGCCGGACGGTGTTCTACAAGGATGGGTACACGGACCTCCGCGGCCGGTTCGATTACGCGTCGCTCAGCACCAACCAGCTGGAGCAGGTCGAGCGGTTCTCGATCCTGATCATGAGCGACACGCTCGGCTCGGTCGTTCGCGAAGCCGCCCCGCCGAGCATGTGAGTCGTCCTGGCAGCGATCTTGCTGTAACATTCTCACGGAATCCTATTTCCGGAATTCACCAAGGAGAATCGTATGAAACGCCTTATGCTGATGATCCTGTTCTTCGTGGCCCTGGTTGCGGCCACGGCCGCCTCGGCCGAGATCCCGGCCCCGACCGCTGCCAGTCTTCCCGCCCTGACCGATGTGCGCTATGACGAGTGTCCGGTGATGGGGGGAAAGGTGCAGGCCGACGTGATGACGGTGCACGAGGGCAAGATCTACCGGTTCTGCTGCCCGTCCTGCATCGACACGTTCAAGAAAGACCCGGCCGCGACCATCGCGAAGATCAAAAACCCCACCGAAGTCCCCCTGAAGGTGACGAATCCCGATGGCATCTGCCCCGTGTGCGGCAAGGCGGCCCGTGCCGAGTTCTTCCGCATCGACGGTGACACCATCACCTATTATTTCTGCAAGGATTGTATCGGCAAGGAATCCACCAAACCCGCACCCTCTGCCTCGCCTGCCACGAAGACCACATCCGGCGCGGCAATCACCCCTGCCTCCGCCGACACGTCGTCCGACCCGGGGGCCTGTGGCGATTGTTCCTCCTGCGGCGTCTGCCCCTCGAGCGGAAAGTGATCCGGCCAGCCCTGTCCTGACATCCAAATCCGCAGAAGCGGGCCCACCGCCTCTGCGGATTTTTCGATCCGGGAACGGCAAATGCGGGTTGAAAGAAGAGCACCAGAGATGAATCAGCCTGGTTTCCAATCCCTTTGGGGAGGTCTGATTGCCATCATCGTCGTCATTCACCTTCTCGCCGGGATTCACACCGGAATTCTCCTCGGGCGTTCCGCCTCGAGTCGGGCCGAACTTCTCACGGATGCCCTGCTCGAAAGCGCCGAGCAGACGCTCCAGGCCAGCCATTATCTGGAAGAGCGCGTCAGCGCGAAGCTTCGTACTATAGCATACGATATCGCATCTGCTTCGGGGCATCCCGATCCCGAGCATCTCGCGTCTCTCGTTCGGAGAAACGAGATCCGGTCGATCACCCTGTATGACTCCTCCGGCCGGCTTCTCCTGAGCAGCCCGCCGGGCGAAGGCGCCGAGTTGCTGCCCGAGTCGTATGGCTGTCATGAGGTGCTGCACGGCGCCAAGACGGAGCATGTGTTCGGTTTTTCCGAGGGCATGTTCTGTGAAGCCGATGCCTTCGGAATCGCTCTCCGTATGCCAGATGGCGGCCTCGTCCGCGTCATCGCCGACGTCGCCTTCGTTCTCGGCTTCGAGCGTAACGTCGGCCTTCCCGCGCTGATCAAGCGCTTCCGGCAACGTCCCGACATCCGGCGGCTCGACCTCGTCGACATGCAGGGCAAGCCGATCCTTTCCCCGGCGTCCGCCCCGGCCGTCACGGCGGTAAACCCCATCCTTTCACGTCCCATCGTCCTGCATGGGAAACCGGTCGGCCGGTTTCTTCTCGAGCTCGACGATCCCGGCCTCTCGGCCCTTCGCAAGGCGGCTCTTACAGCCATCTCCGTCTCCTGCGTCCTGTCCATCGGGCTTCTCCTGCTGCTGAGACGCCGGGAGTTCCGCTACGCGGAGCTGCTCGAGCAGAAGCGCCTGCTCGACGAAACCGAGCGCCGCAGCGAAGGGCTGGCACGCATCGTTTCGGGCGTCGCGCATGAAATCCGCAACCCGCTCAACACCCTCTCCCTCGGCCTCGATTCCCTCCAGCCGGCGATTGCCGACCTGCCGGCTGCGGTGACAACGGAAGCCGGAAAACGCATTGAGATGCTCAGGCAAACGGTCCGGGAAGCCAACAGCCTCGTCCATGGCCTGCTCCAGACGACACGGCCGATCCTTCCGAAAATCCAGCGTTTTTCCCTCGCCCCCTGGCTCAACGAGCTGAAACTCGCGTATGCGACGTCCTTCTCCCGGGCATCGCTCGTTTTCGAATACCCCTCCGAGTTGTCCGTCGCATCCGACCCCGAACTCCTCCGCCGTCTTGTCTGGAATCTGATTTCGAACGCCGCCCAGGCAGGGGCGAGCCAGGTGCGGCTCACGTTCATGACAGAAGGGTTGCACAGCATCCTCCGCGTCACCGACGACGGCCCCGGGCTTCCGCAACAGATCCTCGACCATCTCTTTCTGGCCGGCAACACGACGCGGCCAGATGGAACGGGGCTCGGCTTGTACAACTGCCACCGGCTGGCCAGCGCTCTCGGCGGGAGTCTCCGGCTCGTCTCCAGCGGATCCGGCGGCACGTCTTTCGAACTCCGACTCCCCTCGAACCCCGATTCAACGGGAGGTCCTCATGGCGACCCCACTTGACGTCCTCGTGATCGACGATGATCTCCGGCAGGCGACGCTGCTCGCCGAAGCCATTATCAGACTTGGGAACAATGCGACCGCATTTTCCGAAGCCGGCCCGGCCCTCGATCATCTCCGGCGCCTCGGCGCGCATCTCGTGATCACCGATCTGCGGATGCCACGGTACGACGGCCTCGAGCTCCTGAAGAAGTTCAAGGAGTCGGATCCCGATCTCGCCGTTCTGCTCGTCACCGGGTATGCGAGCATCCAGACGGCTGTCGAGGCGATGCGGCTCGGGGCTCTCGATTATCTGGAAAAGCCTGTCGACATGGCACTTCTCCAGGGCAAGCTCGACATCGTCCGGGAGCATGTTTTGCTGAAGCGCGAAAACCGGACACTCCGTGCCCAGCTTGCCGATCTCCGTTCCGACTCCGGCATCCTCGGTTCGGACGACCGGTTCCGGGCGGTTCTGGCCCAGCTCGACCGGGCAGCGCAAAGCGTGGCGCCGGTCCTGATCCAGGGGGAAACCGGCACAGGAAAGGAGCTGTTTGCGCGAAGACTTCACGATCTGAGTCCGCGGGTCGGGCATCCTTTCGTCGCGATCAACTGTGGGGCCATTCCAGAAAACCTGATCGAAAGCGAATTTTTCGGCCATTCCCGCGGCGCCTTCACCGGTGCCGACCGCATCAGGGCCGGCCGGATCGAGGAAGCCACGGGAGGCACGCTGTTCCTCGACGAGATCGGGGAACTTCCCCTCGCCGTTCAGCCAAAACTTCTGCGGGTTCTTCAGAACAATGAATACTGCAGGCTCGGCGACAACCAGGTGCGGAAAGCCGACGTGCGCTGGGTTGCAGCCACCCACCGGGACCTGGAAGCCATGGTGAAGGACGGGCGATTCCGGGAGGATCTGTACTACCGGATCGCCGTGATTCCCCTCCGGATTCCGCCTCTGCGGGAACGCGCTGGGGATCTTCCGCTCCTGATCCGCGAACTCACGGCGCGCAAAGCGAAGCAGTATCGCCTTTCTCCGAAGGGGTTCACCCCCGAGGCGTTTGAGGCCCTCTGCTCGTGGAAGTGGCCCGGCAACGTTCGCGAACTCGAAAACACGATCGAACGCCTGCTCCTGCTTTCGGACAAGTCGGAAATCGACCTCGGCGATCTTCCCGAACGATTCGGCGAAATTGTCGAACCCGGCACCCGGGAACGCGGTCCTCAATCCGGTGCCACCTTGCCGGAGCGGGTCGATGAACTGGAACGCCAGCTCCTTTCCGAGGCCTTGTCCGCCGCCGGCGGGAAC
>DATCTT010000304.1:0-12914 GCA_036567845.1 Candidatus Ozemibacteraceae bacterium | reverse complement strand
CCGGCTCCTGACGCTGCCGCTCCGGCCGCGACTCCGGCCCCTGACGCCGCTGCTCCCGCCGGCAAGTAAATCCAGCAGGAAAAGCAATCCCGGGCGGAACGGAATCCCGTTCCATCCGGGGTTTTTTTCTGTCTGGAAAACAGCTGGCCGGCAACCGGCTGACAGGAATCAGCGGCGTTATCAGGAATTTTCACGGACTTACCCTTGAATGAAGTCCGGCATTACCTGCTGAAACGGGGTTGTGACCGGGTCCTGATTACTCGACGACGCGGGTCGAGCAGAGCTTGTCCCAGATGGTCTGGCGGTCGCCGATGAAAATCGCCAGGCCGCCGATTCCGGCGGGGAGCACCAGCAGAACGAACAGCGCCGCCCGTTTCATGGCGGTGCTGAGAGGTAGCGGTTGCCCATCCGCAGTAACCACAGCCGAGCGCCCGGCAATCTGACCAGGGGAGGCGCCCTTGAAATACCAGAACGCTCCGAAATACAGGATGGCGGGAAGGATCGGGATTCGGACGTTCAGATCCGTTAGCCACTCGATCAAGCCTTTGTTCCGGTAGTAGGCACCGTCGGACCGTGCAATATCCTCATACCCCGACCGGCTGGCGATGGGAAGTTTGTAATACTCCTGGGACGTGATCGAAACGGCTCCGAAGGCGATCCGCTGCACGGGCCACCAACCGAACTTGAAGAGAACGGCCAGCAGACCTATGACCAGCAAATCGATGACAAAACATTTCATGCGCGTCGGCAGCGCGGCATCAGAAAGGGTTTTTCCCTTGCCCTGCTCGAGAACCGTTTTCTGGCTGAAGGTCTGGACGAGCTGGCGCTGAACCTGACCGATATTCTGGCCGATCTGCTTCTGGACCTTCCCGATGTTCTGACCGAGGTTCTGCTTGATGTTGCCGAGATTGTCGCCCCAGTTCTTTTCCTTGAGGAAGCCGACGATCGATTTCTTCCACTCCGCCGTCATACCGCCCGCCGCCGTGCCCGCCTTGCCAGCGATCACCTGCTCGACGAGCTCGAGGAGATGGGTGGGAAGCGTTGTCAGTTTCTGTTTCTCGAGCGGAACGCGGTAGACGTTGACTGGGTGGGGAAGCCCCTTCAGCTCCTGGGGGCCAAGGTTTTCGACGGCGATCTCGTTCTTGTCCATCAGCAAATATGTAATCTCGCTGATGCCGATCGTGCCGCCGGGGAAGCAGGGCAGGGCTTCCATGCGTGCCGTGACGTTCACCGCATCACCGAAAATGTCGTTCCCTTCGATCGAGACGTCGCCGGAATGCACGACCACGCGAAGGTTGAGCTTCAGGCTCTCGTTCTTCTGTCGGGCATTGTATTCGCGCAGCAGGAGCTGGATGATGATGCTGCAGATGACGGCATCCGTGGCGCTGACGAAGGTGCATAAAAAAGCATCGCCTATGGATTTGACGACCCGGCCGCCGTAAAATTCGATAACCGGCACCATGAGCTGATTGTGACGCCTGATGAGCGTCACGATCTCCTCGCGCGAACTGTGGGCCGCCGTCGTTGAATAGCCCTGAATATCCGTCATCATGATCGAAAGGTTCTGCGATTTGACGGTACTGCTCATGGCATGGGACTCCCGCTGTCTAGCATGATATACGCCCGATCATACTCTTGCGGGGCGATGCGGTCAACCTATCCGCCGGCCGAGGTATAGCCGGCGAGGGATCTCCGCCAGAACAGGGTCGAGGCGGCAAGCAGCGTCATCGTCAGGGAGACCCCGAGCAGGAGCACCAGGGGTGATTCCCCGGCGGACAGGGCCCGGGCGGGTACCGTCGTGATGAACGCGATCGGTATCACAAGATGGAACAGCCGTCGGACCCACGCCGGGTAGATGTCCGAGGGATACCTGCAGAGGCTGAAAACGCTCCAGAGCAGCTCCGACATGTTCTGCAGCTTCTCGATCCGCACCGCGAGACCCAGCAGCAGAAGGAACAGGCAGTAGATCAGGCAGAGGCTGCACGTGATCGCGACCAGATACGTGACGATTCCGGTCCATCCGACCATGAGACGGCCACTCAGCACGAGCCACACTAGCAATGCCTGGGCGGTGAGGAAACTTCCGAACTCCTCGAATGACAGGGCCCGGAAGGACAACAGCGCCTGCGCCGACACGGGCTTCGTCAGCACCAGATCGAGCTGACCCGTGTTCACCAGCCGGCCGGCCGCCTCGAGGTTGGGATACAGCAGGATGAAATGGAGCGAGAACACCGTCATGAAGACGGCGTAAAAGGCCAGCATCCGGGGCATGTCCCACCCGGCGATTGCGTCGGCGACGGTGAAAAAAAGGCCATACTGGAGCAGGCCGAACAGAAAATCGAGACCATTCGCGACGAGGCCGAAAAGAAAACTGGTGCGATACTCCAGCGCCTGAACCAGGTGGGCTTTCCAAAACTGGAGGATGATGCGGAAATGGCGTCGCATCGTTCAACCTCCGTAGGCCGTGAAACGGCGCAGGCCGCGCCGCCACAAAAACCGTCCGGCCACGAGGAAGAACAGGATCCAGGCCGTGGCCGTGAGCACCCCGCTGATCGCTGCTTCCGGGCTCAGGCGGCCCCGGAGCACCTCGATGGGAAAGCTCAGCGAATACCGGTAGGGAAGCAGGCTCGCGATTGCCTTGACGGCCGGCGGGAACGTCTCGACCGGCACGATCATGCCGCCGAGCAGCGCCCAGATGCCCTGATTCAGCACCAGATTCAGCGTCTCGACGTGCTCAATCCAGAACCCCGTCATCGCCAGCGCCGTGGACTGGACGAACCGAAGCGCCATGGCCAGGGCGATGGCGGAAAAGATAGCGATCAGGCGGGCCGGGCCGAAATCCAGGCTGGGCAGGCGGTCGTGGACCAGCCAGATAAGAAAACCCAGGGGAAGGATCATCATGAAAAGCTGGACCACCTTGTGGGTGAGATTCTCCAGAACGTGCAGCCAAAGCGGATGGACGGGCTTGAGAAGCGAACGGCTCAGCGAACCGTCGCGCACTTGTTCTGGGAACGTGTGGACCGTCCAGCAGTCGGTCAGGTTCATCAGGAGGGGCATAGAGATATAGTATAATATATAATCACTATCGCTATAGACGGAGCCGCCGCTCCTGCCGACGGAAAGCCAGGCACTCATGAGGACCGCGGGCATCAGGAGCATCTGAAATCCCCAGAGCACCATCATGCCCCGGTAGGCGAGCGCCATCTGGAGATACGAGGCGATGAGCTGGCGTGTCACGGCCAGCCAGCTTCGCATGGGATAATTCCCTTCGCGTCGGGTCAGATCAGGGGCCGGATCCACTGGAACTTGCGGAGGCGGTTCAGTTTGTTCATCATCTCGGTCGACGTGTGGTTCTCGGGGCCGAAAACGGTTCTGATGCTGCCGTCGGGGAGCAGATCGATCTTGTATTCCAGACATTCCTCAAACTGCCGCTCCATCCGCTGGGCGGTCATCTCGCTGAAGGGGAAGTCCTGGATAACGGCGACCACTTCCGAGTTCACAACGTCGCTGAGCGGGTCGAGGTTATACGTGCCGACGACCGTGACCTGCCGGTCGAAAACGAACGCCTTGGTGTGCAGACAGGGACTGCCGCTGGGGAAGACTAGGATGCGTGCCCCGGGCATCGTCGCGAGAAGGCGCTTCCAGTCGTTCATGAAGAACGCGACGGTCGAACCGTGGTTCGTCGATTCGCCGGAGTTGGTGTTGAGAACGATCTTCACCCCGCGCGCCGCGGCACGGACGAGGGCCTTTTCGGCATCGGGCGAGAGCACGACGTAGGCGTTCTGGATCAGGATCTCGTGTTTGCAGGCATCGATCAGCCGGACCAGGTTGGGACCGATATCCTCGCGGGTTCCGAGCATCGAGTGTTTGTCGAGGATCTTCACAGGTTTCAGCCGCTCTCCGCGGAACAGTTCGAAAGAAGCATAACCGGAGAGTTTCCTGTATTTCACGATCTCACGATCGTAGGCGGTGAGCTGTTTTTTCAGGCCGGCTTCCAGCTCCGGTTCGCCGTCATACGTGCCGCGACCCTGCATATACCGGCTCATGACGCGGTAGGCCAGGTCGAGCTTCGCTGTCTGGTCGCGCAGGTTTACGAGATCCGGTTTGACCGGAACGGTGCGGAGCATGTTCCATTCCTCGTCAAAGGCTCGCTGCAGCTGCTTCACAACGTTCGGCCCCTCGAGGACCAGATCCATATCGCGAAATACATTATCGTGCTCGCCCATCTGGGCGAAGTAGTCGGCGCCGATGTTGCGGCCGCCCGTCATGGCGAGCTTTCCGTCGATGATGATGATCTTGTCGTGGTTCGACAACAGGACCTGGCGAAGGTCCTGGAACACGTGGAGAAGGGAACGGCCGACGGGATTGTACAGCCGGACCTCGACGCCGGGCATGCGGGCGAGCTCTTCGAGTTCATCGAAATCCCCGATTTTGCGGGCGCCGCGCAAGAAGCGTGCATCGATCATCAGCTTCACTTTCACGCCTTCGCGTGCCTTTTTCTGAAGAAGGCCGAGGAAGGACCAGCCGAAAATGTCGTTATCGACGATGAAATACGTGGAAACGATCGAGTCGTGTGCCGATTCGACCATGTGCCAACGCGCATACCAGGACTCCTCGTTACCCGACAGGAGGCGGGTGCGTGCGAGGATGTTCGCCTCAGCGGACGGGAATGAGTTGAACACGCTTTGCAGTTCCTTGTTCAGCGGAAGCCGGTTGAATGCCTCCGAAGAGGTCGGAAACGCGGCGATGCAGAAAAGAAGGGTAACCGCGATGCAGAGAATTGCGCCCGACAGCATCGGGCGGCGCTCCGGAACTCCATGAGTCGTGCGGTATTGTGACATCGGGATGATCTCCTTCCGTTCCTGCAGGTCGATTTGAAGGAATTGTACAATGCCCGAGCCTCACCGGGCAACGATTGATCCCGAAAAGCGACGCTTCCCTGAGTGTTTCGCGCGAGGGAGTGTGCTAGCTGCCGGGGAACCCTTTGCGGCGTCCGCAACCACGCTGAATTTTCGCGAGGTCTTGATGAATTGTCTTTTTTCCCTCCCGAACGCCGGAACGTTCTGATACATTCAGAGAATCATCGTTGAACGGCCTGTGCCTGACTCACGAGTCGCGAGAAAGAACGATGCCGGAGGACACCAGTCATGATCGACGTATCAGCCCTCGAGCGGCCCTGCCTGCAGAGGATCTTTGCTCTGACGCTTTTCGGAATGCTGCTCCAGGCACCCATGCCCGTTACGGCGGAACCAGGGCCCGCAGGAGGAGCCCTCGCTCTGCGCAAGGCCTCGATAAGCGGCCCGGCTGTCTGCCGGGATGTGCAGGCTCCCGAAGGGGTCTTCATCAAGGTATTCAACGACACCGTTGCCGAATGGGTAGCCCGGCCACTGGATGCAGCCCTGGTAGCCGAGATCCGCACCGCTCTTGCGCCGCACCTGCGCATCGAGCTGACCCCGCGGGGATTTGCCCCCGCCGCCACGCGCACCGCTGAAGGCGAAGCCGATACGACCAACTATGATGCCATCTGGGTTCGCGACAATGTCTGGGTGTACTACGCACTGGCCCGCGATCCCGGACGGCGCATCGACGCCCGCCGGCTCCTGCTTGCTCTCTGGGATTACTACGCCACGCCGGTACAGGTCGGACGCTTCGAGGCTGTCATCGCTGACCCGTCGCTGGCCCTCGACCAGATGGCCATGCCGCATATCCGTTTCAACGGCCGTTCTCCGACCCTCGACGACGTCCTGGTGGATGGTCGGCCCGAAACGTGGAACCATCGCCAGATCGACGCTCACGGTCTCTTTTTCACTGCCCTCGCCGAAGCTGCTTCTGACGGCCTGCTCGAACCCGGCGATCTGAACCCCGCCCGTTTCCGGGTTCTTGCGCTGTATCCCAGGTTTCTCGAACGCATCTCGTTCGACACCTACGAGGATGCCGGTGCCTGGGAAGAGCTTCCTCGGCGTAACACGAGCAGCATCGCTCTCGCGACAAGGTCCCTCCAGGCCTGGCGGAAACTGCTCGATGCGAAAACCGGCCCCGCGTGCGCCTTCGGAGAGGCCTTTCGGGCCCGTCTCGGTCGACTTGGTCCCGAAGCCTGCGCTGCATGGGCCCCGTCGTTTCTCGCCTCGCTCATCGATCGGGGAATGGCGCGGGTGAGGCGCCAGCTCTTTCTCGGCGGCGAGTCGCCCGACTACGATCCTTCCGATATCCGTTTCCGGCAGGCGGATGCCGCATTGCTGGTCCTGATCCAGCCGTCACCACTGGAAGGCCTCGCGGAAACCGAACAGCGGGCGGTTCTCCAGATTGTGCAGACCCTGGAGCGGCCAGCCGGCATCCTCAGATACGATCTCGACAGTTACCAGGCCGGCAACTTCTGGATCCGGCCGCCGGCGGAAAACACGGACCAGCCTTCTCTGACCGGTGACACGTCCTCAAATGCCGCCTTCAGACAGAGACTTTCCCAGCTTCTTCCCGACACCGAGGCGCAATGGTTCTTCGACAGCCTTTGCGCCCTCGCGCGGTTGCACCTGGCGGAACGGACGACCGATCCGCGGCTGCGACAGCAGGACCTTCACCGTGCGGCGGTCCACATCAAGCGGGCACTTGGCCAGATCACCGGCCCGGCCCTTGCGGCCGACGGCCGTCCGGTGCGTGAATGGCAGACACCTGAGAGTATCAATACCGTCGTCCTGGCCGGACGGCGCCTGTTGTTCCCGTCGCCGATCACCCCGCTCAACTGGGCCAGGGCGGGGCTCGATCTCGCTCTTCGCGAGTATGCCCGCGTTGCGTTCGGCAAGAAAGAATGAATATATAATATTATAGTCTTCATGGAAGGTCCGCTTTCTGACCTTATCCATATTCCGTATGGCCTTTGCGGTGGCTGGTCTTCTCGAGGAGGGCGTAATTTGGATGGGATGGCGCAGCCTCGTGGTGATGATGGGGGACGCCGATGGCAAAAGAAATCGAACGGAAATTTCTGGTTCGGGGGAGTGACTGGAAAGCGTATGGACCCGGGGTGTCGTGCCGTCAGGGGTATCTTTCGAGAGTGCCCGGGAGGACGGTTCGCGTCAGGGTCATGGGCGGCAGAGGCTATCTGACCGTCAAAGGCGCGTCCATCGGGGCCTCCCGACCGGAGTTCGAATACGAGATCCCTGTGGCTGATGCCGAGGCGATGCTGGCTGGGCTTTGCGAAAAGCCCCTCATCGAAAAATGCCGCTTCGCCATCGGATACGCGGGACGACGGTGGGAGATCGACGAGTTCTTCGGGGACAATCTCGGCCTGGTCATCGCCGAGATCGAACTGGAAGACGAAAGGGAGGAGTTCGAGCTGCCGCCCTGGGTGGATCGGGAAGTCACCGAAGATCCAAGGTATTACAACGCGAGCCTCGCTGCAAACCCCTACCGGAGCTGGAAAAACCGGGAGTGAAAGGAGCCGCCGACGCGGCTCTGGAAGACCGAATCAGGTGAAGAGGGGCGAGATCGCCTCTTCCAGCGGGGGTTCCTCGATCGTCAGATCCGCGACGAAGCCGGTGGAATACAGCTCCGAGGCCACGGCGGCGGCGCGGTCTCGAGGGACGAGGATCGTGCACCGAAGCCCTTCGCACGTGACGGGCTTGCCATATGCGGAGGGGGAAAAGCCGGGAACCTCCCGGGAAAATGTGACCGCGAGAATGCGATCGGCGCGGGTTTTGCGCGTGAGATCGGCCAGCGGCCCGTCGAACACTTTCGTGCCGCGGTTGATCACGATGACCCGACTTGTCAGCGCCGTCACATCCTCCATGTAATGCGAGGTGAGCAGGATTGTCGGGCGGAACCGGTCATGATACTCGAGCAGGAAGGTCCTGATACGTTTCTGCATCAATATATCGAGTCCTATTGTCGGCTCGTCGAGGAACAGGATCTCGGGCCGGTGTAGCAGCGAGACGGCCAGTTCGCACCGCATGCGCTGACCCAATGACAGTTTGCGGGCCTGCACCTCGAGGCAGTCGCTGATGCCGAGCATCTCGACGAGCTCATCGCGCCGCTCGGAGAACTCCGCGGCGGTCAGCCCATACAGCTCGCGGTGGATGGCCAGCGTCTCTGCCGGAGGCAGATCCCACCAGAGATTCTGCTTCTGGCCCATCACGAGCGAAATGCGCCGGAGGAAGGCGTGTTCCCTCAGGAACGGATCGGTGCCAAGCACCCGGACGGAGCCGCCGGTCGGAGGAATAAGCCCCGACAGCATCTTCAGCGTCGTCGTCTTGCCCGCCCCGTTCGGCCCGAGAAAGCCGATGATCTCGCCGGGCTCGATCACCATCTCGAGACGGCTCACGGCATCGATCGTTTCGACCCGCGGCCGGAAGAATGCCTCGATGCTCGCGCGGAGCCCCTCAGCTTTCAACCGGATTTCGAAACTCCGGCTGAGATCGCGCGCTTCGATGCAGGGTTCCATCTTATGCCGGATCTTTACCGTCGTCGTCCGAAGAGGGAATTTTGGCGAGCTTCGCCTCCATCCGTTTGAGGGCCGAGGTCTTCGGCGGCGGTGGAAGGGGGGCGCCCGACTTGTCCTTCTGGCGCTTCTGGCCGTGGACGTAGATGCGCATGAACCCCTCGACGTTCGAAAATATACCCATAAGAATATTCACTTCGCGATGGGTGGCACGGGACCGGTTGATGAAGGCTCGGACGAGCTGGAACAGCCCGTCGGGATTCTTCGTCGGGAGGAAATGGCACATGGTCAGGACCGATTTCATGTGGTCGAACAGCCTCTGAAGCTCCTCGAACGTGGGTGGCTGCTCGAAGGGGTTGTTCGGGTCGGGGCCTTTCTCGACGGGCTTCACGCCGAAATGCTGGTACAGCTCATACGAAATGAGAAGTACGGCCTGGGCCAGATTCATCGAGGTGAACTCGGGATCGGTCACGATGTGCATCGTTCCCTGGCAGTACCGGAGGTCGTCTTTCGTCAGGCCCCACTCCTCGCGGCCGAACAGGATCGAGACCGGCCCCTGGGGGAGCGTCGGTCGGACCTGCTCGAGGCCCTCCTGGACCGACATGTGCGGTTCGTGATACTCGCCGTGCCGGTTTGACGTGCCGAGCACCAGCAGGCTGCCGGCAACGGCCTCGGGAATCGTGTCGACGATGCGGGCCGAGTCGAGAATGTCGCGGGCGTGAAGCGCCATCTTGATCGCCTCAAGGTTCAGCTCGCAGCCGGGCCGCACGATCACGAGATCGCGCAGGCCGAAATTCTTCATTGCGCGGCACACCGAGCCCACATTCATCGCGCCCTGGGGCTCGACGAGAACAATCCGGATATTCTTCAACAGCGGTTGCCTGGTCTTCATCGATTCACTTTCTTCTGCTCTTCCGGGGAAAAGAATGCCCGAAATCGGATGACCGGTTTCGGGCAAAAAAAAATAGGCTTGGGCGGACTCGAACCGCCGACCCCCACGATGTCAACGTGGTGCGCTAACCAGCTGCGCCACAAGCCTTCGAACAAAATGAAATTTACCACAGCGCCCCGCCGATGTCAACGGGTCCCAAAAAAAAATCGCACAAACACCGTTCCACCGTTGCCGAGACGGCCGGAATGCTGTATCATTGCGGCTCCAACGTCCGTCCCGTTCGTTCGACGTCATTCGCCAACAGGAGGAGCCCATGAGCTCACAGGTTCGCGTCCGGTTCGCCCCGTCCCCGACCGGCCATCTTCACGTTGGTGGCGCCCGCACCGCGCTCTTCAACTGGCTGTTCGCCCGCCACAACGGCGGCACCTTCATCCTCCGGATCGAAGACACCGACGCCGAGCGGTCGAAGGACGTCTACACGAAAGCCATCCTCGACGGCCTCCGCTGGCTCGGCATCGATTGGGACGAAGGCCCCGACAAAGACGGCGGCCACGGCCCCTACTTCCAGACCCAGCGCCTCGACCTGTACCGCGCGGCCGTCGAACAGCTCCTGCGCGAGGGGAAGGTGTATCACTGTTTCTGCTCGCCCGAAACCCTCACCGCCATGCGCGAAGACCAGATGTCGCGCAAGGAGGACCCGAAATACGACGGCCGCTGCTCGCGCCTTTCCCGGGAAGAAGTCGAGAAGAGGATCGCCGACGGCGAGAAGTTTACCCTGCGGCTGCGCGTCGCGGCCGGCGAGAACGTCGCCTGGAACGATCTGACGAAGGGCGAGTTGTCATTCGGTTCGCATCTGCTCGATGATCTTGTCGTCGTCAAATCCGACGGTTTCCCCACCTACAACTTCGCCGTCGTCGTCGACGACGCGCTGATGAAGGTCACACACGTCATCCGCGGCGAGGACCACATCTCGAATACGCCCAAGCAGATACTGATCTACAAGGCGCTCGGGTATCCCGTTCCGCAGTTCTCGCATATTCCCATGATTCTTGGGGCCGACCGGTCCCGGCTCAGCAAGCGCCACGGCGCTACCTCGGTCATCGAATACAAGGATATGGGCTTCGAGCCCGAGGCATTCCGCAACTTCCTCGCGCTGCTCGGCTGGTCGCCCGAGACCGGCGCCGAAGTCCTCACGCGGGACGAGATGTTCCGGCTGTTCAGCCTCGACCGCGTCAGCTCGCATGGCGCCATCTTCAACATGGAGAAGCTGGCCTGGTTCAATGCCGAGTATATCAAGCGCATGGACGGCGCGACGGTGCTCGACCGGTGCCGCCCATGGCTCGCGAAGCTGCCCGGCTTTCCAGGCTCCTACGACCAGTCGCGGCTCGAAAAAATGGTCGGTCTCTACCGCGAACGGATGAAAACGTTCAACGAGATCGAGTCGCAGATCGGCTGGTTCTTCGTCCGCCCCTCCGAATTCGATGCGAAGGGGCTCGAGAAGGCTGCAAAAATAGCTGATGGTATGACTCTTCTCGGAGAACTCGTGACCAGGCTTGCGGCGATGCCCGACTTCGCCGAAGCTCCGCTCGAGGCAATGATTCGCGGCTTCGCCGAGGAAAAGGGAAAAAAAGCTGGCGATATTATTCACCTCTGTCGCCTTGGAATCAGTGGCAGAACCGCCACCCCGGGCCTGTTCGAAAGCATGGTCGTGCTCGGGAGGGACGAAACCATTGAGCGTCTGAAGCTGTTCACCGCCCGGAACTGACCGCCCGTTTTCATGAACGCCCCCGTCCGGGCCCTGATTGCTTGCATCCTGGCAGCCGTCCTGGCTGTCGGCTGTTCAGCCGTTCTACGCGTGCCGCAGAAAAATGAGCCTGTTCGGCGGGTCGAGCTGATGATGGACACCATCGTCTCGATCACCGCCTACGGGGACCGGGAAATCGCTTCGCTCGCCGTCGAGGCCGCGTTCGACCAGATGCGCGCCATCGAATCCGCAGCCTCCCTGTACCGGCCGGATTCGGAACTCGCACGGCTCAACGCGGGGCGGGCAATCCAGCCCTCAGCCGCGTTTTCCCGTCTCCTCAAACTTGCATCCGAAGGGTATTACCGGACGAACGGGGCGTTCGATCCGAGTTGCGCCGTCCTGGGCCGGATCTGGGGCTTCCATGACCGCCAGTTCCGCGTTCCGCCCGATGAGGAAATCCGCCAGGCGTTGGAGCATACCGGCTGGGAACGATGCTTCGTTCATGCCTCCGAAGCCGCTGCCCTGCCGCACGGAACGATCGCCCTTGCAACCGGCAGCATGGTCGATCTCGGCGGGATCGCGGGCGGCATGGCGATCGAAGCTGCTGCCGAAACCCTCCGCGGCATGGGCTGCAAAACCTTCATCATCGACGACGGGGGGGACCTCTGGATGGAGGGCAGGAAGCCGGGTGGCCGGCCATGGCGCGTCGCCGTCAAGGATCCCGATAGCACCGGCAGCATCGCCACGATCGATTCAGAACAGCCCATGTCGGTTTCGACATCGGGGGATTACGAACGCTTCTTCGAAGCCGGTGGCCGCCGGTATGCGCATGTGTTCGATGTGAAAACGGGCCGGCCCGCCGAGGCATTCCGCTCGGTGACGGTGATTGCCAGCACCCCGGTCGCGGGCGATCTCCTCAGCACGGCGCTTTTTGCGATGACCCCGACAGAGGCTCGGGAGTTCGCGGCCCGGGAAAACATCCCGGCCCTGATGATGCCCGCCTCAGGCCCGATCTGGCTCACACCTGCCGGGGCGCGCTGGTTCAAGGTCGCCTATCCATGACGCGGGCCGATGGCCTCCTTCTCTGCGCCGTCGCGGCTGCAGCGCTTTTCCTGTATGCCCTGCACGCTCTCCCGAAAGCTGCAGCCATCTCCGGGGTAGGCTGCATCAGGGTCCTGACGGCTGGTTCCGGAGGAGGGGAACGCCGCCTGCCGGCCAGGGCCGGAACTTCCAGGATTCGCGGCCAGCTCGGGGAAATGGAGATTGAGACGGCATCCGACGGCTCGGTGCGGGTCGTCTTCTCCGCCTGCCCCGGCCAGATCTGCGTCCGGCAGGGCTGGGCACACGCCGGATCCAGCATCGTCTGCGTCCCCAACGGTGTGGTTCTCACGCCGGCCGCGACGGCGGGAAGCGAGGATCCCTCAGGAGCCGACGGGGTCACGCGATGAGCACGGCGGAAGGGAAGGGAACGATCCTGCGCCAACCCTGGAGGGATGCACGGGAACCGGTGTTGCCGGCCCTTGGCGAGGTGGGTTCTCCCGCCCTGTCTGGCGTCGTTCTGCTCGGCGTGCTCACGGCAGCTGCATCGGCCATCCAGCTCGCCGAGGCGCCGCTTCCGCGCCTGCTGCCGTGGCTCAAGCCCGGCCTTTCAAACGCGCTGGTGCTGTTCGCCCTGGTCAGACGCTCGCCGGGCTTCGCGCTGAGCCTCGTCGCGGGCCGGACCATCGTCACAGGCATGCTGCTGGGCAGCTTGTTCACCCCAGCCGGTCTTCTTTCCCTGGCCGGGGGTGTTTCGGCCACGCTGGCCATGATGATGTGGCGGGGGCTCGCCGGCGGCCAGGCGGGCCTGG
>DATCTT010000303.1:0-2473 GCA_036567845.1 Candidatus Ozemibacteraceae bacterium | reverse complement strand
CGGGTGGTTCCAGAAGCCCATCAGCGCGTCGCCGATATACTTGTCGAGCGTTCCCCCATACTCGAACAGCACGCGGGTCATCTCGCCGAGATACTCGTTCATCAGCTTCGTCAGCTCTTCCGGCGTCATCATCTCGGAGATCGAGGTGAAGCCGGCCAGGTCCGTGAACATGACGGTGAGCTCTTTCTTTTCGCCTCCGGGGCGCACGGTGTCGGGGTGACGCAGGATTTGCTCGACCATCGGTGCCGCGATGAACCGGCCGAACGTGGCCCGAGTCTCACGCTCCCGGGTGCGCGCGGCGAAGTAAGCCTGGGCGCCCCGTGCAACACCGAACAGAACCGTCAGTGAAACGGGAAAGGCTGCTGGAAAAAGGATGTTGCGGGCGAACAGGCCTGCCGAAGCCGCCAGCCATGCAATGATCGTGAGACCGAGCACGGCGACCGCCGATATGCCGCGCCCTCCCTGGAACAGATGATCAGCTGCCGCGAGAAACGGGATCAACAGAAGGAGATTCAGCAGTGGCCATGCGTCCGGAGCCGCATCGGGATGAAACGGCGTCGGCCGCAGAAACGCACCGCGGCAGAGGGCCGAGCAGAGATTGGCGTGCAGATGCACCCCGGGAAGCTTGCGAAAACGGGTTTCGAGAAGGTTGATCGGGGTTGTGACGAAGTCCTGGTCCTCGAGCAGAGTGGTGCCGAAGAACAGGGTGCGGCCTGCAATGGTGGTTGCAATGCGGTCTGCGCGGCCGGTCCGGCCCTGGGCGTCGCGGCCGAGCAGCAGATACCGGCCTGGAGGCAGTTCGAGCTTCGTGCTGGTTTTCCTGAGCCCGTGCCAGACGCCGTCGTCCCCGACGAGCCACGCTTCGGGCACATCGTTCCCGGCCACGCCTGCCTGGTCGAGAGAAACGGTGTGCAGGCGGGCGGGTGTAACAGGTGGCACCGCCGGGAGCAGGGTCGTGGTGTCGAGCAGAAGCTCGGTGGCTGCGGTGTGCGGCTCTCCGTCGGCTTCCGCATCGCCCAGCAGAAGAACGCGCGTGTCGAGGCTGGAGGGGAGGGCCGTCGCCGTGAACGAGGCGGCTCCGGCTGGAATGTCGATCCGGGCCGTGAAGCGGGCATTCCAGGCCCCTTCGGGCTCGAGCAGCGCCGTCTTGCGTCCGGATAGGGGATTCCCCGCAAACATCACCACCGGTGAAGAGCCCGGTGCCCAGTTCGGCACCTCTTCCCCCTCGACAACGGCGATAGATGTATTGTCTGGTATAGAATCCAGCGGCAGGCGGCCGGTGGCGTCCGTCATGCCGACCGGAAGGGCTTCCCCGTCGATAACGAGCTGGAGCGGCTGGGTGGCGGGGGACAGCGTGCCTCCGAGGGTGCTGTCCGTCGGAGGGAAGCGAGCCGGGGAGAGTTCCCGGGGGCCCGTGCCGATCAGAAGGGGCTCCGCCGTGCTCAGACGGACCGTAAGGGGTGGGCGGCTCCGGGTCAGGGTCGTCCGATAGCTGCCCGCCGGAAGAGCTCCGACTGTGAACCGGCCGTCGGCCCCTGTCGTCGCGGATGCCCAGGCCGCGCCGTCCGTCTGGCGCGCCATCACGCCGATTCCCGCCAGGGGGCGGCCATACAGGTCGGTCGCGATGCCTGAGATCGAAGCCGTGCCGGTTGCCCCCCAGGCGAACCGTGTCCCGGCCGGCATCTCACCGATGTCGATCGAGCCAAGCGAGTCGGGCGGGGCCGAGGCGAGAAGAACTCCCATCGAAATCACGGGGATTCCATCCCCCTTCAGACTGCCGGAAGGTTTCGTGAAAGGGATGCGCAGGCATGGCAGATGCCTGGGACCGGTGAGCGGCGGCCGACCGCCAGGAAACGGTAGCCAGCCCCGATCGGCCAGGCCGGTTGTATCTATCTTTTCGGCTATATCACGCCAGGCCCGGGTTGTGGCGGGGGAAATTCCGGGCTGGGTGGCTAGGTGCCGCACCAGCATCCGGGCCTCGCGCCGCCGGACGATGGCATCCAGGCCTTCGTGGCCGAACCCGGGGAAGGGGTGGGGTGCCGCTTCCCAAAGACGGCGGAACGCCGCGCGCGCCGCATCCGATGCCGTGACAGGATCGGGAAGGCCGGATGCGGCGAGAGCCTGATCCGGTGAGGCGGCTGTCAGCCCGGCCTGGATCCAGGCGGCGAATCCCAGGGTCGGGAGAAACGTGTCCGTCTCTGCCGGCAGAAAGGCCAGCGGCATCGTGCGGATCGTGCCGTCCGGGTCCGGGAGCTGATTGATCAGGCCGCGGTCGGCCGCATTCCGTGCGAGCGATTCGAGCAGCGGAAGAGGCTCAGCCGGCCGCTCGGCATTCTCATCGTTGATCTGAACCGCCTCGGCTCCGCTGAGCCCCTGCCGGCCGACGAAATGCTGCGCCAAGAGGGGGGCCGGAAACCGTTCCAGAGCCGCGGCGAAGGCAGCATCCTCTTGCGCCGAACGCGGCAGGTCGTAA
>DATCTT010000302.1:0-1556 GCA_036567845.1 Candidatus Ozemibacteraceae bacterium | reverse complement strand
GCGCGAGGCGATGTACTGGGAGAAAACCCCCGACGGCCGCATCCGGTGCACCCTCTGCCCGCGATTCTGCACGCTCCTCCCCTTCGAGCGAGGCTTCTGCCGGGCCCGCATCAGCCTCGAAAACAGGCTCGGCACGCTTGTGTACGGCCGCCCCTGCTCCGTCGCCATCGATCCGATCGAGAAAAAGCCCGTGTTCCATTTCCTCCCGGGCAGCTCCGCGTTCTCGATCGCCACGGCCGGCTGCCTGTTCGGCTGCCGGTATTGCCAGAACTGGCAGATCTCCCAGATCGGCCCCGAAGAGGCAGACCGGTATGACCTGCCGCCCAATCGTATCGTCGCGGAAGCGCAGGCAAGAGGCTGCCGGAGCATCGCCTACACCTACACCGAGCCGACCATCTTCTACGAATACATGCTCGACACCGCGAAACAGGCGCACGAGGCCGGCATCGCGAACATCATGATCTCGTGCGGCTTCATCAACCCCGAACCACTGCGCGAGCTGCTTCCCTGGCTCGACGTCATGAAGGTCGATCTGAAAGGGTTCACCGAGCGGTTCTACCGCACCGTCTGCGGAGGCAGTCTCGACCCCGTCCTCGCGACGATCAGGCAGCTGGCCTCCAGCCGCGCCCTCGTCGATATTGTCACCCTCGTCGTCCCGACCCTGAACGACGATGAGGAGACCTGCGGCCGGATGTTCCGGTGGCTGTTCGACCATGCCGGCCCCGACATCAGCCTGTTCCTCTCGCGCTTCATGCCGACCTACCGCCTTCGGAACCTGCCGCCAACCCCGCTGGAAACACTTGAGAAGCTCCGCCGGCTCGCCCTCGGCTCAGGCCTGCACTACGTCTACCTCGGCAACATTCCCGGTCACGAAGGCGAGAACACGTTCTGTCCCGGGTGTGGGAAACGGGTCGTAGAGCGGTTCGGCTTCACGATCGGGGAACGGGCCATCCGCGACGGGAAGTGCGCCTTCTGCGGGCATCCGATCCCCGGCCGCTGGGAATGATCCCAAGACTCTTTTGCGCCACAACATTCGCCTTTACCTTCCGGATGCGTTGCATTATATTGACGGCATGATCGGTCAATCCATCGCCCGGGAGGAACAAGGATGAACCAGAAGCCAGCGCAAGAAGGACAGGGGGAGACGATTCTCCGGAAATACCCCAACCGCCGCATCTATGATGCGACGCGCAACACCCACGTCACCCTCAGTGAAATCGCGGACCGGGTCAAGGCCGGCGAGCGCATCCGCATTCTCGATCACAAGACCGGCGAGGATCTCACCCAGGTTACGATGGGCCAGGTGCTCGTCGAGACGTTGAAATCCCGGCCCGATTACCTGCCGCTCGATCTCGTGACGCTGATGATTCGGGCCCAGGACAACGTCGTCCGGGATTTTCTCTACAACGGCCTTCCCCAGGCCTTCCAGGGATATCTTGAGCACCAGCGGCGGCTGATGTCGGGGATGATGATGCAGAATTGGCTGCCCGGCGGCTTCCCCAACATGAACCCCTTCGCCGGCTTTTTCGGAGGCATGCCCAACCAGCCTCAGCCAG
>DATCTT010000301.1:0-13483 GCA_036567845.1 Candidatus Ozemibacteraceae bacterium | reverse complement strand
GCCTGGATCGCCGTGCGGTGGCTGGGGTGCAGATTGCGGATCAGCAGCAGCCGTTCAATCCGGTCGTGGGCCTGGGCCAGGCGGCCGGCAGCCAGATCCTGCTTGTAGAGCCAGTAGAAGCCCGAGCGACTGAGCCGGCTCTTCGGATACCGGTTCACGAGCGCAGCATACAGCCGATACGCCTCTTCGACCTGACCGCGGCGCACCTGAATGCGCGCCATGCGATACAGGACACGGTCTTTCCGGCAGCCCGGGTGAAACAGGCTTTCGTGGGCTTTCTTGTACATTTCCAGGGCTCCGGCATCGTTGCCGGCCTGCTCGAGCAGGCGGCCGGCAAGATACTGCAGCCGAGCGGCGTGCGGCCGGTTCTCGATCCGCCCGAGGGCTTCCTGAAGAAGGCTGAGGGCG
The DNA here is from genome assembly GCA_036567845.1 of Candidatus Ozemibacteraceae bacterium. GTDB lineage: Bacteria > Muiribacteriota > Ozemobacteria > Ozemobacterales > Ozemobacteraceae > MWAR01. The sequence goes on along the minus strand of DATCTT010000301.1, from coordinate 13,075 downwards.
TAGTCGGGATCGCGGTCGATGCGCCAGATGCGCCAGATCTGCTGTTCTGCGGCATCGTGGTCGGGGCGGCGTTCGGAATACAGAACCCGCTCGCGGAACTGACCGAGGCTGTTGATGCGCTTGGTGAGCTCGTTTCGGGCAGACGGGTCGGTGCACGCCGCGAGTCCGGCTTCCCAGAGGCGCAACGCCTCCGAAGCATCGCGGTCCTGGGCCAGGGCGATTTCGCCCAGACCAAGCCATGCCTCGTCTCTCCGTGGCGAATTCGGATACAGCTTCAGCAGAGCCTCGTAATCTTCCCGGGCCCGGGAGGGATCCTTGAGCGCATCGGTGTAGACACGCGCCCGCTCGAGCAGGATCTCCTCGCCATCCGAGCCTTTCGTGCCCTTTTTCAGCAGATCCCCGAGCTCCGAGACGGCTTTGATGGCGCGGGTGTTATCCGCCCGGATCTTGCTTTCCCGGAAAAATTCGGATTGCGGATACACGAGGGTGATCTCGTAGAACAGATCCTGGGCACGATATTTCGCGTCCTCACGGCCTTCGACGAGCCGGGCGAGTTTGAACAGACGGGCGGGGGTTTCCGGTTCCTCGGGAAACAATTCGATTTTCTGCTCGATCTCTTCGATGGCTCCCTGCTTGGTCAGATCGTCACGTTTTTTTTCGACCCAGAGCTGGGCCTCGGGGAGTGTCCAGATGTCCCCGTAAGCTTCGAGCAGCCGCCGGACCTCTTTTTCATCCTTGTCCTCGCGGGCTTTTTCCACGAGCCGCTTCAGGGCGGCAAACCTGAACGACTCCTCGCCCGGGGCTTCGAGGGCCTGACGCACGTAATCGAAGTTGTCGGTCAGCTTCTCGAGACGGAGGCAGATCTCCCCCTTGCGCGGCGAGTCGAAGGCGAGCGCGGCCTCGAGGGTCTGCACCGCCTCTTCCTTCTGCTCATCCTTCTCGTTCAGCGCGGCCTTGCGGATCGAGGCGTCGACCCGAATTTCAGCCGCGAGGGAGGTGTCGTCGATCAGCTTGGTGTAGAACCGGTGGGCATTCTTCCTGTCATCCGCCGCCTCGTACACCTGCGGGATCCGTTGCCGGATCGCGAGCAGTCGGGGGCCTTTCGGGAAGAACGAGAGATACTCGAAATACGCCTTGTTGGCATTTTCATATTTCTGAAGCATCCGGTCCATGGCCATTGCCATGCGATACAGCAGCTCGGAAAGAGCCTCGGGGTAGTTGCGATCGGAGAGAAGTTTCTGCGCTTCCTTGACGAAGGCTTCGCCATCGGGCTCTCGAAACATTCTCCAAGATATATAATGCCTCAATGACTTGTCATACAACCCCGGCGAAACAGTTCGCCGAGCCAGAATCTCGAGCAGCAACCCGACAGCCTTCTTCCCATCGGGTTTCGAGGCATCGAGCAGGGCGCGATACTGTTCGTAGAGTTCCTCCGGAGCGAAATTCCCGAGGTCCCCGGTTCCCGAGGCCGTGGTGCGGGATGTGGTGCCCGCCTCGAGGCGCTCGGTGTCCGAGGCGGCTGCCAGCTCGTCGGCCTCGCGCTTCTTCCGGCGCTCCTCGGCCTGGGCACGCAGCCATGCGTCGGGGCCGGCCTCGGCGCCGGCAAGCTCGATCCCTTTGCGCGCTTCCTCGGCCAGGGCCGGAGAAAGCCGGGATACACGCCGGAAGAACCGGATGGCGGGAATTGGATGATGCAGAGCCAGGAACGCCTGACCGAGCGTGAGTGAGGCCTTCGCGACATGCCGGCTGCGCGGGAAGCGCCGAAGGAACGTCTGGAGGGTTTCGAGCCCCCGCGTGGCATCGCCCGAGGCCAGATACAGGCGCCCGAGGCGGTACAGCGGGGTCTCGATGATCGGATCGAGCGGTTCGGTCAGGGAGGCGGCGGCCTGATACAGGGAAATCGCCTGGGGGATCGACTTGTCGACCCGGTAGGCGATATTGCCCAGCGTCAGCAGACAAGCGAGCCGGGTCGTTCCCGAAGAGGTTTTCGAAAGCTGCTCGAACACGCCGCGGGCCTTCGCCGGAAACTCCCGATACAGGGCGCCCCCGATGTCGTAGGTGAGCCCCCACCGGACCTCGTCGGGCATTTCGGCCTCGGTGATCTCCTGAGCAAGCTGCTCGAGCGGGCCGCTGGAGCTGGCAAGCGTCAGCACGTCAACCAGGCTGCCGTACAGCTCGAACCGGTCGCGCATCCCGGCCGTCTTCAGCCGCTCGCGCAGCTCGGCCTCGCGTGAGCGGAACAGCAGATCGCGCCACTGGGCCTTCGTCTCGAGATACCCCTCGTCGGAAGGCAGGCTGTGATCGAGATAGGCGCGGAGCATCTCGAGAGCCCCGACATACTCCTGCTGAGCGAGAAGCCGTTCCGCAAGATCCTTCCGGAAGGTCTGGGCGTCCTTCGTGTCGGCGTATTTCGCGATGAACTCGCGCATCTTCTGCTGTGCCGTGTTCTCGTCGCCCAGCGATTCCCGATAGATCCGGATGCTGTCCTTCATCCCCTGTTGGGCCCAGTAGCTCTCGGGGTAGGCGGCGGAAAGATCGCTCCAGGCTTTCAGCGCGCCGACGGGATCCTTCCGGTGCAGCGCGAGCAGGTTGCCGATCCGGTAGCGCACCTCGTCGAGGCGGCCCCAGTCGTAGATTGCATCGAGCTTCCAGGTCGACTGCCGCGGAACGGCCTTGACCAGATACCGGTGATACAGATCGAGCGCCGTGTCGTAGTCGCGCAGATCGCTGTCGGTGATGACGGCGGTCCGGAACAGCACTTCCCGTTCGAGGTCATGGCCCGGGTGGTCGGTGAGAAACTGCTCATACAGCTTGAGCGCGGCCCGAATGTCGCGACTGCGGTATTTCTCGTAGGCCATGTTGAACAGCATCTGGGCTTTCGACACTTTCGGTTCGGTGCGTGCCAGGGCCTGGATCAGCCAGACGTCTGCCGCCGCGTCCCGGCTTCGCCGGTTCACCTCGAGGGCGCGCTCATAACAGGTGCGCGCCCGATCCGGGTTGTTCAGCTTGAACTCGGCGGTATATCCCGCCATCTTGAGACCCAGAACGGCCCACCAGCGGTCCTCTTCTTCGAGCTCGAGCCTCTTCTGAAGGGAAACGGACGGCGTCGCCACGGCGAGATGCGGCGGCAGGCTCGCCATCTCCTCGAACACGGTGACCGCCGCGCCGGGGTCGGAGAGCCGGTCGGCGAGCAGGTGACCGAGCAGCATCGTGCAGGTGCGGTATTCGAGTGGGTCTTTCGTCGCGTCGCGGAACGCGCGGTAATCCGCCAGCGCATCTTTCGGCTCGGCAAGCGGCAGATGGAACTGGCGCAGCGCGCCCCGGACGAACAGAGCCTGAATGGCCGCCTTCGTCTGGAACGGTGGCTTGATCGCCCGCAGAAAGGGTTCGGCCCGCTCAGCCTTCGAAAGATCATAGGCGTAGAAGAGGCCGATATGCAGGCGGGCAAGATCCGATGCTTCCCGCTCACGGAAGCCGGCGATCTCTTCCCAGGCCTCGAGGGCCTTCATGCCGATCTCGAGATCGTAGCCCCGGGCAAAGCCCATCAGATACGGCATCTCCTCGATCTCGTTCAGCTCGGGGAACGTCGAGTAGTAACGTCTGAACGCCTTGTACAGGTCGTCGATGCGCGTCAGGCCGCGGCCCAGCAGGCGCGCCCGGGCGATCTTTCCCCGGACCAGGTATTCCCGAGCAGGGTTCCAGGAAAGCATGCGTTCGAGTTCGCGCAGGGCGCCATCCTCGTTCTTCTGGTCGGTAAGAATCTCGGCCAGCAGCAGCTGAGCTTCGCACTTCAGATCGAGGGGCACCGGCTCGGACCGGACGATCGAACGGATCAGTTCGAGCGCGGGCTCGGGCTGGGCAAGCTCGCGGTACTGCCGTGAAAGGAACAGCCAGCCTTCCCCGGGCCGCCGTGACGGATGTTCGCGCAGGAACGAGAACACCTCGCGTTTGATCGTTTCGTCCTGCTCGCGCGCGACGATCGCCGGCGCGGACGCGGTCTGACGGCGCGGTGCGGCATCGGCCGGGAAGATGGAGCAGACCGCCAGACAGCATGCAAATGCCGCTGCCCGGAAGCCTGAAAAGCCGATACGATGCCCGTTCATGACGGGTGGCATGATACCAGAAAACCCCTCCCCGCGAAACGCGCCCCGGAATCAGCTCGTTGCACCACGAAGCCACGAAGAAGACGAACCACAGAGACACAGAGGCACAGAGTTCGAAGCGCCCCACGCGGTAGGGGCGGGTTTCAAACCCGCCCGGAGGAAAACAATCACGTTCCTTCCTCAGGCCGGACCGACCACGCCCAATCCTCAAGATGACGCAGATGGCACGAGTTTCTATCGGACAAGCATGCAGAGCACGGCGTCATCGTTGTCACCGGCAAACCGGCATTTTCAACGAATCATTCTAGGAGAACAGGTATCGTATCGAACGTCTGTCCAGCGAATTCTGTGTCTCTGTGCCTCTGGGGTGCGTTCTCCGCCACTCACTCGTTCCACCCGAGGAGGCGGAAGGCGTCGTCGATCCGGTCGACGGTCGTTCCGACCATCATCGAGTCAGCGGCGGCGGCCTTGTTGATGTGGCGTTTGGCCTCTTCGGGCTCACCGGCGAAGGCATACGCCAGGGCGGTGAGGGCATGCACCTTGGCCGTGCTCAGGGCGAGGCCGCCATGTTGGCCGACGAATTTTTCGGGCGGCATATTCCCGAGCAACTCAGCGGCGCGGCGGTAATCATCGGTTGTCTGATGTCGGAAGATGAGGGCGGCGGCAAGGCCTACCTTGGCTTCCATGCTGCTCTGGGCAGCGATTTCGAAGAAGGGAATCGCCTCGAGAATTCGGTCGTTCTTCGAGACGGCCCAGCCGAGGCCATTGTAGGCTTCGATGCGCTGCGCATCCGTCAGGGGCTCGGCAATGGCCTGTTTGAAACTCGACTCGGCGGTGAGGTAGGCGCCCGTCTCAACGTTCGCCCAGCCATCGTTGATCAGCTGCTGCGCGACCACGGCATCGGCGGTTCCCCCGCCGTTGTCGCTACCGCCGCAGTTCTGGATCATCGGGAAGGTCATCAGCACCAGCAGCAGAATTGCCAGCTTGCCCTTGTTCATGATCTGGTTTCCGGTTTTTCGCGTCATCATCTGTTCCGCCTCACCGCAACACGGCCATTTTCCGGCGTTCGGTCCAGGTCTCGCCGTTCGCCTCTGCCTCGAACTCGACGAAGTAGGTGCCGTTGGAAACGGGCTTGCCGCGCCTGTTCCTCAGCTCCCAACGCGCCTCGTAGACCCCGCCACCTTTGTGGACGAGCGGGGTTTCCCAGACATCATCACCCGAAGCATCGTAGATGCGCGCCTGGAGCTGAGCCCCCACAGCCGCGCCGCCCCTGAAGGACATGCGCAGCATCGCGAACGTCTTCGCCGGGCTCGGATACACAATTGCCTGCGACATCCCGAACACTCCGGCAAGATCGGCCGAAACGCTCGCCTTCGCGGCGTTCCCGAGCCGGTCGGACACCTCGATATCGAGGTCATACCGTCCATCGAGCCGGCCGCTCAGATTGGCCACAAGTTTCCCGGAAGCGGCATCCCAGCGGGCCATGACCCGCTCACCGCCGCAGCGCACGACGATGCTGTCGGGATCGACCCCCGAGCCGGCATCCCCGATACCGATCGACACCTGGCCGTTGGCATCCGCCACGGCTTCCCCGGCAATCACCGGTGCGACCCGGTCGGCTGCGGCGAAGATCGTGCCGGACCGGCTGATGAGACCGGAAGCCTCGCTTCCGACCAGACCGGCGCGGCCGAGCCACTGGGGTCCCTTGTCCGAGGCCGCGAACAGGCCGACCGGCAGGGTTTCCGCCCACGGTCCGCTCAGCGGCAGATTCACCGTGACGGGAGCGTCCGTCGCATCGCCCGGCAGCGCCACGTCGAGCATCGGCGTGATGCGGGTCAGGCCGGCATACGAGTGCTGTTCGGTCGAGTTGGCGACGACAAGATACCCGGCCTTGCGCAGGGCGCCCGAAGGCACGTTGACCCGGCCGTAAGAGGCAGTCAGGAGACCCTGGCTCTTCGCAGGGTAGTAAACGGCGCTGAACTTGAGGGTGTTCGTGAGAATCTGGCCGTTGCTGTTCGTGCCGTAGGCCTCGACGGTCCCCTCTCCAGATTCTTTCAGAGTATAGTTTGTAATATAAGTGCTGTCGCTGATCGCGGTCATCGTCAGGTAGCCTTGCTGCGAGTTGTAGGTCATCTGCAGCCGCGGGGTCGAGGCGAACTTGCCGCTGGTGCGGACGATGATGTGCAGGTTGTTCTCGTAAACCGGGTTCGGAAATACGGCCACCTTCAGATCCGAGAACGTGCCCGAGAAGACGTAGTTCATCGGTTCGTAGTTGCCCGCCGCGGTGATCATCGGAACGAGAACCAGGTTGTCATATGGATTACCGACACCGTAGTTCTGGATGATCAGGTTTCCGGCCTGTTTTTCGTTCAGGTAGACATACTCAACCGAGGGGTCGATATCCTCGCCGCGCTTGATGACGGCCGCCTTGAACAGGGTCGTGTCATCCCCGTCGAAACCGATGTTCAGGTTGCCACTGCTACCCGAGATGCCGATGTAATCAGCTGCCCAGGGCTTCACGTTCGACGAGCGCACCGTTCCGGCCGGCGACAGGATAACCCGTTCGGAATACTTCACTGGAAGGGTCTGGTTCACCCCCATATTGTTGGTGGTGTCGTAGTCGTTGTCGTTGTTGTAGCCCCACTTTCCGTCGTTGAGCGTGCTCATGTCGAGCTTGCGGGTCTTGTCGAGGAAGTTGGCGATCGCGAAGTCGGCGAACACGTTCTCCATCGTCGTGCCATACCCGAGCAGGGCGTTGTTCACCGAGGTGACGCCGACCGCCTTGTCGCGCACGAGGTTTCTGATGAAGTTCGGGCCGTTCGCCCCGCCGTATTTTTCCGCGAGATAGAACATGAACAGGTAGCTCGCCCCGTAGTTTGCGAACGGGCTTGAACCGAGCCAGACGCTGGTGCGAGGCTCGACGAGGATCGTGTCGGGCTTCTTGATGAACTCATCGATGTTGGTCGTGTGGCTCTTGTCATAGACATACTGGCCATACTGGGTGAAGCCTTCCTCGAGCCACCGTTCCTCTTCCTGGAGGGTTCCGTTGACGACCTGGGTGCCCTCGTTGAAGTGGATCATGTGGACGAACTCGTGTGCGGTCGTGCGGTAGGCCTGTTTCGGCTCGGTCAGGAAGGTCGGGAACAGGTCGATGTGCAGCAGTTCCTTCTCGTTGCTGTAGGGAATCTGCGTGCGCGGGAATTCGTTCACCGCCCAGAAGTAGCCGCGGAACGAGCCGACGCCGTCGCGAATGTCGTCGAGGAGGATGAACACCTTGGAGTCCTGGTCGACATCCGGCTCGGAGCCGAAGTATTCGCGCATCTTCGGGTAGATAACGCTGTCGAACTCGTCAGCGAAGGCCTTCAGACTGGAACGGGCCGAGTTCTTGTCGCTCCCGAGCACGAAGCGCGGATCGAGTGACTTGGCGCCGGTCGCGGGAGCGAAATACAGCATGTCGCTTCCCCAGCCTGCCGTGTCGGGCCAGTAGAGGCCCCAGGCGCTGTCGGGCGCGGGGGTGGTGTCTTCCGTCGAGGAGATGCCACGGGGCAGGGTCGGGAAAAACATCGGGGGCACGAAGATGTAGCAGTGGCTTCCGATATAGCGGAGAACCGCTTTCGGGTAATGGCCGTTCTTGTCAAGATCATAGAATTCGCCGGCCCAATCGGTGCCGAAGCTGGCCCGGCCGTCGTCTTTCGCCGTGTCGCCGCCGGTGCCGGGCCACTCGCCGCCGTCGTGCAGGAGCGCCGACAGGCCGGGGCCGTTGACCGTGTAGAAGGGCACTTCGGCCAGGTCGAGATCGGCAGCGGTGTAGTTGCGGCCGCCGACGATGCGGCTGATGTTGCCGACAACCCCCTGGAACCCCGGGGTGCGAAGCCCCTGGACCTGCACGGCAGGCAGATTGTGATTGAGCAATGCGCTGAGGCAGGCCTCTCCACCGCTCTTCTTTGCCGCCTTCGCCTGAGCCATCGCCGCCGAGCGAATCGAGGCGTTGATGGGAGAAGCCGCCGCAGGCTCTGTTGCCGCCGCCAGGAAGAGTCCCAGCAGCGCGATCAGCGCCGTGCCTCCGAGTAGTCTGCGTTTTGTTTGTTTCATGTCAGCACCTGATCAGGTTTCGGCCGAATGTAGAGAGATTCCCGCTATGTTATCGGCACTCTGCACCAGTTTCGTGAGTGCCCACATGCATCGTCTGAATCAGCTGCAAAACGAAGAGGGCACCCGTTCCAAATCCGGAATGGTGCCCTCGTTGAATGCCGCAGGTATCGATTACGCCGCTTTACGGCGCTGCTTCTGAAGAGATTCCCACCCGAGGCAGGCAAGCCAGACATGGAGGGGAATCGGCTTCTGGCCGCTCCGGTAATACGCGATCATCCGCGGGCTGAGGCCAAGCGCCGCACTCGCCGCTGCAACGGTGAGGCCGTGCCGGTGCATCCATTCCCAGATGCGCTCGTGACCGATGCCGCCGGCCTGTTCGACCCCCAGATTGCGCAGATTGTCCCCTGCAAGAGCGATCGTTTCCTCTTCATCCCATGTCACACACCAACCGTGTTCACCAATACCGGCCCGCGCAAAAAAAACGGCGTTTTTCAGAGGCTCGAGAGCGGGAGTGGTTTCGATCCACTCCCGAAGGTCGACGTCAAACGAAGCCCCATCACAAAACGCGAGGCACAGACGAGATGCATCGCGAACCTCGACTGCCGTGATCCTGAAATGTTCCTGGTTCATCTTTTCAACTCCTCGAACGCTTTCACAAGCCCGTCACGGTTTTCGCGTGCCCAATTCATCGCCTCCGCGATCTCCCGCCGCTCGACATCGCCAGTAATTTCAAACGAACCGAGATCAACGGAAGCCATTCTCCCATCCCGCAGGATCAGATGAAAATGCGGCGGATGATGATCCCGTGGATTCAACCGCAACGTGCAATTCGCAAAGCGCTTAATGATAGGCACAAAAGCAGCATACTGCAACTATTGCACGGCGTCAACAACGAGAGCCCCTAAAACCGGAACTCTCGTTCGACAGTGATCTGCCAGCCGCCGCGGATGCGCTTTTCAGGTTCGGAGACAGCCGGACCGGGAGGACCGGGGGGTGCCGCACCACCCGCCGCTTCTTTTTCGGGCTTCTTTCGTTCGACGGGAACGAGCAGCCTGAGCATCGTTTTCCAGGCCCCTCGTCTGTCGGGCCTTCGAAGATCGAGCTCCAACCGATGGAGGTCATACCGGGAGTCTCGAATTTCACTGGTCTCTTCGCGTTCGGTTCGCATGTTCGATATCTTCGTCTGCTGATGCACGACTTGCAGAGGTATACGCATCAGACCATACTGGACATTGCCCGAAAGGCATCGGAGCATGTGAAATACATGGCCAATCCGGCCGCCCCAGAAAGGGGCATCCGGTATCGTGTCCCGCGTCTGGATCTCGTTCGTCGAAAAAAGGAACAACGGGTCGAGGGTGATGAGATTGTTTTTGATAGAGATCATCGAATCCCATCGATACCGGCCGGCCTCAGCAAACCAGGTCTTTCGGCCCTCGTGAGCCACGCCGAGAACGCGGCCGGTCAGGCGCATCGCATGGGCTGTCTCTCCGAACTCGAATCGGCCGTTCTTCATGCTGACCCCGTTGCCGTGGTCCTTCATCTGCGACCACTGGATGTAGGGCCGCCATTCTCTATCATTTCCGAGGGAGATCTGCGCTGAGAACTCGCGCGCGCGCCGGTGGACAGGCACGTTCAGCGCCATGCGGATGCCCGTCGTATGCATATCGTGCTCGATGGCAGCATCGCGAAGAAGCACCGATGCGCCAAGATCGCTTCCCTGGGCATACAGACGATAATACCGGCCGAACGAAGGGTTGTCGAAGCTGATTCCCGGACTGGAGCCGAGCGCGGCGACGATATCCGGGTGGAGGTCGTATGCTCCGCGGAAAGTGCTCTGCGAAGACCAGCCGCCCGCTTCGAGTGCCCAGCCTGAACCGATGTGCCTCAAAGCAAGTTCGTCTTGTTTCTCCCGAGCACTGAGTTCGAACCGGTCGGAACGATCCTCGTCTTCCGTTTTCCAGATCTGTCGCCCGTTTGTCATCGTCTCGTAGCGAAGGCCCCAGCGACCGGCAACAGCTTTTTCTGCCCGCAGCTTCGTGCGGAATCCATCGAACCGCGACACTTCCTGCCCGTCATGCCATTCACGATACATTTCCTCAGCCGTATGAGAAACCGCGATGGAATCGGTCGGCGGCGCAGCCCATTCCGGCATGCGGAAGACGTGTGGCAACTCGCCCATCGAAAGGGCCTCGAACAGATCGACCGCCCCCGCCGGTACCGCCAGGACAAGAACGCCGATCACCAGGAGCCCCGCTCCCCGTGCCCCCCAAGAATAAGACGTGCTGCACATCTCCGTGTCCCATGCCACTACAGAGTTTGCCTTTTGATCGCCGAATTATGCAGGGGCGGGGTTTGAAACCCGCCCCTAACACTTCCTGATGAATTGTCCTGTCACCGATAACATTCACCCCAGGCCAAAAACGCATGGGCACGAGGCCCACGCGTTTTTGGATCTTGAAGCGAAGCTATCGAACAAACTGGAAGTTCTGCCAATCAGCGATATCTGTTGAATATACTGTATTCCACACCACAACCCAGTCTAGTCCGCGATAAGATTCATACCACTTGAAAATTCCGAGGCTATTTTTATTTTCATCCATATATTTTCCATTATCGATGTAGACCCTCGACCAACTGAAACCATCATTGACATTCCTTGGATTTGAATATTTGTAGGTAATGATGCGCTTCGTCGTGCCGATAGTCATGGTCGCCGTGGCAATGAGGCCTTCGTCTGACTCTGGTGCATTCAGACATGTTGCTTCGTAATCCATCACCATCTTCTTGGCCGTCGGATCCTGGAATGTGATGGTGCCGGTGAATTTCACGTTGCCATCCGCCGTCGTGACGGCTGCATCACCGCCCTGGAAGTTGGTCGAGCCACTCAGCACCGGCTTCCCATTGATAATGGTGTAGGTCAGGGTGTCGACGGTGTTGTCGGAGTTCGTCTTATTCAAGGTGATCAGGGCGCCGTCTGCAACCTGCGGCGTCGTGGTCGGATCGAACGCAACATTCGAAATGAGAACTTCCAGCTGCTTGATATACCCGTAATCCTTGTAACTCGTTCCATTGTAGACCGCAACAGCCTTCCCGGAAACCGAGCCGATCTTGTAATCCCCAGCATACTCTCCGCTTGCAATCTTTATGATCCCACTCAGGTTCAGGCTGAGTTCCTTCAGATACACATCGTTCGTGGTCGACTCAGCCGTGACCGAGAGTGCCAAAGCATTACCCGAGAAGGTAAGCGTGTCGCTCACAGAGCTTTCCTGGGTGTAACAGAACAAGGTGGCACCTGGAGCAAAAGACCAGTGCCCGTAGTAGAAGGGATTCGTCTGCACAATAGTTCCTGTGGCACCATTCAGCGTCACCTTGCCACCTGCTTTGATTCCGTTCTGCAGATTCTCCGTTGTCGCTTCAATCACAATGGGCCCTGATATTGCGACATCCATCTTTTGATACCCCTTATGGGTATAAACAAAGCTATAGCTTCCACCCCAGGGGGTAGAAATAACATTATTTCCCGCCTGGGATTCCTTGTGATAAATCGCCACGCCCGAAATGCCAGAAACGAGACGGAAGGTTGTCCGAGTTTCGACGGCACCGGTCTTCGTATCGATAATTTCGTTCGTGAACTTCGCATCAGCACCGAATTTCACCTGCGTGATCACACCGTTTTCCGCCGTGACTTCGACACCTTCGACCAGCTGGCGTCCCCGGCTTGCTTCCACAGGTGGATAACCAGAGTAGCCTTTATAGATGATCTCGACACTCGATGGGGTGTAAGAAATCTCCTGTGATTTCGACGCGTCAGTGGTTAAAGCCCCGATGGGCCCTTCGGTCGCGGAAGATCCACCCTGCAAGGAGGTCATGAGGAGATTCCGAAGCCCTGCGATGTCAATCGCCTGATTGGATCCAAGAACCGGTGTCAGGGGCGGCAAAGCGGGCGTTGCCGGAGCGATGCTTCCAGCAACCGTAACTTTGGTTGGCAAACCGACGTTCGCGATGTTAAGAATGCTTTCGATCGCGCAGCGAACTTGGGTGGCCGGGCTGGCGACGAAGCCGGCAATCTGAATGTTCGCCGGGATTCCGACGCCGCCGGTCGTGGGCGGAGCCGCAACATCCTTGAAATCATCGGCCAGGGTTTTCACCGCGTCCACCGTTTCCCAAGAGAAGGCGGCAGGAGGCTCATCCCCTGTGACAAGGGTGATCAGGGTCGTTTCGATTTTCTCCGTCAGCGATGCAAGTTTATTTTCGAACGTGAACTCGTTTTCAACTTGATTGACGAAGTTGTCGAAGGTGCCTGCCGCATACCGGGTGTTCCATTCTTCGAACGCAAGGGCTTTTGCCAGATCGTCCGAACCGACGTCCACGGCCGGCGTCGTTTTCGTCTCCCCGGCTTCGGGCAACGGGCTGGAGACATATCCGTGGAGAATCGCAACGCTCAGCCTGGCCACCACCAGCTTGATGACCCCTTTCGAAGGGGCGACAACCGTGATATTCGAGCCAAAATTGATCGTGAGATTGTTCCCAGCAGCAGCGATGCTCGTCGCCGTGATCGTCTTGAGCGTCGAACCGTCTTCGGGATTCACGATCGTGACGGAGTATTCACTCGCACTCACCTGCCCCCGGAGATCACCTCTCACGGAAGGACCGCCAGCGGCAGTCGGAACGGTCGCCGAAAGTGCCGGCAGCGTCAAATAGGACGGCGTACTGCCGCCACTACTGCTGCCCCCTCCACCGCCGCCACAGCCGGTACAAGCAAAGCAAACGGCGACGATCAACGTCACGATCAACAGACGGGGGAAAGAACTGACAGGCATCTCACAACCCTCCATATATTTGTATTGTTTTATAATATAGTATTTAGAGTATGATGCTAC
>DATCTT010000300.1:0-35058 GCA_036567845.1 Candidatus Ozemibacteraceae bacterium | reverse complement strand
CCGAGGTCGCGGCGTCCCCCGCTTCGACGCTGTGCCCGGCCGAGGAAATGCAGCTTCGCGGAGATCGCGAGGGGGCTGCCAGGCCTGTCCTGCGCCTGCTGAGTTCCACCCGGGAGAAAAACGGGGCGGCCGATCCGGCGGGAAAAATATGGAAAAATATGGAAGAGCAGCCGTGGGTGCGTCATCCCTATGCTGCGATCGGCATCGGCAGCTTTCTGCTCGTCGTGTTTGTCCTGCTCCTGATCTTCTGGTGAACGGCCGATGACACGACAGATTCTGATCGCCCCCTCCGTGCTTTCGGCGGATTTTTCGCGCCTCCACGAGGGCCTTTCCGCGATCGAGGCGGCCGGGGCTCACTGGGTGCATCTCGATGTGATGGATGGGCATTTCGTCCCGAACCTCACGTTCGGGCCGCCCGTTATTGCCGCTCTGCGGCCGCATTCTCGGCTTCCCTTCGATGTGCATCTGATGATCGAGAAGCCTCACGAATGGCTGTCAGCGTATCGGGATGCAGGCGCCGACCGCATCACATTCCATCTCGAGGCCTGTCGGCATTCCCAGAGGTATCTTACCAGGATCCGCGAACTGGGCGCGGCCGCGGGGATTTCCCTCAATCCACAGACCCCGCTCGACGGCTTGGAATACCTGCTCGACGTGTGCGACCAGGTGCTGATCATGACGGTGAACCCCGGCTTCGGGGGGCAAGCCATGATCGAGCCGGTGATCGGAAAGATCGCCCGGCTGCGTGAGATGATCGACCGTCTTGGCACCAAAACCCTGATCGAGGTCGATGGCGGCATCGATCGGAAATCCGCGCGAAAGATTCTTGATGCCGGTGCCGATGTATTGGTTATGGGATCTGCATTTTTCCGAGATCAGGATAAATCCGGACTTGTGAGGGACGTCACGGCGCTCGCCACCTGAACGTCCCCGGAGGTGTGATGCTGGAACGACCGAAGGCCCTGCCTGAACTGCTCTCCTCGCTGGAAGAGCAGTGCCGTCTTGCGCCCGGTGATCTCGGCCTCCTCCAGAAGCTTGGCCGATTGTACGTCCGGCAGGGGGCATACGCGGAAGCGGCCGACACCTATCGGCGGCTCCTGGCGATTGATCCTGCCCAGGTCACGGCGCTGGTCGAACTGGGCATCTGCCAGGCGCGTCTCGGCAACCATGACGAGGCGACGTTCTCCCTCGAGCGGGCCCTGGAGCTTCAGCCCCAGTCCCATTACGTTTTCCTCGCGTTCGCCAAGCTGAGCGAGTTGACGGGAAGCATCGAGCGGCAGATCACCTTCATGATGCGAGCCGCGAATGCCGCTCCCGACCGGGCGGACATCCGTCTTGCGCTGGGGGAGCTGTTGCGCCGTCACGGGGATTTCGCTGGTGCAGCCGCTCAGTATGAGAAAGCTCTCGAAATCAGCCCCGATCTCGAGGCGGCACGGTTCGGGCTTGCGGTGCTCCACATGCGGCGGGATCGCCTGAACGAGGCGATGGAACAGTTCCGCCAGATCGTGGCGCGCAACCCCAGCGCCCACGATGCGCAGTTCAATCTCGGCCAGTGCCTGTACCGCCAGGGAAAATACGCTCTCGCGGCCGTTTCGCTCACCGCAGCCATGAAGGGGATGCCGGAACATCCCGCGGCGATGCTGATGCTGGCCCGCTGCCGGTATCACCTCGGCGATGCGGATCGGGCCCTCGTGATGATGGAGCGCCTGACCGAGCTTCAGCCCCAGAATGTCGAACTGCTCGAGGAGCTGGGCCATCTGTACCGCCAGGTCGGCGAAGCCGACGCCGCCCGTGATGTCTATGCGCGCCTCGCCCGGCGGTATCCCGAGCGGGCGGCTTATGCCATGTCTCTGGCCGAGATCCTGAAAGATTTGCGGAAATTCGCCGAGGCGGCCGAGGTGCTCGAGGAGATGTTCCGGCATCATCCCGGCCATCTGGAGGGGCACCGGCTGCTCGGAGACGTGCTGTTCGAACGTGGCCGTCTCAAGTCGGCTCTCGAGGAGTATCGCAAAACCCTGATGGTGCGCGAGACATTCGAGCCCGGTCTGCGTGGTGCCGCGCTGGTGCTTCGCGCCCTGGGCGACCGGAAGGCCGAATACGAGATGCTGAGCCGCTTGGCGACTTGCGGGGAGATCCTGCCCGCCGATCTGTTCCGGCTCGGCCAGCTCGAGCGCGAACTGGGGATGCCAACCAGTCTCGACCGGTTCCGCCGGGTCGCGGAGCTGGCCCCCGAGACGGACCTGGCCCGCGAAGCCGAATACTACATCAGGCACAATACCAAAGCCGCCTGACCCGTGCCTCGCCCCATTGCGGATGGGTCCTTGTGACCTGCGATGACTTCAGCGTGGGATCTTCGTGGGGCGTCTGGCCATGGATCAGGGCTTTGCAGCGTGGCGGCAGGGGTGGAGAAGGCCGGACATCAGGAGATGGTCAGCCAGCACGCAGGCTGCCATCGCCTCGGCGATGGGAATGACGCGGGGGGTGAAGTTCCGGTCGAACCGGCCTTGGTAGGCCATGGTGACCGGTTCCCGGCGCCCGGCATGGACTGTGCGCTGGGGGGTCAGAATCGTCGGGGTCGGCTTGATGGCCAGCCGGAACACCAGCTCCCCACCCGTCGTGATACCTCCGAGGGTTCCGCCACAATTATTACCATCGGTATATATTGTCCCGTTTTCGTCGCAGGCGAAGGGGTCGTTGTGCTCGCTGCCGGTCATACGCGCGGCTTCGAACCCCCGGCCTGCCTCGACCCCCTTGACCCCGCCGATCGAGAAAAAAGCCCGTCCCAGATCCGCATGCAGTTTCGCGAACACGGGGCTGCCGACGCCCGCCGGAACTCCGGCAATCCGGAGTTCGACGATGCCGCCGGTGCTTTCCCCCCGCTCTCCGAGCTCGAGAGCCTTGCGACGGGCAGCTTCGAGAGTGGCGGCGTCCGTGACGGGAAGGCCGGCCAGCTCCAGAAGCTGCCCGGTGAACCGGATGCCGAGAGTGCCGACCAGGTTTCGTGCCACGGCCCCGGCCGCGAGCCGGGCGATGCACTCCCGTCCCGATGAACGGGAACCTCCGCGATAATCCGTGTGCCCGAACCGGGCGAGCCAGGTGAAATCCGCATGCCCCGGCCGGAGCGTGTCGCGTCCGGCTTCGTAGGAGAGCGGGCGGGCGTCGTTGTTCCAGACGATGATCGATATAGGCGTTCCGATCGTCATTCCCTCGAACAGGCCGGAGAGGATCTCGAATCGGTTGTTCTCGCCGCGCGGTGTGCCGAGATCGTGGTCGGGCACGTCTCGGTCGAGCTGGGCGCGGATGTCTGCCGGGGCAAGTGGCAGACCGGCGGGACAGCCGTCAATAACGGCTCCCAGAGCCGGCCCGTGCGACTCTCCCCAGGTGGTGACCCTGAACATTGTTCCGAAACTGTTCGACATGGCTGCTGCTTTCCCGGCTGCGAACGGCTGCCGACACATGCTAGAATGAACCGCGTCGATTGTAGCAGATCCCATCCGGTCTCCGAAAGGGTCCCCCGCATGAATCCCCAGGACGAGCGGCAGCTCAAGAAGGTGCTCGAAGAGGCACAGGCTGCTGGCCGGCTCCCCGATGAGGTGCGTCCGCTCATCCGTGACGTGTTCGAGCGGAGCCTGACGGAAAACATCCCTGACTGGCTCATGGATGGCCTTGCGAAACTCCCCGGCGAGGTTGCGTTCATCCGGGAGTGCCTTGCGGCGCAGGAAGAGGCCATCCGGCGGACAATGGCACGGGTGTGTCCTCCGGACAATGGGGCGTTTCTTGAAATTCTCCGCAGGCTGGGTGAGTTCCAGGCGTCGGGGGAGGTCGAGTCGCTGCTGGAGCGCTCCCGATCGGTCGATCCGGCTCTCCGGGGCATCGCACTGCTGCGCCTGGGGGAGTGCCGTGCGGAAGGTGTTGGTCAGAGGATCCTCGAGGGACTTCTCGATCCCGAGCCCTATGTCCGGAAATGCGCCATCGAGGCCGTCTTTCTCAGCCTTGGCGCCCGGGGCGTGAACGCCTTCGAACGGCTGCTCGAGACGGAGCGGGATCCTGAAGTGCGCCAGGCGGCCGTGATCAACCTGGTGCGCTCGGGGCCGGCGGGCCACCACGTGCTCGAACGCATCAGGCCCGCGCTGACCCAGTGCGAACAGAACTATACCGCGAGAAGTATAACGGTCTGATTACCAACCGAAGCTGCCGGTCCAGGCACAGGCGGCAATTCCCGCGAGATTCCAGAAAAACAGCGCGGTCACGGCCGCATCGAGAGCGTATCTTCCCGTCTGCAACGCGGGCAGCAGAACGGCCAGGAGCAGAAGCGGGGCGGCATTTCCGAGGTGGGGGGTGCTGACGAGACCCGCCGTGACTGCTCCGAACCAGGCCAGAGGCAGGGCGTGCGGATGGCGCAGCCGAATGATCGCGCCGGTGATCGCGCCGCCTGCCAGGGCCACCCCCCAGGCCGCCGCGTTGACCGGTGCCATGAGAAGGCCCAGAAGAAGGCGGTATCCGAGTGGCCAGAGGAAGGGGCGTGGTGTGGTGGCTTCGCGCCGCAGGTGCATGATCGAAACGATGAGCCAGATGAGCGACCAGGCTGCGGTGGCGACGAAGGCCGGCGACAGACCATGCCGTGCGAACGCGCTTCCCGTCAGCGCCGCGGCGGTCGCCTCGACGAGCGGATACTGGATCGAGATGGGGGCGCGGCAGTAGCGGCACCGCCCCAGCAGAAACACCCAGCCGAAAACCGGGATCAGGTCGAGCGGCGACAGCTGGTGCTTGCAATGGGGGCAGCAGGACGGCGGGAACACGACGGACCGGCCCTCGGCCATGCGCAGGATCACGACGTTGCTGAAACTGCCCAGCAGGCTTCCGAGCATCGTGAAGAAGAGGGTCAGGAAAGGCTGGAGCAGGTCGGGGGAGAGGGGGGCGGATTCCGGCATGTGCCAAGGCTAGCAGGAAGCGGGGAGCGCGTCAAAAGAAAAAAGGGCGAAATTGCTTTCGCCCTTCTTCATCCAAAGAAACAGATTACCTGTTGTCTTCGACCCAGCCGTGAACCGTGCAGTAGATACGACCCTGGCCCGTCAGATCGGAGCCCTGGTAGCTGCAGTTGGTTTCGGGCTTGGAGATACCGCCCTTCAGGTAGTTGTTCTGAGACAGCTTGGAAATGACGGCGTCGCTCATGGTGCTTTCCATATTCGAGTTGTCCATGTTGTACATCTCGATGGCGCCCAGGAGAACGCGGATGTTGGCGTAGCACGCCTTTTCACGAGCCTGCTCACGAGCCTTCCGGAAGTTCGGGATGGCGATGGCCGCCAGAATACCGATAATGGCAATAACGATCATAAGTTCAATCAGGGTGAAACCACGTCGCTTCATCATAGTTTTCACCTCCTTTCTTTTCATCTTTCCCATCTCAAGAGTACTGATGGTTGTTTCGGGTGTCAAGGTACCCTGCGGGCCGGCATGGGAAGGGCTTCATCAACCCTTGAGCATGCGCTCGAGCTCCTTCGGGTGCATCGTGTGGATCATGGCCTCCTCGAGAGTGATGTCACCGCGCATGTAGAGGTCGCGCAGGGACTGCTCGAAGGTGATCATGCCCTCATTTTGGCTGGTCTGCATGATGGTGTAGAGGCCGGAGATCTTCTGTTCGCGGATGCAGTTCGCCACGGCGGGGTTGCCCGTCAGCACTTCGCAGCAGACGACACGGCCCTTGCCGCTGGCGATCGGAAGGAGCTGCTGGGCGACGACGGCGCGCAGGGTGAACGACAGCTGCGAACGGATTTGCGGCTGCTGGTGGGGCGGGAAGATGTCGATGATGCGGTTGATCGTCTGGGCGGCGTCCGTCGTGTGCAGGGTGCCGAAGACGAGGTGGCCCGTTTCGGCCATCGTCAGCGCCGTGCTGACGGTTTCGAGGTCGCGCATTTCGCCGACGAGGATGACGTCGGGGTCTTCGCGCAGCACATGGCGCAGGGCCTCACTGAACGAGTGGGTGTCGATGCCCAGTTCGCGCTGGTTGACCACCGACCGCTTGTGGTAATGCAGATACTCGATCGGATCCTCGACCGTGATGATGTGGCACCGCTGTTCCTCGTTGATGATGTTGATCAGCGAGGCGAGCGAGGTCGATTTGCCCGAGCCCGTGGGGCCGGTGAACAGTACCAGGCCCTTGTGGAGCTTCGTGAACTCCCGGACCTTCGCGGGAAGCCGCAGCTCCTCGACCGTGGGGATCTTGGTCGGGATGACGCGGAACGCCGCGCCGATGCAGCCGCGTTGCTTGTAGACGTTGACGCGGAACCGGCCGAACCCGTGGACCGAGTAGGACAGATCGAGTTCGAACTTCTCCTCGAACTCTTTCTGCTGTTCGGCCGTCAGCATGTTGTAGATCAGAGACCGGGTATCCATCGGCGTCAGCACGTCGAGATCCGTGGGGACCAGCTCACCGTCGACGCGGATGACGGGAGGAGTGCCGACCGTGATGTGGAGATCCGAGGCCTCGTTTTCGATGACCAGATTGAGTAGATCGTTGAGGACGAACATTCCCTGACACTCCTGTTCAGAACAGCTTCTGTTTTATTCCAATTTTACAATTCGTTGTGGCGATCAGTGCTCGCCCATCGTGACGCGGACGACTTCCTCGATTGAGGTGATTCCGAGCAGGGCCTTGCGCAGAGCCGATTCGCGCAGGGACAGCATGCCTTCGTCGATGGCCTGTTTGCGAATGTCATCCGTCGAACCGCCGTTCAGGATGATGTCGCGGAGGCGCTCAGACATGATCATGACCTCGTAGACGCCGACGCGGCCCTTGTTGCCTGAATTGTTACAGGTCTCGCAGCCTTTGCCCTTGTAGAACAACATGTTCTTGTCGTTGATATGGGGCAGTTCGAGGCGGCGCAACAGCTCGGCGGTGATGCCGAACTGAGAGATTTGCTCGGCGCGCGGTTTGATCTCGTATTTGCAGTCTTTGCAGATCTTGCGCACGAGACGCTGGGCCTGGACGAGCAGAACCGACGTGGTGACCATGAACGGCTCGATACCCATGTTGCAGATACGGCCGATCGTCGACGGAGCGTCATTCGTATGCAGCGTCGAAAGCACGAGGTGGCCCGTCATCGAAGCCTTAATGGCGATCTCCGCCGTTTCGAAGTCGCGGATCTCGCCGACCATGATGATGTTCGGATCCTGGCGCAGGAAGGAGCGGAGCGCCGCCGCGAAGTTCAGCCCGATTTCAGGTTTGCACTGCACCTGATTAATACCGGGCAGCATATATTCGACGGGATCCTCGGCCGTCATGATGTTGCGGTCGATCGTATTGAGTGAAGTGAGGGCCGAGTACAGAGTTGTCGTCTTGCCGGACCCCGTGGGGCCCGTGACCAGGGCAATGCCGTACGGTGAGGAAATACCCGCCCGGAACCGTTTCAGCGTCTCGGGCTCGAAGCCCAGATCCTCAAGGTTGACGCGCAGCGAGGTCTGATCGAGAATTCGCATGACGATCTTTTCGCCCCAGATAACCGGCAGGATCGAGACGCGGAGATCGATCATGCGGTTGGCGACCTTGATCTTGATGCGGCCGTCCTGGGGAAGGCGCTTCTCGGCGATGTTCAGCGACGACATGATCTTGATGCGCGACGTGATGGCCGCGGTCGCCTTCTTGGGCGGGGACATCGCCGTGAACAGGACGCCGTCCTGGCGGTACCGGATGCGGAGCTCTTTTTCGAATGGCTCGATATGGATATCGGAAACGCCGTTCTGGACGGCCTGCGAAATCACGAGGTTGCACAGCCGGATGATCGGGGCGTCGTTCTCACCGAGCTCGCCGAGCTGGTCGAGATCATCGCCGCCGCCGCCGGCCTCACCTTCCTTGCCGATATCGTCGAGTTCGCCCATCAGTTTGTCCTGCTGGGCAACCGCACCGTAGGCGTCCTGGAGGGCTTTGTTGATGTCGCTCTGCGTGGCGACAACCGGCTTGACCATCAGGCCTGTCATGAGCTGGATATCGTCGATCGCGATGATGTTCAGCGGATCGACCATCGCGACGGTCAGCTTGTTTCCGACCTTGTTGATCGGGATCAGCATGTGCCGCTTGGCGATGTGCTCGGGGACGAGCTTGGCTATGACCGGATCGATCAGGTAGTTCGAAAGATCGATGTAGGGGATCTTGAGCTGCTTGGAAAGGATCTGGACAATGTCATGCTCGGTGACGAGATGCATCTCGACCAGCACGGCGCCCAGGCGCTTGCCGCTCTTCTTCTGGAGCGCGAGAGCCTGTTGAAGCTGTTCTTCATTGATGAGGCCTTCGGCGATGAGGGCATCGCCCAAGCGCATCTTCTTCGCCGCATGCTGGATGTCAGTCATTCCTGCAAGTTCCTTCCTATGCGCGGATGAGGGTGGCCACGGCCTGGCGCATGGCGCCTTCGGGAGCCGGCCGCCCCGTGAGAAGGGCATACGCCGCGACACCCTGCCGGATCAGGAGCTCGGTTCCGTCGACGACACGGGCGCCTGCCGTCCGCGCTGCATGCAGCAGGCGGGAGGAGGGTGCATAGTTCATGTCGATGTACACGGTCCGGGCTCCGTTCAGTTCGTTCAGCGCGTCGAGGCGATCGTCCGGGTGCCACCCCAGTGAGGTGGCATTCACAATCATATCGGCACGCCGCAGGACATCCGAGAGAGGGCTCTCTTCCCAGGAGGTCGGGATGATCCGGGTCGTTCCGGTGGGGAAGGGCGTTTTCAGGCGATCCCGACTCCTATTCGCCCAATATACCACGGGAGTTTCTCTTTGGCAAAGAGACCAGAGAACGGCCAGGGCTGCCCCGCCGGCACCCAGAAGAACCGCCTGGGATGGCCGGGGAAGCATGTTCAGCAGCTCGAGAAAGCCTTCCGCATCCGTATTTGCACCGGCTATGCCGCCACTGTCCGGGAACCAGAGGGTGTTCACGGCTCTGATCGCGACGGCCGCCCCGCGTGGGCTCGTACAAAGCCGGAACGCAGATTCCTTGTGGGGGCGTGTTACGTTCAATCCCGCGGCCCCGACGGCTTGCAGCCCACGCAGAGCCGCTTCCAGGTTGGATGGGGACACCCGGAGCGCAAGATACACGGCATTGGTTCCGTCGGCACGGAACGCCGCGTTCCATATGGCCGGGCTCAGGGAGTGGTCGACGGGGTCGCCGAGAAGGCCATACAGTCGGGTGTGAGGGGTGATGTCCATCGACACGAAGGCCCCGGCTCGTCGCCGGGGCCCGATCTCGTTCAGGAAAAGCTCTTGATCGCTTCTTCTTCGGTCTCGAAGATTTCAAACACCTTGGTCAGCCGTGTCAGCTCGAACAACTCCTGGACGGCCGGCGAAAGCTGGATCAGCTTCAGATCGCCCTTGGATTTTTTGACTTTTTTGAGCGTTGCGGCGACGACGCCAAGCCCCATGCTGTTCAGGTAGTTCACTTCCTTGAAATCCATGATCAGCTTGGACTGGCCTTCGGCGACGATCTGGTCGATCTTGTCCTTGAAATCATTGACGGTCTCAGTGCCGATCTCGCCACGGAGGACGATCAGCACGATGCCGTCCGCTTTGGGTTTCAGGTCGATCTTCAGTTCCATATATCCTCCCGGGGTGCTCCATGGTTGAGCGAGCTCAACGATATCGCATTTTTCCCCACGATGCAAGACGGTCGGAAACGCAGCTTCACCCGTGGTTGATCAGAGAGCTGTCGCGGGTAAGTGGTGAAGGGGCAACGTGATCAGAACTGCTTGGAAGCCGACATCCGGTGAGCTTCGCCCAGGGTCTCGTCGACATACGAGTAGTCGAACCGCCAGGTGTCGAGCTTGAAGCTGGCGCCAAGCGTGAGATCTCCGGCTTGGCTGCCCATGCGGATCGCGGCATTGTCATTCAGCCAGAATTCGGTTCCGGCGCGGAACTTCGCATCGAGATGCTCGACCTTGTTCAGATCGACGGCAACCGTCATGCGATCCGATGTCTTATACGATGCGCCGAGGGTCGTGGTGACCGGCACGCGGTCGGAGTGGCCGCTGTCGGTGTCCCACTTCAGACTCTCGCCGATGTCGCGGATCGACAGGCCGAGCATGCCGCGGTCAGACGACTTGTACAGGAAGCCCAGATCGAGGCCCCAGCTGTCTGCCGAGTTGGTGAACAGATCCTGGTTCAGCCGCTTCACGTTAACGCCACCGTACAGCCGTTCGCCCAGTTTGCGGGCATATGTGCCGAATGTTGCCGTTTCGGTGTCGTCGAAATAACTGAAGATATAGACAGGAGCCCCGGCGGTGTAGCCACCGTCCTTGTCCGTCATCGGATTCCCATCCGCACGGACACGGGTTTCGGGAATGCCGTCGATCCCGAACCGGATGTGGGAAAGGGCGACCGTGTACTTCTTCTTCCCCGCCTCGTCCTTCATCACATGGGCGTAGTTCAGAAAGTTGTACGTGCGATCGAGGGTCAGGTTGGCATGCATGAAGGATGCCTCGGACTTCTCGAGTGTCGCGAGGCCGGCGGGGTTCCAGAACGCCGCCGTCGAGTCGTCGGCGATGGCTGTGAACGCACTGCCCATGCCGAGCGCACGCGCGCCGACGCCCATCTTCAGGAACGCCCCGGCCTGGCCGGCCGAATCCGCCGAAACCGGCACGGCGGTTGCGACAACCAGCGCGGCGAGGAGGAGAAGGTTGCGGATCTTACTCATGTGATTCCCCCTTGGAAAACGATGAGACTGCTCATCAAACCCTTTCGGCCGAAACCGCAGTTTCCCGAATGCTTTTTTGAAATTATTTTCAGGTTTTTCCTGTTCATCTCACTTGAAAACCTCCTCCTACGGGTGCAGGGGCGGGTTTCAAACCCTCCCCCTGCAACGACCTCTGGGACCGCAACATCCCGGGAATGGCCTGCTGCGCAAAAACGCCCCGGCAGGGCCGGGGCGTCTTTGTGTAACTGAGATTGTATATCAATCCGTTGAATACACCCCGAGCCGCACGAGTGTCTGGTAGATCTGATCGGTTGGACTCCCCGATGCCGGATCTTCTTGGTGCGCCACGGTGAGATGCGAGGCGGCGCTCGTCTTGTCGCCAGTCCAGAAATAGCAGAAAGCCAGCATGGCATGGACTTCGGCATTGCTGATCCCGATTGGATGATCGACCCGCGGGGTGAATGTGGAGGTGGTGCTGACGATCCCGGCATCCCGGATCGCTTTGATCGCATTCGGCAGGCTGTTGGCTTCCCCTCGCTGGATGAGCGACGCTGCGAGCCCGATGCGGGCCTCGTTGCTGAGGGAGGCGCCCTGGGTAAAGGCTGAGATTGCGGAACTCACGCCCGACGACTTTGTCAGCGACCAACCGAGCCCGTTATACGCTTCGGCCTTCTGGCTCTCGGTCACGCCGGTCAGAGACAGCACCTGGTTGAACTTGCCGATGGCGCTGCTGTATGCACCGAACTTGTAATCCTCCCAGGCTGAGGCGATCAGGGAATCGGGATCGGTCTCGGTCGTGCCGCCGCCCGTTCCTGTTCCGGTCCCCGTGCCCGTGCCGGTCGTCGGGATCTCGCCGGGCAGCGTGTAACGGCCGCTTCCTCCACCGCCGCCCCCGCACCCGCTCGCCACGAAGATGATCACACCGATTGTCATCAGGACCATGAGTTTTCTGTTCATCGCGATTCTCCCGGTTACCTCAACACGGCGATCTTGTGCGTGACCTTGGTGGTTTTGCCCGTATCAGGATCGCGGAGCTTGATCTTGGCGAGATACACCCCGTTGGCGACACTCCGGCCGTCGTGGTTCCGCAGGTCCCAGGCCATGTCGACCACGCGACGGCCACCGTCGAGACGCTTGAAGAAACTCAGCTCGCCTTCGCCTGCCACCTTGTCACCTGAGATGTCGTAGATGGTCACGTCGATCTCGTCGGGGTCGATGTCGTCGCGGTTCGTCGCGATCCGCATGGTCGCGCGGCTCCGGGCCGGGTTCGGGAACTGGACGATCTCGAACACCTGCAATGCCGGCTGGATCGCGAACCGCACGGCGGGCAGTACACGCTCGTTGCCGGCGCGATCCTTCACTTTCATCACGAGTTCGTGACTGCCGTCCACGAGCCGCTCGAGCGGGATGAACGAAGCCTTGCCGCCTTCGAGGACTACGCGGCCGGCGGTCTCAGTGCCGTCAATCACGACCTTCACCCCGTCCTCTGCCAGGCCCGAGCCCTCTTCAACGATGCTCCACTCGAATGTGGGCCGCTCGTTGCGCAGCGCCGTGCCGGCCTCGATTTTCGTCACCAGGCTGGCACGAGGCGCCAGGGTGTCTCGCAGCAGGGCGAAGGTGCCGGCGCTCGAGACCGTGGCCAGGATGCGGCCTTCCTTCACCGTTCCGGTGACGGCCACCCAGCCGTTGTCCATCGCCTGATACAACCCTGCGCCTGCAGGCAGGGCACCGCCCGGCAGGGCCATCGAGACGAGGTAGGAGTTCGCCAGCTGGCCGGTCGGGATGGTCACGGTATACCCGGTCTCGACCGGGCTCAGCTCTTCGGATGCATCCCCGCCGGCCGTCGCGAACCGCAGCGTCTGCTTCTCCGCCGCGTTGATCCCTGCCAGGAACGAGGGCCGGATCCCGCCACGGACGGAAGCTGTCCTGGCCTGCTTCTGGAGCGGGGTCGGAATAACGGCCACGATGCTGTCCTGTTTCAGGCTGCCCGGCGCGAACTGAGCGATGAACGCCTTGTCCGGCGTGCTGACCGATGCAAGCACCGAGGCATTCACGTAGGCCGTGGCGAAGCTGACGGTTTCGGTGGCCTTGTTTCCCGTCATATCGGTAGCTGTCACCTTGATCGAGGCCGTTCCGGCCTTGGTCAGGTGCACACCGCCCATAAAGAGTTTGGGATTGCTGCTGCTGGCCTGGAGCTTGATCGTCTGGGCCGTTCCGCCATCCTGGCTGACCGCGGCCGTCGGGGCCTCAGACAGCGACTCGTTGCTCTGGACCACGATTGTGATGTCGAGCGGGTTGGCCGGGTTGCTGAAGACGAAGATGTTGTCCTTGATCGCCGGCGGGGTCACGTCGCGGCCCTCGAACTCGACCGACTGGGTCGTGACGATGTTACCGATCGTGTCGCGGATGTTCTTCGCCGTCAGGGTGTATAGGATCCCTTCCTTGATATGAGCATTCGTGTAGGACTTCAGCCGCACCGACCGGTTGTCGGCCCGCAGGAAGATCCGGGCCGGGTCGAGCTCGATGACCGAACCCGAGGCGGTCAGCGTGTAGTTCGACAGGGTGGTCGCCGTCGAAGCGTTCACGATCTCGTCGAACACGACATTGAACTCCTGCGCGTTCGCCACGCCGTCGAACGTGATCTGGGCGATTTGCGGCCCCTGCGCATCGGCGGTGAACGTCTGGACCTGGGGGGTCGTGAACCGGTCGCCGTCGATGCTGGTGAAGCCGTCCATCACCTTCATGGTGTAGCTGTGATTATGTTCGAATCCCTGGTCGAACGTCAGGGTCACGGTCTTCCCGTCGACCGTGACGTATTCGGGCTGGGCGCCGGTGAGATCGCCAGGGTTGAGGAGGAGCAGGAACCGATTCACCAGCTGCAGCTCCTCGATCTGGGGATCGACATCATGGCTGAAGGTGAGCAGCAGGGTCTGGGAGCCCGTCTGCTTGACTGCCGTGAAGCCGAAGCCCGAGGTGATGATGTCGAGCGTTGTCGTATAGACAGCACTATTGTTCACTCCCTGATTTTCCGCGCGGTCGATCACGGTGAGCTGATACTGGCCTTCACCGACGTATTCGGTACTCGGCGGGGCCTTCTTGCCGTCCCAGGTCACGCTGTAGTTGTAGCCGTTCGGGGCGGGCAGTTCGAGGTCACGGATCACGGTCGAGCCCTGCTTGATCCGGATATAGGCCGGGCCGCTGCTGACGTCGGGGGTGTCATCCGTCGTGACCGAGATCACGAGACTGTCGACGCGGGGGTTATACCGGGTGGTGATCGGAGCGCCACCCGTCAGGGCCATGCTCAGGCTGGCGATGTTCGGACCGACCGTATCGATGAACAGGCGGCCGTAGGGGGTGCCAAGCACGTTGCCGGCGCCGTCGACCAGGTTCAGCCAATACTCGCCATCGAGCAGGAAGGTGCTGTTGTCGGTGGTGCGGCCGTTGAACGAGAGGGTCTTGCCGCTCGGCGTCAGCGGGGACATCGCATACGTCTGGGTCGCTGTGCTCATCCCCGGATTCAGGGGCATCGTGCGTAGATACACCGTGCCGCCATCACTTGCCCCGATGGCATCGATCTTCACATAGGAATGAATCTGGGGGTTGAAGAAGGTCATCGTGTCACCGGTCCGCACGGGGCCGCCATGGCTGATTTTCCACTGCGACATCTGGGGTGCCTTCGAGTCGTAAACCAGGGTGCTGCGGATGCTGCCTTCGTTGAAGAAGCTGTCATACACGCGCAGCTCATAGGAATACCGGCCATCGATCGGCGTGGCATCCGTGAACTTCTGCTTGCCGTCCCAGGTGATATTGCCGACCAGACCGTCGCCGGTGATCGCGGGGATGAAGGAGCGGCTGGCGATCGTCGAACCGTTCTGGACAAGGTGCAGCCAGTATGTCTCGCCTGCACTTCCCGTCGTGAAGAAGACACTGATCGTTGCCAGGTTCGTCGGCTGACCGGTCAGGGTGGCGTAGGGGCTGTAATCCATGTTCAGATCGCTCCGGCCGGTCGTTTCCTGGGTGGAACGGATTTCGTATTTGGACAGGACGGGACCCTTGGCGCGAATGTTGATCGTGCCGGTGGCCGTCGTGTCGGCGTAGGCGTTTCCCGCCTCGTCGAGAGCCGACGAGACAACAAACTGGAATGTGCCTTCGATACCACTGATGGCCTGCGTGTTCACGAACCGGAACGTGCGGTTTGAGGGCGAGTCCGTCGACCCGGTGCACCGCAGGGTGATGGCCGTGCTGCCGCTCTTCAGGTAGGCGCTGGGCAGATACCCGATCTGGGCATTCATCGCTTCGTCGAAGGTCAGCGTGAACGAAGCCGCCTCGGCCGGGGTGATGCCGATCGTGACGTTGTCGGGCGCAACCCGGGCCAGTTTCGGCGCCTGGTTGTCGATCACGAGGGTTTTGCTGGCCGGCTCCGAGAAGCCGCTGGCCGCGGTCGATTTCGTGGTCAGATCGTAAACCTGGGTGGCATTTTCGGTGTGGGTCACACCGGTGAGTTCGAACAGGTCGCGGAAATTAGAGACGACGACGGTGCACGAGGCCCGCTGCAGGGCGCCGTTCGCGAAGGCGTTCGAGTTCTGGAACTGGGCCACCGTGCGCGTCACGGAATCCATCTGATGGCTTGTCCAGCCGAGGAACGTCGCCTGGTCGATCAGGCCGTTGGTCTGGGTGTCGCGCAGCTCGAGTTTCGGGGTGACGCTCTGGTCGATCGGGAGCCGCAGGTTGTTGCTGATTGTCGCCGTCTCAAAGGCGACCTCATACGTCAGCCCTGCTGCGGCCGGCCCCTTCACGAGCTGGATGCTCGTGTCGCTCGGGTGATTCGAGACGACGGGGGCGACGGCAACCGAGAAGATCCGCGGCGGCTGCGCCGAGGTGCCCGTCGGGTCGAAGTTCAGCGGCTTGGCCGTGCCGTCGGCGTTCCGGTAGGTCACGGACTGGTTGCCCCACATGTCGACGAGGGCTCCCTGCTCGCAGGCGATGTAAATCTGCCGGTTTCCCCACGAGAGAATCGTCTGGAGGGCACTCTCATTGAGCGGGATTCGGATCGTCGTCGAGGCATACTGGGGGTTCAGCGCGTTGAATTGGGTGTAGTCCACATACGCCGTCGTCAGCGGGAACGAACCGCCGCTCATGTTTGAGCTTTTCGCCAGGTAGATCTTCTGGAAGCTGACCGGAGAGGTGCAGGGCAGGATGACCTGGTTGGCGCTTGAAGTAAAGAAGTCAGTATACAATCTTGCTCGGCGCGAGGTGGCGGCATTCAGATCGACCGTCAGGAGGACCTGCGTCCCGCTCGAGGTGAGGGTGAAGTTGTTGATCGTGAACTGGGAATTGAGCGGAACCAAGGTGGCCTGCGTGGCATTCGCCGGAATGATTCCCTGCACCCGGTTCCCGAGCTGGTCGCGGATCAGCGGGGGAATCGTGTTTGGAATATTGAAGTTGGCATTCGTCGGCAGGGGGTCGTTCACGGCAAGGTTGATGAACGGCGAGGTCCGCGTATACTGCAGGGCGAGCCAGTCGATCGTTGTCTGGGAGAGCTGAATGGCAACTGTTTTCGGGTTTGAATTGTTGTAATCGACCCAGTCGGCACTCACGCTCTGGCGGAAGCGGAACCGGTTGATGTAGTTCTCACTCGCATCGCCGCGGTTCTTCCAGATGGCGAGCTGTTCCAGCGTCGTGTTCGTGATCGTGTTGATGTAGTTCATGTCCCGATCGAAGTTCAGATACAGGACAGCCTGGTTTTCATCCGACACGACGCAGGAGCCGCCGGCCAGCTTCGGCCGGATGGCATACGGGGTCGTGACGGTGACCTTCGTGAACGAGGCACGTGGAAGCGGGGTGATCCAGTTGCCGGCGAGGTCGCGGCCGATATACCCCGTCGTATCGTTGCTCGGGGCTTCGCCGGATACGAGATCTGTATCTGACAGGTGACCCATGGCGATCCAGAGGGACGAGCTGCCCCAGTCGGCGATCACGGCCTGCGTCGAGGAGGAGACGAGGATGTCGACGACGTCCGAATCCGTCATGGTCAGGACGGTGTCCAGCCCCGTCAGCTGAACGGCTGCCGGCGGATTTCCCGACACGCTCATATCCGTCAGATTGTTGGTGTTTCCGAGCCGGACGAGCGTCTGGTCGAATGTGTTCGGCTGCAGACGGATTGTCTCGTTGAACCTGAGCGAAAGGATCGTGCCGTCGTAGCTTGCACTTACGAGCGAGGGCCGGACTGTATCGATTGCCACCTGGACGGTGGTGTTGGCGCGGTTGCCCGCGCTGTCACGGACCCAGACGGTGAATGTTGGCGTCGCGAGATTTGACGAGAGCGTCGCGATCGAATACCCGGTTTCATTGTAGAAGATATTGAGCAGGCCGCCTCCGGTCGAGGTCAGCTCGAAGGTCGAGGTGCCCAGGATCGGGGAAAGGTCGATCCAGGCCTTGACATTGTTTGCGGGCGGGACAACGGTGACCGAGGCGACGAGGCAGTCGGCGGGAATGCCGTCACCCAGCGTCTCATACCCGTCACCGACGTTGGCGACCCACGATTCCTGCTGGTTCGGGGACACCTTGGTGTTGGTGACAGAAAGCGCCGCGGTTTGGATAACCGGAGGGACGTTGTCGATGGTGAAGGTCGAAACCTGCGCCTGGGCGGTGAAGTTCAGGGCATCGTCGTTCACCACGATCGTTGTCGTGATGTTCTGTCCACTCAGAGCCGGCCAGACAGAGACGGTTGCCGTCGCGACCGCGAAGCTCCCGGACCAGATCTGCGAGCTTCCGGAGCGGGAGAGAGGAACCGTCAGGAATGTCGTGCCACCGTTCGAAATCAGAGCCGAAACTGAGGCCGGGGCATAGTAATCCGGAATGTCCGAGATCTCTGCCCAGGCGTTCAGAACATCGCCGATGTTGAGCGTTGCGGATGAGACGTTGTCGCTGTTTTCGGTCACCACATTGAGCCCCATCTGCTGGATCACGGGGATCTGACTGTCGATGCCGAACTTTGCCAGCGGGTTGCACTGCATCTGAGTGGTGGCCATCACGATCGAGTTGACGTCGGGATGGAGGACGCGGACCGGGAAGCTGGCCGTGACGATGTCATACAGACCGGCTTCGACGGTATATGAGGCGCTATAGACATAATTGCCGCCACCGCTGATCGCCGGACGGTAGGTCAGCGGATACCAGTAGGTGTTGAAGTCTCCATCGGCATACCGCTGATCCGAATCGTCATCGGTGCTGCTGACGAGAGGGCGGATATCGACCAGAACGGTTGCCGCGGGGGTGTTGGTGGTGTTGTAGACCGAGCTGAGAACGGCCGTGAACGTCAGCTCGTCGCCGGCTGGCGCATTGTAGGCATTCGGGGGATTGGCGATGCGGTTTGGATATCCCTGCGGCACGATATCCTTCGAAAGCTCGACCCGGGTCGCCGGATACGCCTTGAACGTCGGAATACGAGACAGGAAGCGGATTCCCTCGGAATATCCGACGGTCATGTTCTTCGAGACGTCGTAGGCGAGGATCGTGATCGGGGAGGTCGTTCCCAGGCCGGCTGGAACGGTCCAGTCGTAGGAATACTCGTTTGGGCCGCCCGTCGGCGGGAAAAGGGTCGGACTGGGCGCCGAGAGACCGTTGTCGAGATACAGCTTCTCGAAATCGATCATTGGCAGGATGCCGTCATGATTGGTCACGCGGACCTTGATCCGGATCACATCCCCTTCGTTCGCCTCACCGACGCGGCCGTTGTCGACCACGAAGCTGATCGGATACACGATGATCGAGGGGGCAAGATTGTCGATCGTGAGTGCCTGGGCACTCTGGGCCCAGGTCTGGTTGCCGTTCACGTCTGTCAGGGTCGCCGTGAACTTCGTCGCAACGCCGTTGATCGTGCCGGGCCGAAGCGTGAACTCTTCGCTGTAGCTCCTCCCGCCGCTGATCGGGGTCCAGCTCCGCAGCTCATACGCCGTGTTCTGGATGCCCAGCGGGGTCAGGTCGACCGTCAGTGAACCCGGGTCGGCCGATCCGCTCAACACGTTGATCGTGAGTTTCACCATGTCGGTGGCGACGATCGGATACGTCGTGAAAACGCCGTCGAGGTCGACGACCGAGTTGCCGTTATTGTCGTAGCTCTGCGAGGCGACAAACGAGGAGATGGTCAGCGGCTGGTTGTCGACGAAGATTGTCTCGGGTGCCGCAGCCTGGGCGCGGTTCCCCGCGTCGTCGACGAGCTCGACCAGGAAGCTCGTCATAACCCCGTTCGTGGAACCGGCCGCGACGGTCTGGGTGAACCCGAAGATCCCGT
Source organism: Candidatus Ozemibacteraceae bacterium (assembly GCA_036567845.1). Lineage (GTDB taxonomy): Bacteria > Muiribacteriota > Ozemobacteria > Ozemobacterales > Ozemobacteraceae > MWAR01. Next base: position 16,092 of record DATCTT010000300.1, on the reverse strand, counting down.
CTCCGGCACCTCCGTCATCATGCGCACCATCGTCATACAAAGGCTGGGCTGCCGCTCCGCCGATCGCGGTGAGGTTCACCTTGGGCGTCCCGTTGTCGAGGCGGGTCAGTTCGACATCCGCCGTTATGGTGATTTTGTCGCCCACATTGGCGCAGGTCGGGCTCCCGACCAGATCCTGGAACCGGGCCGATGCCGAGTAGATGACCGGCATGACGCAGTCGACGGTCTTGGCCGAGGCGAGCGAGCTCATCGTGTTGCCGGCCTTGTCGGTGACGAGAGCCCGGAACACGTAGCCGGTCTGCTCGATCGAGGCGCCGGACGCGGTCACAGTCGTGAAATACCGCTTCAGCGTGGGGTCGTATTCCATCAGGGACATGGAGGAGCTACCGAGCAGTGAAAGGTCGATCGTGCATCGGCCGCCATCCGGATCGTCACAGGGAACAGCGAACTCGTAGGTGTCACCGACGTTCATGACGCCAACCTTGTTGACGTCGGTCAGCGTCGTGATGGTCATCGGCCCGACGACGGGGCTGTAGTTGTCGATCGGAATGCTGACATTGCGGGCATCCGCATTGTCAGCATTGTCCTTCGCCGTGAAGGTAAACGACTTGAGGTTGTTTACCGTACCGGCCGGGACAGTCATCTGATAGCTGTAGACACCGCCGTCGAAGGTGAGCGCCTGGTTTGCCGAGCCGCCAAGGGCCGTCAGGTTGATCGTGACGGTCTCGGAATCGTGCGGCGTCGAGAGGCCCGAACCGGCGAGAGTTGCCTGGAACGTCAGAATGTCGTTGGCGCGCACATAGGGGTGCGAGGAGGAGAGATCGGGCTGGACTGTCCAGGTGGCCAGGGTGAAGACTGGCGGTTCGTTGTCAATGGACAGCGCCGGCGTCGTGATCTGGGCGATGTTGCCGGCGTTGTCTTTCGCACGGATCACGAAGGTGCGCGACGAGTCGATGGCGGTGAAGCCGGGGAGGGGCGCCAGAACAGTCTTTTCGAGCCGGTAGGTCGATCCGCCACTGCTGCTGAGCAAATCGATGGCGCTGCCGCCGATGTTCTGGAAATCGACCCATACTTCGCCACCGTCGATGTTCACGACGTTCGCCTGGACAGCGATCGTGTCGTTCAGCTTTGCTGTGGCGAGACCGGTCGAAATCTTTGACAGCTGGGCGCTCGAGAGGACGGGGGGCTGGTTGTCGACATACATGACCGGCATGGCGATCTGATAAACGGTATTGCCACCGTTATCTTTCGCCGTGATCGTGAAGGCGCGCGGGGTGTAATCCTCCGACGTTCCCTGAAACACCTTGAAGTCGAAGCTGAAACTCGTCGTCGCCGGAGAGGTGGGGATGATCTGGTTGCTCACACCTCCGATTCCCGAAAGATCGACGGTCAGGGTCACATCGGTCGGAAGGCTGGTCAGATTCCCGGTGAAGCGCAGAGTGTCATCGATGATTGCAATGTTGGATGTTTTGATGGCGTTTGTTGTATTATCGATGATATTTATCTGCGCATCGGCGAAGCCCGGGGGGAGGGTGTCGTAGGCGAGGGCGTTCGACCAGCCTTCGACCTGGTTTCCTGCGTCGTCCGTCGCGTAGACCTGGAACTGGATCCAGCTCGTGTCCTCGAGATTCGTGCCGGAGTTGACGGTGAACAGGTATTCGAAGGTTGCCGAGGAGCCGATCGTGCCGCTCTTCTTGGTAAGGACGGGCTTGCTCGTGCCGAACAGGATGCTCTGCGAGGCAGTGACCTTGTCGTTGTCGTAATTCGAGATAACGACGGTCAGCTTGACCTGGTCACCGATTTTGACCACGGACCCCCCGGAGACATTCGTCGCAACCACGGATTCGATTTCGGGTTCCCGCGTGTCGTAACTGATCGCCCCGGCGAAGGTCTGCTTGTTTCCGGCATCATCGACGGCCAGGACCGAAAACGTATCTGCATTGCGTTCGCGGCCGGTGGGCAGCAGCTGGTTGAACGTGTAGACTCCCAGTCCGGTAGGGCCCGTCAGAGGAACGTTGGTTCCGAGGCCGAGAGTCGAAAGATCGGCGAACACGTTGAGGCGGCCGCCGCCTGCCAGGCCGTCGGCATCAGTGAATGTCAGGGTGAAGTTCAGGCTGTCACCGCTCTTATAGATACCGCCTGTGCCATGCGCGTAGCTGCTCTGGATCGTGATCCCCATGGGGCAGATCGGGGGCTGGACATCGACAGGGATTGTCGTGTTCGAGTCCGCCTGGCCGGTGTTGTCGATGAATGTTGGCTTGAACCCCGTCGTATCAAGGGTTCCCTTGGTGAGAGGACCATAGATGGCGCTGTAATACGTCGAGACAATGTTGGCAAGTGTGAAGTGGGCGTTTCCCAGGAGGCTGGCGTTGACATACGGGGTGTCGCCCTCGGTGACGTTGGAGCTGCGGCAGGACATGGTGATGGTGTCGCCGACGCCGGCAATGCCGTCTCCATTCACATCGGACGTGAGGGTGATGGTGGGATTCGTCGGCGTGCCGAAGACCGTGCCGGCGACAGCCAGCAGGACCAACAGCGCCGGCACCCACCTGTAGTTTGCTTTGCCTCGTCGATTGTTTCTCATGTTCCAGCCCCTCCACGGTAAAAAACCGCGAAAATAGGATTATCCGGGTCAAATCATCGGCATCTTCAAGAGAAAGTTAGAGTGGCAGGAACAAAATTAATGTGAAAAAACAGACAACGAACCACAGAGTCACGGAGACACAGAGGAATGAAATTCCTTCAAGCCTCTGTGACTCTGTGTCTCCGTGGTTCGTTGTCGAGCTTTCTCCGGATCAGGGGTTGATGCCGGGGATGCCGAGGGTGACGAGCAGAGAATGGATCTGGCCGACCGGAGAGGCAGCCGGGGTCGACGGCGTCCAGACGGCGTTGATCTGGGCCGCAGCCGAGGCATTGTTGCCCGTCATGGCCAGCGCGTAGGCATACATGGCGTGAATCTCGCCATTGGTGATGCCGAGCGAGGCGTGGGGAAGCGTGATGACGTTCGTCGGGGTGTCGGCTCCGGCCGCCGAGAAATACATGAGCGACTGGGTATACCCCGCCCCCGTCGAGAGCTGGACGTAGGCGAAGGCAAGGCCGACCAGCGATTCGGGGAGGTTGCCGGCCTGCTGGAACTCGCTGATGCCTGACCCCATGCCGTAAGCCTTGGCGCGCGACCAGCCCAGGCCGTTGTAGGCTTCGGCCACCTGGGCTGCTGTTGAGGTGGACGAGTTGATCACGGTCTGAAACTTGTCTGCGGCGCTCGTGTAGTTCGTGTAGCCCATGTCGATCCAGCCGTCCGCGAGGTTTTCGGCAGGCGTTTTCACGATGGGGGTCGTGTCAGTTGCCGTTCCGGTGCCCGTTCCTGTCCCGGTTCCGGCACCCGGCCCGAGAGGGTTCTCCCCGGGCAGCACCTGACGGCCGTCTCCACCTCCGCCGCCACCGCAGCCTGACATGATGAACAGGGCTCCGATGAACAATGCTGTGATGATCTGCTTCATGGATCTTCTCCTGGTCGCCCTGTCACCGCAGGACCGCAATCTTGTGGGTCTTTCTGACCTTGCGGCTCGGATCGTCGGGATCGCGGATCACAACCTTCGCGAGATACACGCCGTTCGCGACCCGCTCGTCGTCGGCATTCGTGAGATCCCAGGCGATGTCGTAGAGATACCGGGCCGAGGCACCGGCAGCCTCGCGGACGGCAGTCACGCCCGAGAGCTTCACGACGTGGTGGCCGGCGACATCGTAAATATCGACATCGATCAGATCAGGATCGACGTCCTGCCGGTTCGCGCCGATGCGGATCGTCGAGCGGATCCGGGCCGGGTTCGGATAGATCGAGATTTCCTGAATGGCCAGGGGGACCTGAACGGCGAAACGGATCGCCGGGGTAACGATCTTGTTACCTGCCAGATCGGCCGCCTCGAAAACGATCTCGTGCTCTCCGCCGGTGAGCTCCTCGACGGGTTCGAACCGGAAGCTGCCGTCATCGAGCAACATCACGGGCTGGGTTGATTCGCCGTCGATGCGGGCGACGAAGGATTCGAGGTTCAGGCCGGAGCCATACTCCTGGACCGTCCCGTCGAACCTCGGCCGGGCGGTGGTCAGCGGCTTGTCTGGCGAAACCTTCGTTCTGATCGAGAGCCGGGGTGGCCGGGTGTCGCGCAGCAGGGCGAATAGTCCGGGGGCATTGCCGCCTGAGACAATAGCTTCGGAGGCGATCTTGGAGGGGAGAGCCAGCCAGGACTGGTCATCCATCTGACGGAACAGGGCGAGCCCGGTTCTCATGATACCGGCCGGCAACTTCGCCGTAACGTCGAAACCGCTTCCAAGGGCCGTACGTGCAAAGCTGATCTCGTAGGCGCCACCGACGGGGGTGAGCTCCGCAGCCTGGCTGGCGAGTTTCGCGACGGAAGTCGCCGTCGAGTGGCGGATGGCGGCTGACAGATGGGGGCGGATGCCGGCAACGGCCGTCGTGTGGGTTGCGATCTGCTCCAGCTCGTGCGGCAGCATCTTCACGAACGCCGTGCTCTTCAGACTTCCGCGCGGGAAGCCGGCGGTCATCATCCCGTCCGCCGAGGCGAGGCGGGCCGCGATGTTCGCGTTGACCGTCGCAATGGTGAAGGTGAGGCTCTTCGTGGCGGTATTGCCGGCGGCATCCGAGGCCGAGACCGTGATGATCACCGAGCCGGTGTTCGCGTCGAGATGATACCCGGCCGTCCAGGTCAGGGCTTGGGCCAGATTCATCCCCACGGATACGGGTGACCCCGTGCTTGGGGTGACCGTCAGAGCTGGAGACCTGCCATTCTGAAGGGCCTCGCTGGATTTGACCGCGATCAGGATATCGCGCTCATTACCCGGATTCGAGAAGGCGGCGAGGGTGATCGTCGGGGCCGTCACGTCGGCACCCCGGAAGGTGAACGAGGCGAGGGCCGCCGTGCTCCGGTTCCGATATCCGTCCTCGACGCCCGACACCGTCAGGGTATAGACCGAGCTTTCGGCGAGGGTTTCCGAAGCGGATGCCGTGACGGAGAGTCCGTCGGATAGCAGGGTGATGTTCGAGAGGGCGATCGTGCGGCCCGATGTCGTCAGGGCATAATTCGAGATGGTTTCGGCGGTTGTCTCGGTGACCTGCTCGTCGAACACTGCCTTGAAGTAGTTCGGGCCGGCCAGTCCGGCCAGGATCACGTTCGAAACGATCGGGCCACGCGCATCGACAGCCGTGATGGTGGCTACGTTTCCAGGGGCCGTGATCGGGGCGAAGTCGTCGCTGGTGATCGAACCCACGTTGACTGTGACGGGAACATCGATGCCGTGGGCCATGCCGGTGTTGAGAGTTAGCCGGAGTCGCGTGGCCTCTTCGAGGGAGAAGGAAGCGACGGTCAGGCCTGGAATTGCGAAGTCGGCGTTCTGGACGCTTTTCCCCCGAACCGGGAGGCTGAATCGCAGATCGATCGTGCCGCTCGTGATCTCGGCCGCGCTTACGAGCCGGAAGCCGGCGGTCGAAGCAAACACCTTTGCCGTCTTTGCCGCACGGTTTCCGGCATAATCTGTCGCTATGAATATATATTCATCATCATTTACCAGAGTTCCGGCCGAGTTTGTGCCGTCCCAGAATGCCTGGAAGGCTGTGCCCGTCGCAACCAGTGGGAGGCGCTTCACGAGCCTGCTCCAGCGGTCCGTGACGTCGATCCAGAAAATGCTGGCTTCGGAGAGGGTTTCGGTTGGTGCAGTCACTTCGATGGTCAGGCTTGCCGCCGCCGGAGAAAACCGGGTGACGGTGGTTTCCGCCAGCTTGAGGGTGTAGGTTCCGACGGTTGGCGGGGTGGAGTCGACCACAATCCGGCAGGACCAGGTGGCGAGGCCCGTCGTCGGAGTGCCGACGTTGCCGGCGGCATCGACGATGTCGGCGAGATACACGCCGTCCGTCGCTTTTAGGGTGAAGTCACGGCTGTGATACAGGTTCCATACGCCGCTCCAGAGATTCGTGCCGGATGTGGCGGTCATTGCGTAGGTGTCGGTGGCGTTCGCCGAGCGGATCCGGAGGCGCGGGGCAAGGGGTTCGGCCGCCTTGAACCGGAACGTCAGGGTCGAGTTGGTGTAGGTGGTTCCCGAGGCAGTGCGGCCGCCGAAGATGTCGGGGGTGCTGAGTACGATCGGGGCCGTCGCGTCCATCGTCCAGGTGCCGGTTTCGAGGGACGGATTCCCGGACGCATCGACCAGACGCAGGGTGTAGGGGGAGCCGTTCACCGGAACGGGCCCGGTTGCGGCATCCCAGGTGAAGGTGCCGATCGAGTCCGTGCCGTCCCAGACGAGGGTGACCGAGGCGACCGTGACATCGTTCTGGACGAAATGCAGGAAGGTGCCGGTCCCCGATGCTGTCGCGAGGCTGACGGTCAGAGTTGCGGCGTGCGGGCCGATGAGATGGCTGAACGGCTGGCCGGTCAGAATCTCTGTGCCGCTGGCCGTCGAATCCTGCTGTGAACGCGTGACAAACGAGAGGACCTGCGGTCCGCGGGACTGGAGCTCGATCTGGAAGGCGCCGTTCGAGGAGACGGCGGTGTTGCCGGCGTAGTCGGTGCCACCGGTGACGCTGTAGGCATACATCCCCTGCGGGAACGTCGCGACGATGGGAACGGCATTCGAGAACTGGCACGTCATCGAGCTGATCCAGCAGGCCGGGGCGGCCGGCGAGGCGACGAGCGGGAAGGAATACCCGCCGCTGGTCAACGCGACGACCGGCACGGTCGCCGAGCTCATCGGTTCGGAGAAGGTGACGGTGAACAGCTCTGTGCCGGTCGGGGCCGTGTGGAGCTGGGCGCCGGTGAGCGTCGTGGGGGTGATCCCCACGATGACGGGCTGCGAGACATCGACCTGGACGAGCCGGGTGCAGGCCGGGCCGGTTGCCAGGTTGCCGGCAGGATCAGCGGCCGTGAAGGTGTAGAGGCCTTCCGGCAGACCGGTTCCCGTGGCGACCGAGTGGGTCATCGGCGTCGGCTGGGACAGCGGGACGATCCAGGTTGCAGGGGTGACCGGATCGATGATGACCAGCCGCTGCGTGTCGGTCGCATCGGTGGTGAGAGTGATCGTGGTGTTGCCCGAAACGGCGGGCGAGTAGTAGGTGATGCCGCCGCTGGCGATTCCCGTGTTCCCGAGAGCGAAAGCGGTGATGGAAGCTGGTTTGCTGTCGTAGGTCAGCGAGGCGGTCACGCCGGACGGGGCCAGAAGCTGCGAGGAAAGATTGCCGAGGCCGTCGGCGAGGCGGAACGTGAAGACGGCCGGGCCGGTTGCCGCCGTGGCGCCGGGAGCCGTCGTCCACGAGGCGATGTCAAGCGAGAAGGGAATTTCGGCAGCCGGATCGTCCGGCACAGAATATGTAGCTACTTGAATATTTCCTGCGTCATACATGCGCAGGGTGTGCGGCGGATTGAAGGGACCGACGGCATACGCGAAGGTTAGGCTTGCCGCGCCGCTGACCGGGAAGCTGTACGGCTGGTTCTCGAGCGGTGCGGTCCCGGTGAGCATCGGCTGCTGTGTCCGGACGCGAAGCGTTGCGGCCGGTGCCTGGGAGTAAATGCTGATCTGAAGGGCGGATACCGCGGGATTGCCGGCGTAGTCGCGGGCATTCGACACGAGATAGCTGTAGTTGCCCTGGGGAGACAGGGTCGAAGGGATTGCGACGGCATTGGTGAACTGGCAGGTGGTCGAGCTGAGCCAGCAGCCGGCGGCATCAGGCGTGGGTTCGAGAGCGATGCTCATGCCGGTGGTGGCGAGCAGGACGATGGGCGTGGTGGCCGTCTGCATCGGCTCGTCGAAAATGAGAGTGAACGTGGCGGCCCGGGCCGCCAGAGTGCCAATCGAAACCGGTGTTGCGCTGGCGAGCTGCGGGGCGGTCGTGTCGACGATGACGCGAAGAAGGGCATCGCTGCCACTGGCGATATTGCCGGCCAGATCGGCGAAGCAGAAGGTATAGCTGCCTGACGTCAGGCTGGAGCCGGTCGCCACAGTATGGTCGTTCGTCGCGGCGATGGGAGTCATGGGAACGACGTGCGTGGCGATGGCTGCCTCATCGAAGATGATGAGCCGCTGCTGGTCGGTCGCATTCGTCGTCGATGCGGTCAGGGTGAAGTTGCCCAGGAGCGGCGAATAATACTGGTATCCGCCCGTCGCGATGCCGGGGCCGGCAAACGTGACGGCGGTGATGGTCGCCGGCAGGGAGTCGTAGACGAAGGGAACCGGGCTGCCGGCCGGCAGATCCGCCGAAATGTTGCCGGCGCTGTCACGCAGACGCATGGCGAAACTCAGCGGTCCGACGTTGCCCACGGGCACGGCTGTCGCATCCCAGGCCGGGTCGAGAAGTGTCGCGGCAACGGTGACGCTGGCAAAACCGCCGGTCGGGATAATTCCAGTATATGTAGCTATATATTTGCCGCTGCTGTCCACGAGGAGCAGGTCATGCGGAATGTTGGACGGGGTGCCGCTGTAATTGAGCGAGATCGTGGCGATGCCGGGGCCTCCGGGCAGGTTGGGGTTGAACGAGAGGCCCGGGAACGGCTGTGCGGCGAGCAGCGGCTGGTCAGTCCAGACGACGGGCATGGCAGCGGGGCCCTGCGACTGGACGTCGAGCGTGAACCCGCCGGCGGTGAACGAGGCGAGGTTGCCGGCCAGGTCGATGCCGGCGGTCACCTGATAGGTGTAGAGACCTGCCGGATACGTCGAGCCGATGGCGTTCGTATTAATATACTGAGCCGTATCCGATGCCGTCCAGGACTGGAACGTGAAGGGGATCGTGTAGCCGCTGGTGGCGAGAGTGAGCGTCGGCGCGGAACCGGGAGCGCCGTTCATCGGCTCATTGAACGTCACGACGGCGGTGATCGCCCCGGCCAGGCTGTTTCCGATCGTGCCGTTCGGGGTGATTGCTGTCACCTGGGGGCTGACCCTGTCGACTCGGAGCTGTATCGGAGCAAGTCCCGTGTGGAGGTTGCCGGCCGTGTCACTGAGGCCCAGCAGATAATCCCCACCGGAGAACTGGCTCGCGATGATGGTTGTGTAGGTTCCCATCCCCGAAGAGGTGAGGGCGAATGTGTCGGTGCCGTTGGCGGTCGGATAGATGGTCAGATACTGGCCGTCCGTGGCGTTCATCGCGTGTGCCCGGACCGTGATCGCGGTTGGGGTTGCCGTGTAGTAGACGCCGTTCACGAAGCTGCCGATGCCAGCTCCCGAAAGTTCGAACAGATCGAGAACTGCCGCCTTCGCATCGTAGACGAAGGTGGCAACGTCGCTGGTGTTGCCCTGGGCATCGAAAATCTGGGCGAGATACGAGGCGGGGCCGACGTTGCCGGGATTGCCGAATACGGCCGCGGTGATTGTCGCCATCCCGGTCATTCCGGACAGGTCAATGCCTGTCGTCCAGGAGGCGCCCGAGGAACTGACGAGGCGCAGGGTGTGCGGCGGGTTCAGAGGGGTGTCTCCATACAGGATGCCGACCGTCCCGCTTCCATCGGTGAGTCCGGTGGGTGTGATCTGGCTGAACGGGAGATTCTGGGGCTGATCGACCTGCGGGGCCGGCGAGAGGAAACCACGGGTGACGGCGAGGAGAATGCTGTTGATGGAGGGGGCGTTGGTGCGCACGTTCGCCGTGTGGGTCGTGTCTCCAGCAAAGGTGTTTGAGGCGAGATCGGTTCCGACGGCGGTCAGTTTGTAGTTCCATGTGCCTTGTGCGAGGGCGTCACTGATGGCCGTGTCATTCGAGTAGGTGGCGACCGTGCCATCGGCGCTCCAGCCACGGTGGGTGAAGGTCAGGCTCGTCGCGCCGGTTGCGAGGGTAAGTTTTGGGGCGCCGGCAGCCGTGTTCATGCGCTCGCTGAAGGTGACCGTGAACACGCCGGAACCGGCCCCGAGCCGGGAAATTGTGGCAGGAGTGATCGAGACGGCCGTGGGGGCGAGGGTGTCGATCGCGAGAAGGCTCGTACCGCTCGAGAAGCCCCGTGCGTCGGTCGTGCTGCGCAGGCTCAGATCATACACGGTTCCGGTCGCGCCCGGACTCGCCTGGGTGTAGAGACTCTGGCCGAAGGCGTCATTGACGCCCCAGATTTCCAGGCGACCTTCGATGTCCTGCATGTTCGGGGCGAGAAGCTCGGTCTGGTTGGTGAAGCGGGCCGTGTATCTCGTTTTCCCGGCAATCGTGCGGGTTGTCCAGCTCACGAAGGTGCCGGTGGCGAGCGTTTCTCCGGTGGCGCTCGCAATGCGGGCCGTCGGCGCCGCGGTCGAAAGGGGGACGGGGATATTGCCGATGAAATTCGGTTCAATATCGAATTCGAAGATCAGGCTGCCTGCTGCAGCACTTCTGGTGGGTGGCGGGTCCGAAATTGCGGCTGCGACGAGGCGTGCCGAACCGGTTGTGGCTGGGGGATTCAGAGTCATACCGCCGGGGCTGCCAGACGGGAGGAACAGCTGGCTGGGCTGGTCCCACCAGTTGCCGAAGGCGCCGGCATCGACGCGCATTCCCCACACCGGGGCGGGATTACTGCGGAACATCGCTACGACAATTGCGATGTCGGTGTCGGTCAGTTTTAGATGCACGGTTTTGCTCGAAACGTCCGGATTGGTGTCTGTCGCGAGCGGCTGGAGGGTCAAGCGGGTAAACGTCGCTGGATCGACTCCAGTGTCATACAACACGAACTTTGAGTGGAACCTCGTCGTGCGCTTCGTATAGGTCGGCGTGGCGATTCCCAGGGCAGGGTCAAGTCCATCAAGCGTGTAGAAGCCGTTCGTATATAGCAGCGCCCGGTCGGAAAGCACGACGTCGAGGGTGCCGCTGGCGAGGTCGAGAATGATGTTGTTCGGGGGATCCGCGACAATGAATGAGCCGGCAGGAGGGCGGGCGATCGCGGAGGAGGGGAACGGCGCGCTCGTCGGATACACTGTCGCGGACTTGCCAAGCGTGTCGCGGACAAAGACCGCGTTTGAAGAGCGGTTTGCGAACCGGAGGAGGGCGGTTCCCGAGCCGAGCATGCGTGCCACCCAGTCGCGTCCGCTGTCGCACAGCTCGATATGGAGCTGGGTGTCGGAAACCCAGCCCGAAGAGGTCATGTCGGCCTTCTGGAAAACATAGCCGACGGTATAATCAATGTTCAGAAAGTCATACCCGAGCGGCGAAATGAGGAGGACGGCGTTGGAGGCGATGAGGGTGTCTGTTGCCATCGCCCGGTCGAAGAGCAGGTCGAGACTGATCGAGCCGATTCCCGTGGCAGGGTTCCAGTTCGCGGTGTTGACGACGAAGTTGGTGAGCTTCGCCGGTGTCCGCCACGATGCGTCGGTGATCGTGACGGGGAAACGCGCATAGCCTGGCAGCCAGTTGCCGGCATAATCCTTGACCGGTGCCGTCGCGTTCGAGGTCACCTCGAGATACAGCGGTGTCGATGCCCAGCCGGCGATCAGGGTTCTCGCGCTCTGGCCGAGCGTGGCATCCAGATCGTTGACGAGGGCGGAGGGGAAAAAGGTGGTGTCGTAGGTCAGCGACATCGAGGCGAGCAGTCCGGCCGATGTGCTGCCAATCAGACGCCATTGCGAGGGGGCGACACTCGATGCCTGATAATCCTCTGAAAACCGGATGTTGAGGTTCGTTCCGTCAAAGGTCACGCCAAGCATGTCCGGTCGCTTCGTATCGACATAGAGGCGGGTTCCTGTGCTGACGGCATTGCCGGCCTCATCACGAAGCGTGAGCGTGATGGTCGCCAGGGTCCAGTCGGAGAGGGGGTATTTCGATAGATCGATGCTCGACGTTCCGGCGGAATCGCCGGAAACGGTCAGCGGAAGCGCTGCCGGGGCCCCCGGAATCAGGGACAGGTCGAGGATGCCACTCGTGACACGGTCGCCAACGGCAAGCGAAGCAGAGGCTGTCAGCTTGTCGATGCTGCCCGTTCCGATGTTCAGGACCGGATAGGTGGCGACACCGTCGGGGCTCAGTTCGAACAGGCTCTGGTTGGGGGTCAGGGTGAACGTAGCCGTGTCGATCGAAGGGAGTTTGTTTTTGACCGTGAACGCCGAAAGTGCGGTTGAGGTCCAGGAGGCATTGCCGACGTTGTCCGTCGCAGTCGCCTGGAAGGTGAGGGGGACATAGGACAGATTCCAGATGCCGCTTCCCGCGGGAATCGTGAAATTCGCCTCGTGCCGGTTCCGGGCCGCGACGTAGGTCATGGTTCCCGTGGCGAGCGATACGCTTCCCGAGGAGATCGTCGCCGAGGCGACGGCGTCGAGGGCGTTCGTGATGCTGGCATACACCGTCACGACATCCCCCGTATTGGCGACGGAGTTGACGGGATTGTCCCCATTGTTCTGCGTGATCAGAATGCCGCAGCTCGCGAAGCCCGGGCTCAGGCAGTCCACTTCGGCAATCGTGGCGGAGTTCAGGATGACGATGTTGCCGTGATTGTCTGTCACCCGGGCCGAAAAGGCATAGTTGGTATATTCTGTCGTATATGGCAGCGTCTGTGGAACCGAGATGGAGTAGCTGCCGTTGGCATACGCCATCTGCACGGCGCCTGAACTGCCGATGACTGACAGGTCGATCGTGGCCGTTCCGGGCGCGTCCCCTCCGCCGAGGGAAATCGTGAAGGAGGCGGCATGGCCCAGGCTGATCCGGCCGTCAGAAAGAAGATCGGTCCAGGAGACCAGGAGCCCGCCCACCTGGGGCGGACGGTTGTCGATCTCGATCGGTGCTGTGAAACTGGAAACCTTGTTACCGCGCGCATCGGAAACCGTAATGAGCCACGACGCATTGGTGGCTTCCCAGTTTCCCGATGGGACGGTGGCCTGCCAGGTATACAGTCCGCCACCGGCCGAAGTCAGCTGCTGACTGGCAGCACCGCCAAGCCCCGTCAGGTCGACGGTTGGCGCCATACTGTCATTTCCGGTGACCGAGGCCTTGAACAGGATCTGGCTACCGATTGTGGCGATACCGCCACCGACGACTTCCGCGCTGAGGCTTCCGATCGCGGGAGGAATACAATCGACGACATACGAGATAGAGGTCGTGGTGGCGATCATGTTCCCGGCCTTGTCGGTCATCGTCGCGATGAACGTATAGGCAGAGCTATCGAAAAGAACGCCGCTCGAGGCTGCCGACAGGAAGGAACCATACGAGGCCGTGGGAACGGCGCCCCAGATCATCGGATCCGCCGCGCCGCTTCCGACGAGGGAAAGATCGATGCTGCACACGCCTTCATCCCGGCCACTCGCCTCGACGGGCCAGCCGAAGGCGAGGTTCCGGTTCAGGTTGATGACGGTCAGCGGGAATGCGTCGCCGGTCGGATCCCTGCGCGTTGCCGTGAGGTTCAGGCGGCCGGTCGGCTGGGGCGGCAACTGGTCGAACAGCGTAATCCGCATCTCCGGCTGGGCGATCTGCGCCAGACCGGGGAGGTAGGCGACGTTGCCTGCGTCATCGGTGATGACGATCGGCAGCGTGGCTCCGTCATCCTGCGGCCCCTGGGCAACGGTGAAGGTGAGGGCGTAGGTGGCGACCACGCCGTTGTCACTGAGCTTGGCGAGGGTGGGGGTGACCGATCCGATGGTCGTCAGGTCTGCCTTCACCGTCAGTGTGTCCGGGGCGAGATCGGCGCACACCTGGAACGTGAGCTGATCGCCGATGCGTACATAGGGGTGATCTGTTGGATTGCGCGTCCAGGTCGCTGTCTGGAAAACCGGGGGCTGGGTGTCGATCGCCAGAAGCGCCGATTCGGCCGAGGCGATGTTGTTCAGATCGTCATTTGCAACGACGCGAACCGTATGGACCGCGTCATCGATGAGCACTGTCCCTGTTGACACCGTGAGAACCTTCTGCCAGAGATTTCCCGACACGTTCGTCAGGCTGGTGGCGGGTGTCGTCGCCCCGAACAGGCGCAAATCTGCCGTCACGCTGCCGACGGCAAAGGCTCCCGACTCGACCCCTGTCACCGTCGCGCTCACGGTGATCGAGTCCCCGAGTCTGATCGTTCCGGCTCCTGCCGCCCGTGTCACCGTGACACCGGATACCACTGGCGGATTGTTGTCGATCCAGATTGCAGGAGTGGTATATCGATAAATCGTGTTCAGGCCGCTGTCCTGAGCTGTGACCTGGAAGGTGTAGCTGGGGCCGTTTTCAAGAGAGCCGGCCGGCAGCGTATAATCGGCTTCATAGGTTGCGCTTCCGTTGCTGAAAATGCCGACCATCTGCAGAGGAACGGCCACGCCGAGAGCGGAAAGATTGACAGATACGGAAGCCGGAAGGGTCGAATCGATTTTTGACGAGAAGTGCAGAATACTGGAAATGCTCGCCAGCTGCGTCTGAGTCGACACCGTAGAGTTTGCGTTGAGGATGGTGACGGTTGTCGTCTGTGGGTCCGGCGGGTCCAGGCTGATGGCGCTCAGCAAAACCGTGCGCGAAGAGGTGTTCCCGCCATTGTCCGTGACGTTCACCGTGAAGGGGAAGTTCGTTCCCTCGATGCCATCGACCTGAGGCAAAGTATATTCGCCTTCGAATCTCGTTGCAGGAGATGTCTGGGACAGGGCGAGGCTTCCCAGGGTGATGGGCGAGAGGTCGACCGTCACGAGGTCGCCGTCATACTCTGCCAGGTCGACCGTGAAATGGATGACATGTCCGGGTTGAGCCGGAATGTTGCCTGCATTGTTTGTGACCTTGCTCGTCGCCTGAATGCTCGGTGCCTTCGTGTCGATCGGCATCGAGAAATCGTCGTATCGGATGGAGGAGTTTCCCCGAGCATCACGGATTGTGATGGGAAAGGGAAAGGTCGAATCCAGGTTTGCTGGCAGGGGAATGCCTGCCGTAAGCGGATTCCCGGTCATCAGATAAGAGGCGGAAAGCCCGATCGAGGAGAGATCCAGAATTCCGATTGCCCCGATGGCATCAGATCCCGCGACGGTTTGGGTGAACGTCGCTGTCTGGCCTTTCTTGGCTGGATTGGGGACGGCGGTCAGCATGCCGCTCCGATTCGGAACCTTGTTGTCGAATTTGAAACCCAGGATGCTGCCGGACAAAGTTCCAGAAATATTTGAAAACGTATATTGAGGGTCGAGGTTGGAATTGTCGGCGGTGCCGGCCGTTACCGTCCAGTTGCAGGTGCCGTTGTAATGACCCGTCGTTGCATTGACGATCGTCAGGGAGATCGGAAGGACGGGGCCTCCGACGGGAGTGAAGCTCAGGCTCGAACCCGACAGGGCCGGGGTTGCGATGAGGTCGAACTGGGCGGTGACCGTATCTCCGATCGCGGCGATCCCGTCGCTGTTCAGGTCCGTTGAAAGAATCAGCTGACCCGAGTTCAGCGTGGGAACGTCGGCTGATGCCCCATTCGCGCAGATTCCGAAGAGGAAGGCGAGCAGGAGGGAACACAGAAGCGGTGTTTTCCCGGCAAATGGCCGGTT
Organism: Candidatus Ozemibacteraceae bacterium; assembly: GCA_036567845.1. Lineage (GTDB taxonomy): Bacteria > Muiribacteriota > Ozemobacteria > Ozemobacterales > Ozemobacteraceae > MWAR01. The sequence continues at coordinate 675 of DATCTT010000300.1, read as the reverse complement.
CCAGGACACCACCTGCCTGAATTGGCCTGGGGCGGCGGTTTTGTTGCTCCTGAACATCTCTATTATCTCCCAAGGACGGCTTTGGGCAGAATACGGTCTGATCTCATCTATCGGCTTATAGGGGTTGAGGGGTTACAAAAAAATACCGGCGGATTGTGTTACAATTCCCGGCAATGAACGCAAAAGAACAGCTGTTCGGCCGGGTGCTCGGGGCCGATCCCCGGCTTGTCGGGGACGTGCCGGCGGCGGGGGGGCTTTCCCTGCGCAGCCGGAGTTCGGACGCTCTCAGGTTCTTCACGGCCGACAACCGGATGGTCTCGCTCGTCTCGAAAGCCCACGGCCGGGAACCCGACGCCATCATCGTCGAGCACGTTCCCGATCTCTCCCTGCCGCTTCCGCCCGGGAGCTGGAGTCTCCGCGATGGCATTCTTGCCGTTCCCGGCCAGGAGCCTCTGGACCTCCGCACCGTTCCGGCGCAGCCATCGGATATCCTGCCCTTGATCCGAGATTACCCGGGGCATGTCCGCACCGCTCTCAACCGCGCTCTGCGCAAGGGGGACCGGGTGCTCGAACTGCCGGTGGCCGAACTGGCCCGCAGCCTGAAAACATCCTACGCCGAGGCTGCCGAGCAGCCGGTTCTGGCGCTGGCCGGACGGGGCGAGGGGCCGTTGCCCG